>JALYVW010000084.1 GCA_030853005.1 Vulcanimicrobiota bacterium
TGCTCCGGGTGCGTGTCCAGGCCCGGATAGTAAACGGACGCTACGCGCCGGTGCTTGCGTAAAAACCTCGCGAGCGCGAGGGCGTTCTCGTTATGGCGCACGACCCGTAGTGCGAGGGTACGCAACCCGCGTAGGAGCAGCCACGCATCGATAGCGCCCAAGGTCGCGCCGAGTGTCAACGACGTTTCCCACGCGCGATCGATTGCGGCTTTCGTTCCAACGATGGCCCCGGCCATAACGTCGGAGTGCCCGCTTAGATATTTCGTCGCGCCGTGCACGACAAGGTCGATTCCCCATTCCAGAGGCCGCTGATTGATGGGGGTCGCGAACGTATTGTCGCAGACGGTCAGAACGTTGCGCGCACGTGCCATCTGCGAAACTGCCTGCAAGTCGACGACGCGCAGCAGCGGGTTGCTGGGCGTTTCTACATAGACGAGCACGGTGCGATCCACGATTGCCCGTTCGATCGACGCGAGGTCTCCAGCATCGACAAACGTGGTCGCCACACCAAAACGCGATAAGAGTTTTTCCAGTAAATCGACGGTCCCAGTATACAGATTGCGTTGCGCTACAATGTGATCGCCACATCTAACCAACGAGAGCAGCGTCGTGGAAATGGCACCCATTCCCGAAGCGCACAGCAAGCCGGCTTCGGCGCCTTCCAGTTGAGCCAAGAGCGAGGCGACTCTCTCCAGTGTCGGATTTCCGTAGCGCGTGTAAAACCGCTCTGGGCGGTCGCTGCGCGCGGTTTCGCGAAATTCCGACTGGGAGCTCGCGCGAAAAGCCGTCGTTTGATAAATGGGCGGAGAGAGCGCATCGCCACCACCATCTCCGTCCAGTAAAAGCGTATCGAAGTCCATGGCGCCCCTTAGTGATAGAAACGCAAAGCATTTTTCCCGGATTCTTTGACGCGATACATTGCTTCGTCACTACATTTGAGTAGGGACTGCGCGTCCGCGCCATCCTGGGGATTCGCAGCACGAACACCGCAAAGCCCGCAGCCAAAAGCAGCGAAAGCGCAGCGAAAATCCAAGGCATGTTTACCAAGCTCTGCGCGACATCCATTCCTTTACATGTCGGTACAATAGCGGAGGATCGCCATAAATACCAGAGCCGCCGTCTCCGTCCTCAGGATGGTATTTCCCAGCCACAGCGCGCTCGCCCCTCTCGCAACCGCCCCCGTAGCCTCTTCGTGAGAAAACCCGCCTTCGGGTCCGACGATCACCAACAGCCGTCCAGCTCGCAGAAGCAGGCCGGGCAAAATCTCACGCAAGGGCACGGGATCGGCGAGTTCCCACGGCATCAGGACACGATCGAAGCGGTGGAATTGCTCCAAAAGGGCCGGTAGAGTCGACGGTTCGACGATGGAGGGAACGTCGGAGCGACCGCATTGTAACGCCGCCGTTCGCGCAAGGCGCCGCCAGCGCTCCAGTTTCGCTTCTCCGCAACCCGGTACCGAGCGCTCCGATTGAAACGGAACGATCGACGCGACGCCCAACTCGGTCAGCTTTTCAACGACGAAATCCATTTTTTGACCTTTGGGAATCGCCTGAGCAACCGTGACGCTCGATCTCGTCGCGGGCGCAGATTGGATCGCGCGTCCGAGCTCGGCGCGCACGCGGGGACCGTCGCCGGTAACGCGGGCCTCGAACGTCGTGCCGCCGGAATCGATAAGACGTATCGGATCTCCCGCGCGCAACCGTAACACCACACGGATTTTTCGCGCGTCGGCGCCGCAGAGTTCTACGGCATCTCCGGGCGCGTGCACGCCTTCAATAAAGAACCGAGCGGCTGTGCTCAAACGCTAATCCGGGCGGAAAGCATCCTTGACTTTATCGAAAAACGAACGTTCGTCGATGCGGTCACCGCCGGCGCCCGCAAAGGCTTCCAGCAAATCGCGCTGCTGCTTGTTTAGTTTGGTCGGAACGACCACGTGCACCGTAACCACGTGGTCGCCGCGGGAATTTCCGCGCACGGCCGGCATGCCGTGGCCGCGCATGCGATACGTTGTCGCACTCTGCGTGCCGGCGGCGATGGCCAAGGGGAGATCGCCCTCCAGCGTCGGTACGGGGATTTGCCCGCCGAAAGCCGCCTGCGGAAAACTCATCGGGACGTCGACGAACGTATCGAGGCCATCGCGCCGGAAAAGCGGATGGCGTGCCACGCTCAGATAGACGTAGAGATCGCCGGCCGGACCGCCGCGCACGCCGGCCTCGCCGCTGCCTCCGATGCGAATACGGCTTCCATCGTCCACGCCGGCGGGCACCTTCACGGTGAGCTTACGCTCCACTTCATGTCGTCCACGGCCGGCGCACGTCGCGCACGGCGTCTGCACGACCTGGCCTTCACCGCCGCATTTCGTGCATGCCGATTGCGTGACGAATTGGCCTAACGGCGTCTGGCGCGCCACCCGCGTCACGCCCGTGCCTTGGCAACGGTCGCAGGGAACCACCAGCGTTCCGGGAGCCGCGCCTGAACCCCGGCACGTTTCGCATTGCGCGAGATGATTGAAGGCAACCTCGCGCGTTGTGCCGGCAAATGCTTCTTCCAGCGAGATTTCCAGGTCGTACCGCAGATCGGATCCGCGCGCCGGTCCCGAGCGGCGCGCGGACGACTGCTGCGCGCGCGCGTCGCCGAAAAACATGTCGAAGATGTCGCCGAAGCCCCCGCCGGAAAAATTGGCGCCAAACCCACCGAAGTCGGACCCGCTTCCCACGCTGCCAAAACGATCGTATTGAGCGCGCTTTTGCGGATCGGAGAGGATCTCGTAGGCCTCGTTAATTTCTTTGAAGCGATGTTCCGCGTCCGACTTGTCGGCTGCAACGTCGGGGTGGTGCGTGCGCGCGAGCGCCCGGTACGCGCGTTTGATCTCTTCGGCACTCGCATCGCGGCGCAGGCCGAGAACGTCGTAAAAGTCCTTGGTCACCGTTATTTTACTTCAACGTCGGACAAACGTTCGGAAAGCGTCTCGGCAGTGCCCGAGGCCAGCGCCATGAGTCGCCCATACGGCATTCGCCTGGGGCCCAAAATAGAAAGCATGCCGATAGCGTGTTGCCCAAAACGATAAGGAACCGTGACGATGCTAAAGTCGTTCATCTCATCGTTTCCGAGTTCGTGCCCGATCTTGGCGCTGGGAACATCAGCCGTCATCGAGTCGGCGACCAGATCGTACAACGTCTTCTGCTCCTCGACGATCCGCAAGATCGAGCGGAGCTTGCGTACGTCCTGAAACTCGGGCTGATCCAGCAGGTTCTGCGCACCCGACGAAGCGATCGTCGGCGCTTCTGCAGAACGCGCGCTGCGTAATGCGGCCGCCACCGCGGCTTTGAGATCTTCTGCAACGTGCAATTCTTCGCCGGCGGCGCCCACGTCCTGGTCGGAAATCTCGCGAAGCGGGCGATTGGCGAGCCGGGCATTGAGCGCGTTCGAGAAACGGGTGAGATCGTCCGGAGACGCGTCGTTAGCCAGCTCGAAGAGGCTTTGCGCCGCCACGCCCATGGACGTGACGACCACGGCTACCCCGGTGTGGGCCGACAGCCATATAAGCTGAATGTGGCGGAACTGCTGGGCGTCGCTCGCTGGCTTCGTAACAAAGGCGAGATTTTTTGAGAGGCGTCCAAGCAAACGCGTCGTCGAATCGATGACCTCGTCCAACTCTCGGCTTGCGTCTTTGAGCTCGTCGCGGATCCGCCGCCGCTCCGCCGTTTGTAATTTTTCCGGCGCCATCAACCGGTCTACGTACGTGCGATAGCCCGCGTCGGAGGGAATGCGCCCCGACGATGTGTGCGGCTGCACCAAGTACCCCGCCGCTTCGAGGTCGGCCATCTCGTTACGTACGGTCGCCGAACTCACACCGAGATTGTACTTTTGCGTGAGCGTCTGCGACGCGACCGGCTCCGCCGTCGCGATGTACTCGTAAACGACGGTTGCAAGAATGAACGCCTTGCGCTTGTCCAGAGGCGTAGGATCTCCAGGGAGGGTCATCCGCCATATACTAGCAGTTTCAACGCAGGAGTGCCAACCCGCGCAAGGGCCTACGCCAGGATTCCCCGTAGCAACCCGCATGAAGAGTTCCGATGCAATAGAAGCGCTGGCCACTGAAAAGCGCCGCTTTCCGCCTTCCGCACGCTTTGCCGAGCAAGCCAACGCGCAACCCGGCGCGTACGAGGAAGCCGAACGCGACTATCTCGCATTCTGGGAGTCTTGGGCGCGCAAGTTGGAGTGGAGCCGCCCCTTCTCCCACGTCTTGGAATGGAAGGAGCCCTTTGCTCGGTGGTTTTACGACGGGGAACTCAACGCTTCGGTAAACTGCCTGGACCGGCACGTTCGCGCGGGGAACGGCGATCGCATCGCCTACTATTACGAAGGCGAACCGGGCGACCGCCGGACGATCACCTATCGGCAGTTGCTCGACGACGTGTGCCGTTTCGCAAACGGCCTGCGTGCCCTCGGCATCAAAAAAGGCGACCGGGTCGCGATATACATGCCGATGATCCCCGAGCTGCCCGTCGCAATGCTGGCGTGCGCGCGAATTGGGGCCGCACATTCGGTCATCTTCGGTGGCTTCTCTCCGGACTCGATCGTCGATCGCGTTAACGACGCGGCGTGCGTCGCTTTGATTACCGCGGACCAAGGGCGACGCCGCGGCAAGACCGTCGCGCTCAAAGAGTTTTGCGACGTAGCCATGCGGCAGACTCCGTCCATCCGCCATTGCATCGTCGCCAAACGCGTCGGCGATCCGGTCGATATGGAATCCGGCCGCGATGTGTGGTGGGAGGACGTCGTCCGCGATCGATCGACGGATTGCCCGCCGGAAGCGATGAACGCCGAAGACCTTTTGTTTCTGCTCTACACGAGCGGGACGACAGCCAAACCGAAGGGCATCAAACACACAACCGGCGGCTATCTTACACACGTCACGATGACGCACCAACTCGTCTTCGATTTGAAAGAACAATCGGACGTCTACTGGTGCGCCGCCGACATCGGTTGGGTGACTGGCCATTCCTATATCATCTACGGTCCGCTCGCCAACGGCGCGACCAGCGTCATCTACGAAGGCACGCCGGATTACCCCGACAAGGACCGGCTATGGGACATCGTCGAGCGCTATAAGGTGACCATTTTGTATACGGCGCCCACGGCAATTCGCACGTTTATGAAGTGGGGAGAATCGTATCCGCAACAACACGACATGTCCTCGCTGCGACTCTTAGGATCGGTGGGCGAACCGATCAATCCCGAAGCCTGGATGTGGTACCGAGAACATATTGGGGGCGGCCGATGCCCAGTCGTCGACACCTGGTGGCAAACCGAAACCGGCGGCATCATGATCGCACCGCTGCCTGGAATCACGCCGACGCCGCCGGGATCGGCTACGCAGCCTATACCCGGGGTGGCCGCAGACATCGTCAACGATGCCGGCGAGTCCGTGCCGCTCGGAGGCGGCGGGTATATTGTGCTCACGCGCCCGTGGCCCGGAATGCTGCGCGGAATCTACGGCGACGACGAACGGTACCGCGAAACCTACTGGTCGAAGTTTCCCGGCAGCTATCTTGCCGGCGACGGTTGCCGCCGCGACGCCGACGGTAACTACTGGTTTCTGGGTCGCATCGACGACGTTATGAATGTGAGCGGACATCGTATTTCCACGACGGAAGTGGAGAGCGCGCTCGTCGACCACCGCGACGTTGCTGAGGCGGCGGTGTGCGGGAAACTCGACGACATCACCGGCCAAGCAATCTACGCCTTCGTATCGCTACGCAGCCATGCCGCGGGCAGCGAGACGCTCGCCGAAGACTTGCGCGATCACGTTGCCGAAAAACTCGGCAAGTTCACGCGGCCAAAGTACATCACGTTCACGCAGGAATTACCTAAAACGCGCAGCGGAAAAATCATGCGCCGCCTGTTGCGCGACGTTGCCGAAGGCCGCTCGCTCGGCGATACGACAACCCTCGCCGATGCGTCGATCGTTCGGGATCTTCAAGCCCGGGCGTTAGCCCAAGCCGCTAAATCCGAGGAGTAGAAAAGATCACTGTCCCGCTGGTGGAGCGGCGCCGCTCAGGACGTCGCGAACGGATTGTTCGGGATAGCCGACTTTGTCGTTGAGGCTGTCTTCGTACGCCCAAGTCGCGAGGTCGCGTAACTCGGCTGCCGCCGCAGCCAGGCGCGCGTCGGCGAACCGAATGGCCTCCGGAGAGGCGCTTGCGAAGCCGCCCGCTTTTTCAATGCGATAGAGTGGAACGGCCTGCGCTTCGCTTGCAGCAATGTAACGTTCGATTTCGGCTAAGGCCACTTGTTGGGAAACGGCGACATTTGAAACCGCAGGCACATTTGCCGACGGGAGCGCGGCGGCTATTGCCACCTGTTTTGCGTAGCGATTCACAAACGTCGATTCAAAAAATGCGTGCGTGGTGCGCGCGGTTGTGAAATTTTGCGGATTCGGAAAGTCGCCCCACCCGTTAAAATGCACGCTCGTGTGCAGCGGCTGGGAAGCATCGCCCACAAAATGGCCCCACACACCCAGGTCGCGAATGACCAGCTCGCCGCGCAAGTCGCGATCAAGCCCTGCGAACTCACCGTCCACCATCGTCCGGGCGTGCGATGCGCGGTAGTCCGCAACGCGCCAGTAGGCAAAGTCTTTGCGCACCTGCTGCCAGCCTTCGAGAATTGCATATGGCAAATATCCCGCCTTGTATTGATCCGCACCGGCGGCGCGCAGCGCCGTGTCGTACGCCTCGCGGGTGGCCGGTAGGGCGTTCAAGCGGACGCCGGGCGCGATACTCCCGTCGTCACCGACGTCAACGAAGTGTCCGGGATCATTTTGCGCATCCCACGCCTGTCCCGAGCCTTTGAGGTTATCGAGCTCGGCACCCAACGACGTAATTTCGTATGCGGCGTGGGGTGAACGCACGAACGCGGGCAGCGATGCCGGAAGGGCTTCCGCGGCGGTGCGGTTGATGATGCCGTGACCTTGCGTGCCCCAGGCGAGTGCCGGAACGGAACTCGATACTGCGAGAATCGACGCGAGTGCGAACGTTTGACGAATCATGAT
>JALYVW010000085.1 GCA_030853005.1 Vulcanimicrobiota bacterium
CGTAACGGACCTCAATCACGGCAAAGCGGTGTTCGCCGCGAATTGTGCAGTCTGCCACGGCGCCACCGGTCTCGAGGGCGGCCTTGGCCCATCATTGCGCAATGAGAAAAATCGCATGGATTTTTCGGCGACCGCGTCGTGGATTAAAGACCCACAGCCGCCCATGGCCAAGCTCTATCCCAAGTTCCTCACCGATTCGGACGTACGAGATGTGACTTCGTACGTGCAGTCGCTCTAGATGGCCGTTACGTGAAAAAAGCCCTCGCGTTGTCAACCCTCGCCGCCCTTGCGTTCGTCGTCACGCATTCAGCAAGCGCGATGGCTGCAAATGCGTCGCCGCAAGAGGCCGCGACCACGCTGTACGCAACGCATTGCGCATCGTGCCATGGAACGCACGCGCAAGGATCCGCGCTCGCGCCGTCCCTTATCGGCAAATCGGCCGCGGACGTCCACTTCATGGTCGACACGGGACGCATGCCTGCAGAAGTTCCCTACGTGGAACAGGAGCATATAAATCCGGAATTCTCCGAAAAACAAATTGACGATCTGGTGCGATACGTGGGCACGCTCAGCATGAGCACCGACACCTCTTTACCGGAAGTCCGTCGCGGCGTCGTAGCACGCGGGCGCAACGTATACGCCGAGAATTGCGAACAGTGCCACGGGGTCAGCGGAAACGGGGGCGCCGTTGGATCCGGATACAGCAAAATCGCACCGCCGCTTACGCATGCGTCGGTTTTTCAGGTCGCCGAGGCGATTCGGGTAGGGCCGGGCGTTATGCCGAAATTCGGCCCTTCGGTTCTCAGCGACCAGGACGTGAACGACATCGCACGCTACGTCAATTATTTGCAGACGCAGAATAGCAATCCAGGCGGCATCGCGCTTTCGGGAGTAGGCCCGGTTGCCGAGGGATTTGTCGCATGGTTTTTCGGACTCGGGCTTATCGTTGCGATCGCTCGACGACTTGGCACGAAGACGTAATTCTTTCCGCTTTGCCGATTCGCAAATCCACCCCGATGCGCAAGAGCCGCGGTGCTCCAAGCCGGTCGTTACTGGAAAGGTACTGACTAGACGTAGCGTTATCCATCTTCGCAAACACGGCCATGCCGTTTTCAAACGTGTGGCGCAGCGTGAAGCCGGCTAGAACGGCGGCATCCAGGGGCTGCGCGTTTCGATCGTCGGCGTAGGCTTTGCCGAGGTAGCTCACGTCAACGGAAGCTTCCAACCCGGGCGTCTGCCACTGAATCATGACCGTCGCCGATGCGTCCGGAACGTACGGTATACGCTTTCCAAGGTTCGCAAGGGGGCCGGCCACGACACGCGCGTCTTCCCATGAGGCGGAAACGTGCAGACTGGCGCACGGTCCGGCAGGTCGTGAGTACGTCACCGTCGCACCGCGCGCCCGCGTTTCACCGACGTTACTTCGAACTCGGTGTGTGGCATCTACGGTCGAGAACATGATCGCGTCGCGCACAAGTCCATCGTTGAAATCTAGGCTCGCGTGGGAAGTCGAGGTGAGAATGTCAACGCCAAACCCAATCTCGCGGCTTCGTTCCGGTAGGAGGCTCGGATTTGGATCGTAGCGTACGTTCCCGATCGCGTAACCGCGGACGAGCTCGTTAAGAAGCGGCGCTCGAAAGGCGGCCCCGGCAGAAGCACGCATGGCAACGCTAGGCGAGATATCGTAGCGTATCCCAATGCGCGGAGAAAGCGCACGCACCGTGTTCGAAAGGTTACCGACCATCCTTGTGTTTGAAGACACCACATCGCCGCGCAGGCCAAAGACAGCGTCGGCCTCTTTACCGCGCAGCTCCTCTTGCACCGAAAGCCCGCCTAAACGTTGTTCGCCGCTACCCAGGCGCGACGCGATGTCGCCTGCGTTCCGTTCTTCCGATGATCCCCGAACCGCACGAACGTCCGCGCGGAGGTGAATGACCGAGTGTTCGCCGGCGCGCGACCATTCGGCGTCGAAGCCATCCTCGGACACCGGGACGATTTGATGGTAGCGCAACACGCCTGGAAGGCTTGGAAACTGGTCCGCGTCGTTGTAGACGATGCCGCCTCGCTCAAAAAATCCAAAACTTGCGGTGGCCTGGCCGGACGTCCCAGCGTAGCGGAGATCGAATTGCTGCTGCGTACGATCCTGCGCGTAGTTGGGGCGGCCTTCGTCTTGATGGTCGTGCGCTCTGCGAAGGCTGAATTGCAAAGCCTGACGTGCGTCGCCAAGACGTCCCTTCACCACCAGGGTTTGTGCGTCCGAGATCGCCTCACGATCCATGGGAGTGGCAAACGCAGGCGGTAAATCGGCGTACGAGATACGCTGCGAGGTGGCGCCTGCCCACCACCCGAAGTTGCCGTTGCCGTTGCTTTGGGCGGAGAGGGCCGCGCTCGCGAGACCGAGGTTTCCAGCAACACCTTCGAGCGAACCGTTCGGCGCCGCGCGTTGCGCGGGCGGTCCCTTTCCCGCGATTGAAAGGACACCGCCGATTGCACCCGACCCGTAAAGCGCCGAACCCGCTCCGCGGAGCATCTCGACGCGGTCGATCTGTTGTGGCGGAATTGCGGCCCAATCGATTTGGCCCCCGAAACCGTCCTGCGCCGGGAAGCCGTCGAGCAATACGACGCCGCGGTCGTTGCCCATGCCGTTAAAAGAAACGCGAAGCTGCCCGTAATTGGTAAACGCGCTGTTACTTCGCGTGTGATCGAAGCCGGGTAGAGCGCGCAACAACCCATCGGTGCTAACCGCGGAACTCGCCGCAATGTCGGATCCATCCATTGCGGAAGCCGGCACGGGTAACGCGTGCAGCGATTGCGCGGAACCGGTAGCCACACGAACGCTAGCGATGACGGGCGATAGGCTAGGCAATTTGACAAATTCGTGCGCTTGCTTCAACTCCACGTGAACCGTCCGGAATCCGGTAACGGCGACGTCTGCCGATTCGGCCTCGAAGCCGGCCGCCGCATGCGCCGTACCGTCGGCCGCAGTGCGCTCGGGATCGCGCCGACCGCGCGGGTCCCTAAAAACGACGGTCGCACCGAAAACAGGAACGCCATTTTGGTCTCGTACGGAAACGGTC
Organism: Vulcanimicrobiota bacterium; assembly: GCA_030853005.1. Lineage (GTDB taxonomy): Bacteria > Vulcanimicrobiota > Vulcanimicrobiia > Vulcanimicrobiales > Vulcanimicrobiaceae > JALYVW01. The sequence goes on from JALYVW010000085.1 coordinate 3,078, forward strand.
GCATTCGCGAAAATCAAGGCCGTAATCTGAACGAAAGCCAACACGCCTTAGTCATACCCAGAACAACAAAAAGAGCCCGCTTGCGCGGGCTCTTTTTGCGAATCCGATTCGGTCTTAGCGGTAGCTAGGACGCGATGCGAAACAGTCGCGGCAGTAAACGGGCTTGTCGCCACGCGGTTGGAACGGCACTTCGGCCACTCCGCCGCATTGGCTGCACGTCGCTTTGAACATTTCGCGACGGGCTCCGCCGCCCGCGCCGCCGGCGCTGCCGCCTTGACCGCGGCTGGCTTTACGCGCGCTACGGCAATCGGTGCAACGGTTCGGCTTGTTGGTGAAGCCCTTCATCGCGAAGAATTCTTGTTCTCCCGACGTAAACGGAAAAGAACTTCCGCAGTCAACGCAGGTAAGCGTTTCATCAGTGTACATTATTAACGAGTCTCCTAATTGTTGTGTTTATTCGTCTTGGATCCGACTCGCTAGTACTTGGAAAGAACCATGCGGACTTCGAAACCTGTAACGCGTCTGAAACCCATTCGGGGCCCGAAAAGTTCCACCTTGCACCCCTTCCCGGGCAAAGCAAGGCACTTTCCCGGAAATCCAGGAGATCGGGCGAACGCCCGTCCGATGGCCCACCCCGGCGGAAGCCCCCCTCGATGATCGTCCTCGGCATTGAAACGTCCTGCGACGATACCGCGACCGCCGTTGTCCGCGACGGTCGGGAAGTGCTTTCCAGCGTCTCTACCAACCAGGACAGTTTTCACGCAAAGTATGGCGGGATCGTCCCGGAGATTGCCAGCCGGCAGCATGTCGCCCTCTTATCGGCCGCCGTTGAGGATGCGCTCGAGCGCGCCGGCCAGTCGCTCCAGTCCGTCGACGGCATCGCTGTGACGTGCGGCCCGGGGCTGATCGGGAGTCTCGTGGCCGGCGTCGCGACGGCCAAAGCGCTGGCGTTTGGTGCCGGCAAGCCGCTCTACGCCGTCAACCACCTGCACGGCCACATCTTCGCGGCATTTCTGGATCGCCCGGAAGCCCCGCCGTACCCGTTCCTTGCCCTACTGGTGTCCGGCGGGCATACGCAGCTGGTGGACGTGCGAGGTGCGACCGAAATGCGCGTGATCGGCCGAACACGCGACGATGCCGCCGGGGAGGCCTACGATAAAACGGCGCGCATGCTCGGTCTAGGATTTCCCGGCGGCCCCCAGCTCGACCGGCTGGCCTCATCTGGAAATTCGGCCGCCTTCGCGTTTCCGCGGCATCGCGCGGCTGCAGGGGCGCTGGATATGTCGTTTTCCGGCCTCAAGACCAGCGTTCGGTATTTTTTGGAATCGCCGGCCGGCGCGAATGCGTCGCCCAACGACGTAGCCGCATCATTCCAAGCGGCGGTGGTGGACGTGCTCATGGCCCGCGTCGACACGGCGGTCCACGCAGGCACCTATAACGCAGTGATTCTGTCCGGCGGCGTAGCATCAAATAGCGCCCTGCAACAAACGCTGCGCGCGTGGGGCGAGCGCAATCGCATCGCTACTTTCATTCCGCCACCAAAATACTGCACCGACAACGCGGCCATGATCGCCGCCGCCGCCTTCTACCAGGCCAGGGCGATTAACGCCGATCCCCTGGAGCTCGGCGCCGACCCCAATCTTCCGTTTGCATCGTCAGAAAGATAGGGGTTTATTCGGCGCGGGCGGATCTTCGACGGGAGCGGGTTCGCCCGGAGCGATGGGGTCTTTGATGGGCATCGGCGGGAATGGGTCGGTTGGGATAGACATGCATCCATCGTTCCCCGCTCCGTCGAAGTGTACGCCACGGATTGGTCGAAGGCGCTTGCATGCCGATTTTCGACGGTTGGTCACGCGTGCCGGCCGACCGCGCCGATTCCTCGATGCGACAGGCCATCATTGCGACGGCTTTTCTCGCCCTCGCAGCGTGCGCGCCGGGCAGTTCGGGGAAGCCGGGCGAGGTCCGCGTTTTTTCCGTAACACAACAGCGCGAGCCGCGATCGCTCAATCCAGCTCTCGAGAACGGCCAGTCATCTACCGAGTGGGGCTTGTTGCTCTTCTCCTACATGGTCAAATACAACGCCGCCGGCAATCTTGTGGGCGATGCGGCATCGAAAGTGCCGACGCTCGACAACGGCGGAATAAGCAAGGACGGCTTGACCGTCACCTATCATCTGCGGCACGGATTGCGCTTTGCCGACGGCAAACCGCTCACCGCGGAAGACTGCGTTTGGTCGATCCGAGCGATTAACGATCCCGCGAACAACGTGCAGAGCCGCTATGGCTACGACGACGTCGCAGATGCGAACGCGTCGGACGCGTCGACCTGCGTGTTGCACCTTAAACGGCCCTTCGCGCCGCTCATCACGCTCGTCCTCGCGCCGCAAGGCTTTCCAATATTTCCGAAGCACGTGTTGGCACGCTATCCCAATTTCAACCAAATCGATTTCGATGCAAAGCCGCTGGGCTCGGGCCCCTACGTCGTTTCGCGATGGATTCGGGGAGACCGCGTTCAAATGCGCGCCAATCCCTATTATTTCGGCGGAAAGCCTGCGATCGATCGGCTAACGGTGCGGTTCGTCGGTGATCCACGCACCGCCATCAACCTCTTGCGAACGGACGAAGCTCAAGGATATTTTAACGAACAAGACTTCGGCGACTACCCGCTGTTGCAGGGGCTGCGCGGATTTCGCGTCACGGCGACGCCCGTCGCAGGGCTCGGCTCGATCATTTTTAACACGCAAGACTCCGTTACGGGCGACGCACGGGTGCGGCATGCCATCGCAGAAGCGATGGACATTCGCTCGATCATTGCAAAAACGTATCGCGGAGCCGTGCAAAGCTCCGGCGCCGGGAAGGGTCTGTTTTTCTGGGCTTACGATGCAGCAGCGTATCCCGACGTGCCATACGATCCGGCGAACGCACGCCGGTTGCTGGAGCGGGCCGGTTGGAAAATGGGCGTCGACGGAACGCGACACAAAGACGGCCGCGCGCTCAACGTTCTCTTTATCATTCAAGCCGCTACGCCCGGAGACGCCATCATCGGCAACGAGGTGGCGCAATACGAACGCTCGGTGGGAGTAACGGTCACCCTCAAGCAGTACAACGTCACGCAATTCGTATCGCCCGCAAGCGAGGGGGGGCCGGTCTACGGCGGAAAATTCCAGATGGCGCTCTATCCGTTCGTCAATGGCGACGACCCGGATACGACCGACCAGTTTGCGTGCGCGAACGTCCCGCCGAAGGGCTACAACAAGTCGCGTATCTGCGATCCAGTTATCGATCGTCTGCTCGCGCAGGGCCGTTCGACGTTCGACATACAGCGGCGTAAAGCAATCTATGCGAAACTCGAGCGCGTGTTGTACGCGCGCCTACCGGTCATCCTCATGTATCAGCGACGCGAGCTGGACACCTTTACGGACCGGTTGCACAATCAAACCACATCCATCGAATCCGCTTGGTGGAATGTGGGAGCCTGGAGGGTCACGCGATGAGCCCGGTCGATTTGAAGTTCGCCATAACCGCCTTTGCAACGACGCTTTCCATTATCGATCCGATCGGGATGATTCCGTTAACGCTCGCTGTGACGGCCACACTCCCCGGCGACCGGCGCCGAAAAATCGTAGATCAGGCGGTGCTCGTCGCTGGGGCCGTGCTCTTCATTATGGCGGTAATCGGCCGGCCGTTGCTCGGATATTTGGGCGTCACGCTACCGGCGTTTACCATTGCGGGTGGCGTGTTGCTTTTCTTGATTGCCATCGACATGCTGTTCGCCCGCCCCACGGGCGCAAAACGGACGGATGCGGAAGAGCGCGACGCGGCTACGGCAACCAACCCGGCTGTTTTCCCGCTTGCCATTCCGATGATCGCCGGGCCCGGGACCATCGCTACCGTCCTGCTGCTTGTGGATCTCGCCCACGGCCACGGCGTACGCTTAGCCGTCGT
>JALYVW010000086.1 GCA_030853005.1 Vulcanimicrobiota bacterium
GGCGCGAGGTGCTTGGTGACTTTACCTGGCTGGCGCGCGTGTCCGATAAAGGGCGCGCCGCCGCAGCCGAAACGCTTCACGATTACATTTATCCGTGTCCGATGGACCGAGACGTGTTCGAACGTTGGGGGATCTCGTCCGCCGATTTCGATCGAGCATTACAAACGCATGCCGACGACGATGCGATCTTGGCTTGGGCCAGCGAGCGCGTGAGTGCGGACCGCAGAACCGCAGCCAACGAGTGGCTGTTGCGCGAGTGCACGGACAATTTAGATCGGCAAGACCGTGAGGAAGGCGTGGTTCGTCGATGAGCGGACAAGCGGTTCAGTTCGAACGCCCCGATAAACACATGGCTCCCGGGTATTTCAGCGGCCCCCAAAACGGCCCAGGTATCGTCGTGCTTGAGGAGTGGTGGGGTGTTACCCCGGAGATCAAAGGTGTTGCAGACGACTACGCGTCGCTTGGTTATCGCGCTCTGGTCCCGGATCTCTTTCGCGGACGTACCGCGGCGGTAGGCGACGAAGCGACGCACCTGATGGAAGGGCTCGACTTTAACGACGCTGCCTCTGCGGATATTCCGGGTGCGATCGCCTATTTGCGCAACTCCGGTAGCGACAAGGTCGGTCTCACGGGCTACTGCATGGGCGGCGCACTCTCCGTGATGGCAGCTATGCACGCTCCGGGATTGGATGCGGTGGCCTGTTTTTACGGCGTTCCGGCGGAAGAAGCCGGCGACCCCGCAGCGATAAAAATCCCGTTTCAGGGCCATTTCGCCGAGCATGACGCGTTCTTCGAACCGGATCACGTCCGGTGGCTCGAAGGGCGGCTAAAGGCCGGAAATGTCCCGTACGAGCTTTTTTGGTACGATGCAAATCACGCATTCTGCAACCCGGCCGAGGTCGGAAAATCCGGACTCGGACATTATGATCCGCAAGCAGCGAAGCTGGCGTGGCAGCGCGTTACCGAATTTTTCGAGCGCACCCTGCGCTAGCGGTCGTTACTCCGGCGCTTCGGCTTTGTGCTGACGATATTGTCGAGCGTCAAAATACCAGTCGGGCAAATGCTTTGGGAAACGTATATCCCTGAAGTCGTAATCCACGACTTCGCCATCCCCGACATATGATTTATCCACGTCACCGTGAATGTGCGTTACCACCGGAATGCCTTTGAGCATCTCCAAATCAACCGTAAAAATCACCGGGTACGTGGGACCTTGCTGTACGAACAGTTTGTCGGTCGCAACCACTTTTTTTAGTTCGAGCGTTTTTTTATCCACGTAGAGTTCGCGAAGCCGATTGCGATCCGGCTCGCGGCGCGGCGCGACAGTAAGGTGCAGTAAGTCGCCTTCGGTCTGGACCTTCGTAACGCGGTAATCGAACTCGCCGTACGACGTAACGCTCGTAATAGTTTTGAGCGGGCCTGCGGGCTCGGGGGTTGGGACGAAGTCCACGCCATGCGCGTGAACCGGCGCGGGTTCGAACAGGTCGGCCGTGGGCGGCCCGGGATCGCGCGCTTCGTTAAATGCCGGCCGCTGGAACTCTAAATCCCCGAAGTAGTCATCGTGGTAGACTTTTCTCGCCAAAGCCGCTTTATCGGAGGTCCGCTCCCAGACGTGGTACGTATAGCTTTCCGAATAGTCCGGGTAGCCGTTCTCAGCGTTTTGACGCCGCTCGATCGTATAGGCCTCAAAGGGCGGCGGCGGCCGGTGGCTGCGAAATTGGCGGCGGATTAACGCCAGCAGGCGTTCGGGCGATGGGACCGGGGTAGCGGCTACCCGGGTCGGTGCGGTGTCCCCGGCCCGAACCGAAGGCACGAATCCTAGCGCAAGCGCGACAAAAGCGAAAACGGCGAAGAGTCTCATCTCAGTTATGGTAACGCAAAAAACAATTCGTTCATGACGTGCCTGGAGGAAATTTTTCCTCCCAGCGTCATGGAGCCCCTAATGGGATGCCAAGTGGCCGACTGCGGCGCGAGCATTTTTGTGTGAGAACATCTGCTTAACCGGGGAGGAAGCCAGCGCCGGTCCCTATTTCCAGGCAGACGGCTGGACGATTTGCGGCGCAGTTTGAGAGAGCGACTGCACGTGCCATTCTTTATCCCGCAGCACGAATGTGGCGGTCGCCGGAGTACGCGTAGGACTGAGTATGACACTGTGGGTGCGAAAAAATCCCGTAGCCCAAGGCGCCGCTTCGCTCCTCCTCCATTCAAATGAGGCCTTCAACGCATGCGCGTTTTTCGCGCCGCCAGATGGCGCTTGATTCCAAACGATACGCCGCGGTACGATTTGCGAGAAACACATGTAGGCGAGATGATCGGGATTGTTGCCGAACTCGTTCCGATCGGAATAGTAACCCATGCCGCGCAGGGTTAGATTGTAATGGCGGCCGCGCGGCGTTTGGCGACTTTCCAGGAGCCCGTTGCGAACGAGCGCGTTTAAGATGGAATAGGTCACTCGAATATCCGATTTTGTGACATCTTGTGCGTGCACGCTACCCAGCCACAGCGCCGGCACCCACGAGTTCACATCTTGCATCTCGGCGCTATACCCGGGGTAGTACGTGTTTCCGACGCGAACCGGTACCCACCCAAGAGGAACGCAGTCGTGCGGAACGTCGGCAAAATCGGACCGAAGGGTTTTCAGAAGCGCTGCTTTCTCATTGAAGGCGCATGCAGCTGCTCCCAAGGAAATCATCGCGACCGCGCTTATGAAGCGCAGTGCCCGCTTCCAATGCATCATCGTCGTCCTCTTCAACGCGCGAGTTCCCGGTTCGTGACCCGGCGCACTGCAGAAAACGCCCGCGGAAATAGCATTTCTGCGGGCGTTCTAATGGTGCCAAGGGCCGGAATCGAACCGGCGACACCGTGATTTTCAGTCACGTGCTCTACCGACTGAGCTACCTTGGCGATGTCGCGCAACACCGGCGTGTCGCGCCGCCGTGCATTCTACGCACGGGCATCCAGCCCTTGTCCTGCGAACGCCCTCGACGTGAGCGATACTTCTTCCTTAGATGCGTTCAACCGCCTGGACCTACGCGTCGGCACCATTGTGTCGGCCGAGCCGTTTCCGCAAGCGCGCAAGCCCTGCTACCAATTGTCGATCGACTTTGGACCCGTCATCGGTGTGAAACGTTCGAGCGCACAAATCACCGCTCTTTACACTCCCGAATCCCTGGCCGGTTCGCGCGTTCTCGCGGTTGTCAATTTTCCAACAAAACGGATCGCCGGATTTCTGAGTGAGGTCCTCGTTCTCGGCGTACCGGACGACGCTGGAAATGTGGTCTTGGTTCGACCCGACCGCGACGTCCCCAACGGCGCGCGACTGTATTAGGAACCATCCGCGATATTCAAACCCTCCGGCAGTGCCGCTCTCATAAATGCAGCGATCTCGTGCAGATCATTCGCTCGCGTCTCGGTCGAACGCCACACGAGCGCGATCGTACGGCCCGCTCGGGCTTCCTCGATCTCACGATAGGCGATCATGCCTTGCATGGTTGTATGTTCGGCGGCTGCCAGCAGCGGAATGACGGAAATGCCTTCGCCCGCCGCGATCATGTGCCGCAGCATCTCAAGCGAACTGGCATAGCGACTTTGGTTGGGCAGAGGACGCTGATCACAGAGCGAGAGGGTCTGATCGCGCAGACAGTGGCCGTCTTCCATCAGCAAGAGCGAGCCGCGCTGGAGATCGCGCACGCCCACATGCTGACGCCGCGCAAGTTCGTGATCGCTCGGACACGCAAGCCGGAACGGTTCAAAGAAAAGCGGTTCGGCGACGAGGCTGTCGACGGGAATCGGCAGCGCGACCAGAATCGCGTCGAGTTCGCCGCGCCGCAACGCGTCGAGGAGTTCGTTGGTCATCGACTCGCGTAAACGCAGAGCCAGCCGCGGAAAGTGGCGGCGACCAAGCGCAATCACCGAGGGCATATAGTACGGCCCCAGCGTCGCGATCACGCCCAGGCGCAATTCGCCGGAGAGGGGCTCCGCGCTTCGGCGCGCATCGTCCAGCAGGCGTCGCGCGTCGCCGAGCAGGGCCTCTGCTTGCTGCAAGATCGCTTCGCCGCGCACCGTTGGCTCGACGCGGCGCGTAGTCCGTTCGAAGAGCCGGACGCCAAGTATCGATTCGAGCTTGCGCACTTGCTCGCTCAGCGCCGACTGGCTAACCCCGCAGGAGGCGGCCGCGCGCCCGAAGTGTCGCTGACGGGCGATGGCAACCGCATATTCGAGGTCGCGAAGCGAGAGCGCGGAAACGGTGGTCGGCAACATACCAAAAGATTAATCGGCTCAGCCTTAATATTCCTTCAAATAAACCTATTTTACTTGTCGCCCGGTTGGTGGTACCGTTGAGGACTCTGGTCCGGATTTTCGGATCGGACGACAGTCGTAATTTGGAGAGCAGCATGCAAGAAACGGAACTTGAGAAAAACGGTGGTTGCCCGGTGCCCCACGGCAAGCCGAAAGGCACGCACATGCCGGCAGGTCTGATGACCAATCACGAATGGTGGCCGAACCAACTGAACCTCAAGGTTCTGCATCAGCACGCTCCCTCGTCTAATCCAATGGGGCCCGCATTCAATTATGCGCAAGAGTTTAAGAAACTCGACTTTGCCGCGCTCAAAAAAGATCTCATCGCATTGATGACTGATTCACAGCAATGGTGGCCGGCCGATTACGGGCATTACGGGCCGTTTTTCATTCGGATGTCGTGGCATAGCGCGGGAACATACCGCACCGGCGACGGCCGCGGCGGCGCTGGGTCCGGCTCACAACGCTTCGCGCCGCTCAACAGCTGGCCCGACAACGCAAACCTCGACAAAGCGCGCCGTCTACTGTGGCCGATCAAGCAGAAGTACGGAAACAAAATCTCGTGGGCCGACCTCTTGGTCTTGGCCGGCACGTACGCTCTGGACTCGATGGGATTTAAGACGTTCGGTTTCGGCGCCGGGCGTGTCGACGTGTGGGAACCTGAAGAAGACATTTACTGGGGCAATGAAGACACTTGGCTCGGCGATAAGCGCTACTCGGGCGATCGCGACCTTGAAAAGCCGCTCGCGGCCGTCCAGATGGGTTTGATTTATGTGAATCCGGAAGGGCCCAACGGCCACCCGGATCCGCTTGCCTCCGCGCGCGACATTCGCGAAACGTTCGAACGCATGGCCATGAATGACGAAGAAACCGTCGCACTCATCGCCGGCGGACACACATTCGGCAAAGTCCACGGCGCCGCCGATCCGCGCCAATATGTCGGGCCGGAGCCCGAGGGCGCTAGCATGGAAGAGCAGGGCCTGGGCTGGAAAAATAGTCTTGGAAACGGGAACGGCGCCGCGACAATCACCAGCGGCCTCGAAGGTGCGTGGACGACCGACCCGGTGAGATGGGACAACAATTACTTCGATAACCTGTTCAACTTTGAATGGGAGTTGACGAAGAGTCCCGCCGGTGCTTCGCAGTGGACTCCAAAGGATGCATCGGCAGCAAACACCGTTCCGGATGCGCACGACCCCGCGAAGCGGCATGCTCCAATGATGCTCACGTCGGATCTCGCGCTGCGAGTGGACCCAATCTATGGGCCAATTTCCAAGCGCTTTCATGAGAACCCCGCGGAGTTCGCAGACGCGTTTGCACGGGCATGGTTTAAACTCACGCACCGCGACATGGGACCGCGCTCGCGCTATCTCGGACCCGAGGTTCCGGCCGAGGAACTGATTTGGCAAGACCCGGTGCCAGCAGCCATGCATCCCCTCATTAACGACGGCGACATCGCTGCGCTTAAAGGCAAACTTCTCGCATCGGGACTCTCAATTTCTCAACTAGTTTCGACGGCATGGGCGTCCGCGTCGACGTTCCGCGACTCCGATAAGCGCGGCGGCGCGAACGGAGCACGCCTCCGGCTCGAACCGCAGAAGAATTGGGAGGTCAATCAACCGGACCATTTGGCAGCCGTGATGGCAAAGTTGGTGGAAATTCAAAAAGCCTTTAACGGCGCGCAGTCGGGCGGCAAGATGGTCTCACTCGCCGACCTCATCGTTCTTGGTGGATGCGCGGCGATCGAACGAGCGGCGAAGAACGCGGGCCACGAGGTGACCGTGGCCTTTGCGCCGGGCCGAACGGATGCCACGCAAGATCAAACTGACGCGCACTCATTCGCCCCGCTCGAACCGGTCGCCGACGGCTTTCGTAACTATCTCAAACCCGATTACGCCATTTCGGCCGAATCGCTTCTGCTCGATCGCGCTCAACTCATGAGATTAAGCGCACCGGAAATGACCGTTCTCGTGGGCGGCATGCGCGCGCTCAATGCGAACGCCGGAGCGTCACAGCACGGCGTCTTTACCAAACGCCCTGACAAGCTCACCAACGACTTCTTCGTCAACCTGCTAGACATGACGACGACGTGGAAAAGCACCTCGGAAGCCGAGGATACATTCGAAGGACGCGATCGTGTAACCGGCGAGCTGAAGTGGACCGGCACGCGCGTCGACCTCCTGTTCGGCTCGAACTCCCAGCTGCGCGCCCTCGCAGAAGTCTACGCATCCAGCGACGCGCAGGAAAAATTCACGCGCGACTTTGCGGCAGCCTGGACAAAGGTGATGAACCTCGATCGCTTTGACTTGACACACCCATAAAAAACAACGGCCTTGTGGCTCGAATTTAGCGGCGGAACGCGAACCCCGGCAGGAATGTCGGGGTTCGCTTTTAGCAACGGCGTTCTTAAAACCAAACCCACCCGAGTTAGGACGCCACGTGTATCCTCCGTTGGAAATTCTGCCGTGAATAGGCGGCGTCAAAGAGCAGATAGAACGCCCTTGTTCAGATCGATCCCCAGAATCGAACCGATCGTTCGCTTAGCCGCAGAATTTTGTGGGCTTTGTTCCGTTCGAGTTGCCCACGCAGTTCTCCGCAAAGCCCGGGACTAAGCATGCGTGCCTACAATACCTCATGGGTATACTGAAAGAGGAGGTATCTTCTGTGACCACTATGCGCCGCCCGTATGGGTCGTGGCT
>JALYVW010000002.1 GCA_030853005.1 Vulcanimicrobiota bacterium
CGGCGTCATCGAGTGCGAGGTTGGAGAGCTTCGTCCGAATCTGAAGTCGGACCCCCGCGTCGGCTTGCGAGAGATCCAAGGAAATCTGGGATTCGTGTTCTTGCAACTGCGTTGCCTTTTGTGCAAACTGCCGATTCGCGCGTTCTTGCAGCTGACGCGAGATCGCGGCAATAGCCGCGTTGTCCTGATCCATAACGCTGCGCTGATAGTGTTGAAAGTCCGCATTTGCAGCTTGGGTTACGGCCTGGGCCTGTTGCGCCGATACGTTCTGCATCTGCTGCGCGGACTGGGAACCGCCCGTCCCCTCGCCGGCGGCACTGGTCGCCGCGTCGATCGCGGCTCGTTCGCGTTGCGAGTAGTCGATCTGTTTCTGACGCAGAATCTGGTTTGCGCGCTGCTGCGCCTTTTGCAGTTCGGCATTGAGCTGGCGGGTTTCGACGGATATTTGCGCGCCCGTTTTGGGGACGAGGGGACCGACGGCGCGCAAATTCAGGGCGGCGATCGCCGTATCCAGTTGAGCGAGCTGCCCGTAAAGCGGATGCACCTTCACGACGTCCTCGACGCGCACGTATCCGATACCGCGGACGTTCGGGCCGTTGACATCGACCGGACGCGCGCATGCGGCGCAGGCCAACAACAAGAGCGCGAAGCAGCCGGCGCTACTTAAGCGCACTTTGGACATCCTGCGTGATGTCCGTCCCTCCGTAGATGATGTCCTGACGGTCGACGACAAGGATTAAATTCTTCTTCTTGGCGACGTCGGCCATCGCATTACGGGTTTGGTCGACCAGCGGCTTGAGCAGTTGATCTTGCTTGTCCGCAATGGTTTTTTGCGTCGCTTGCAGCAGCTGCTGTTGCTTCGCGCGATCGTTCTTTGCGGCTTGCATTTGTCCGACGAGTTGCCGCCGCTGTGCGCCGGCATATTTAAGAAAGTCGTCGTTGGCTGATTTTATTTTCGGAATTTGGTCGATACGCTGCTGATCGACGAAACCCACCTCTGAGGGCGCGGGCGTATTGGTTGGCGGGACGACGTCACCCGGACCTCGCACGAGATCGATGACGCCCTGGGTGATGTCTTGGCCGCCAAAGATCACGATCCGTTTATCCACGATGACCGAAAGGTTCTTGTTAGAGCTCGCCTGGGCGATCGCGCGTTGAGCGCGGGCGAAGAGCGGCCCGACGACTTGCTGTTGCTCGGCTATAAATTTCTGCTGGAACTGCCCCGCGATCCGCTGGCGGTCCGCATCGGAGCGTGCCCGCTTGATGGCCGCCGCAAACTGCGCGTCAAGCTGTTGTTTGTACTGCGCCACGCGCAGGTTGGCCGCGCGAAACTGCGGCAGCGCGCCGATCGCGCCCTGATCGAGATATCCAATATCGGTCACGTCGGCCGCGAGCGCATTCGGTGCTACGGCGAACGCAACGATTAGCGCGGTAGACGCGAGCCAAGAAATCTTCTGTCTTGCGTTCATGCTCCTCGGTCTTAGAAGCTTTGGCCTATGCCGAAGCTCGTGTGATTTCCATTCGGGCCGCGCGCGAAGTCGATGCGAATGGTGTGTAAGTTTAGTTGCGGCACGTCGAACCGCAGCCCGAAGCCGTAGTCACCACGATACGACCAGTTGCCGGGATATCCGATAATACGATTCGTGTAGGGATCCAGAAGCGGCTGCGCGCCGCGGACCCGGTATCCGCCTTCGTCGGCAAACAACGCGACAGAGAACTTGCGGTCCGCCGTCAGCGGCTGGCGCAATTCCACTTGGCCGAGTACCGTATCCGTGCCGTAAAATACGGTTTGATAGCCGCGCAGCTCTTGGTCGGAGAACGTGAAGAGCGCGCTTGGCGGAATCACGCCCGTGCTGCCTCGCACTGCGCCGTGTAGCGCGAGCGTTGCGTTTTTGGCTACCGGAAAGTATTTTGCCAGATCGATTACCGACTGCGTGTACGAGAAATTCGAGCCGATGGATGGCGACGAGACGGTTTCGCTCAACGACGCCTTGACACCGCGTCGTGGATTGAAGATATCGTCGACGGTCGCCGCCGGATCGGTTTGCAGCGTAAAGGACGCCGTATTGAGGCGATAAGGAACGCCGGTATTGATGTTGGCGATCGAGGTTGCATTGATACCGAAGCTGCCCGTATTGTTGGCCGGCGTCGAGAACGGATTGTTGGGCGTGTTCACGGGAAGTACGTTCGGCTGGCTGGTTTGAAAGAAATAAGGTGAGGGCACCGTCGTTGAGTTGCTCACGTTCGAAGCCGAAATTCCCACGCCCGCTTGAATATAGTCGCTTAAGCGGCGCCCCACGTTTACCGAAATGCCAGCGGACTTCGCGGTGCTCGTGGAAGCGACGCCGTTGAGGAGCTGTGCGTTGTTTTCAGGGAGTAAGGTGACCGGGCAAGGTGCGACGGAGCCCGAAGGCGACGGGCTGGACGTCGCGCACGAACTCGTGGAGTACACGGGGTAGAAATACGTATACCCGTTCGCGTACACCGAGGCTCCTAAGCTGTATCGCTGCGACTTGGCGGTTTTACCGAAGTACGGAATCGAAACGCTGGCCTGCGTAACGTAGCTGCGCGCGCCGCGTTCGAGTTGTAGCGACGCGCCGTTGCCCGTACCGTGCAAGTTGTTATCCGAATAGCCGATGGTGCCGTAGAGGCCCTGGCCCGTAAGACCGCCCGAATAACCGGCCCCCAGCGACGCCGAAGCCGTACGCTGTTCGGTGACCGTCCACACGATCACCACGGCGCCGGGATCTTTTTTCTGAACCTCGGACGGAGGGGGCTTGGCGTTGACGTCTACCTTGGAAAAGAACTGCGTATTGTTGAGACGCTCTTCGTCGACCTGAATGCCCTGCTTCGTGACGATCTGACCCGGACGCAGGCGCAGCTGGCGGCGAATGACTTGATCTTTGGTCTTCGTGTTGCCGGTGATCTGTACGGCATATACGCGGGCGACGTAGATGTCGTACTTGACGTTAGCGGTACCGGCCTTTTCGTCGATTGACGTGGGGTCGATGCCTCCGTCGAACGAGCCGACAATCAGCCCATACTTGTCGTAGAGTTTATTGATCGCGTCGTAATCTTTGTCGCGTAGGGCGTCGCTGTATTCGGCCCCGGCCTTGACGTTCAGTGCCGGCAAAATAACGTTGGGCGGTAGCACGGCGTCGCCGCCGATCACCACTTTTCCGACGGTGAGACCCTCCTGAACGTTCACGGCAAGTGCGCCCGTGGGCGCGATGTTAATGTCTTTAATGTGGGTCGCGACCTGACCGCCGTATCCGATCCTGTCGTAATATGAATTGATTTTGAGAAAGTCTTGTTTGAGGGTTGCCGTATTTAACACCTGACCCACCGACGTGTCCATAAGCGCAGAGAGCGTGTCGCTTGGAACGTGCGTGTTCCCGGCGAACGTAATCTTCGTCACGACCGGGTTTTCGATAACGCGGTAGGTTATGGCAATGCCCGTGGGGCGCTGGCGGATTAGCGGCGTGGCCTGGTCGGCAAAGTAGCCCAGCGCGAAGATGCGCTGCAAGTCGGCCTGGACGACCTTGGGATCGTACGCTTGCCCCGGGCGCGCCGTCACCACGGCCAGAATCTTATCTGTCGGAATATGAACGTTGCCGGAGACGTCGACCGAAACGATGCGGGGGGCCGCCTGTGCGGCCGCGGGCATCGGAAAAACCGACGCGAGCACGCACGCAATAATGAGTAGGGATCCCGCGAAGCGGGCTAACGCGCCGCGTAGAAGCCCGAAGCGCAAGGGGCTTGAGGTCATCGAAATACGTTCTTTCCTTGAGAGTATCTTCGCCGAGTTTTCGTCAGCATCGTAACGCGCCTCGAGCACGCGTCGTTTCGGACCCGGTCGGCTTTTCTAGGCGCGGTCGGACGGTCCTTGCAGGGCGCGGACGCTCGCGAAGAGGGCGTTGCGATCAAAAGAGCCGCTGGAATGTGAACGTAAAACCGCTACTGCCCGACACCGCTTGGCCTGAGGTCACGCGCAGGTTGGTGGTCTGGTGACTGCCGCCGAAGAGCGGCGTGAGCCCCTGCTGAACAAAGTAGGTGAATTGAGCGGCCGTGAAGGCGGAAGGCTGATACTCGAAGCCGACGGTTTGCCGGATCGGATATCCGAGCGTCGTGGCGTAGATGGCGTAAAACTTCTTGGCAAGGATCTTGCGAAAGTTGAAGCCGACGTTTCCGGTGTAGTCCACCGTGAGATTCACGTCGGTCAACCCGAGCCCATGCCCCAGGGCGTTTTCGAGCGGCGCCAGCAGCCCTTGAGTAAACTGCGCGTTCAAAATATTAAAGGCTTCCTGGCCGACCGAAAGCGAGCCGTTTTCGCGCTGAACGAAGATGTTAGGGAGCGGCGCGCCGGTCGGTGGAATCGGTGCGCCGGCCAGTTGTCCGGCGGGTAAGACGTTGCCGTTCGAAGAGAACTGGATCCCGTTGAAAAATCCGCCAAATGGCACGAGCAGTGCAACGATTTGCTCGCGGGTGTATCCGGGTGGATCCGACGTAAAATCCAAGTGCGGATTGGTTAACTGCCCGGTTACCTTGACGGTGATGTCGGTGGATCCGGTTGGATTGCGCGCGGCATTCGGATCCGGATTGGTGACGTGCGTGACGCCGACGGCGTAGATATCCGGAACGATTCCCTTCGTCGGATCGAACGTCACCGACCCATCCTGAACCTTAAAGGCATGGTCGATGTACGTGAGCGTTCCGCCAGTGGAGTTAATGGTTCCATCGAGCGTGGGGTTGGCTACGGTGCCGGCGAGCAGCACGTGACCCTTACCCGAGATGTCTAAGCCGGCAGCAATTCCACCCGAACGGACGCGAACGTTGTTGCCTGCCGTGATGTCCAGATGGAAGCCGAGGTTGAGCGGCCGCGCCGGAACTGTGCCGTCGCCGGCAGCCGCACCCCCGCCGTGCGTGAAAGCCGAGAACGGAATCGTGGCGTCGGATATCTGCATTTTTCCGGACAGAACGGCCAACGTTTGAACGGACGCCCGTTGCAAGGCGAGGGTCGCATCGAGCGTCCCGCTACCATAAGTCGGAAAGTTGAGTTGCGCGCCGCGCGCGATTCCGCGCAGGTTGTAACCTAACTGACCGCGAGAAAATCCGCCCGCGTAGCCGAACGTACCGGAGCCATCGACGGTTCCACGGCCAACTTTTGCATGCAGCCGATCGACCGTCGCGGTAACACCGTCAAAGCTTATGGTCGCAACCGTATCGGCTAGGGGCTGCGTTTCGACATCGCTCCGATAGCTGCCGCTGGTCAACGCGAGCCGGCCAAAGACGCGTGGATCGCCCGCGGTTCCCGAGAGTCCGACGCGGCCGTCGAGGAGGCCGCCCAACGTGGTGTGATTGCCTAACAACGGCGCGAACGCGCTTAAATCGACCTTTCTAGCGTCAACATCGATCGCGATCGGTGCCGAAGCCGGGCCGATCGCAAACGGGGTGAGTTGCAAGGGCAGCGCACCCGCCAGTGAGGCACTCCCTTTTCCGAGCGTTATCTCGACGCTGCGCAGATCGAGGCTGCGGCCCGAGAGCGCGAGCGAGCCCACGAGTGAGGGAACCACTATGCCATAGATGTTTGCGTTCGTCGCGGCCACGACGGCTTGATAGCGTGGCGCGGCAAACGTTCCACCGACGAACAATGTCGTCTCCGCCGAACCCAAGACTGGAAAGATGCGTTTCGTCAACTCGTTCGCGAGCTTCGCCGGATCGTTGGTTTGCGCGTGCAGCGTCAACGCGATCGGATCGTGTCGTGCGAGGCCAAAACTTCCCGAACCGCTCGCCACGAGCGCGGGTATTTGCAGGTCGATGCGCGTGAGATCGATGCGACTCCCCGAGTTCCGCGCCACGACGGACGCGCGCGTGATAGGCACGGGTCCCAACGTTCCACCGATCAGCGCGAGCGAGCCGCCCACGCCTAAGTGAGGATAGCGTCCAACAACGTTTGCGCTGCCGTCGACGCGGCCCGTGACGGGGACCGTGGGAAAGCCGAGCGCGGGAAGCCAGGTCGATACATCCACCCGTTGGAGCGAGGCCATGACGTCGTAGCGCGATCGGGCAATGGTTTGACCGAGCGTTGCGGCCGGCGCAAGCGCAACGCTCCCGCTCGCACGCAGCCTACCCTGAGATCCACCGACGTGAACATAACCGCGAACGAGGTTGTCGAGGCTGTCCCAACGCGCGTTGGTGTCGCCAATGGGTAGCCGCCTGTAGCGGAGTCCCTCGACGTCAACATTCGCGCTGGTGACGATTGCGCCGGGCGATTTGCGGTAGGCGAAGTCCAACGAGCCGTTGCCAGCCAATGTGTCGCCCGTGTCGAAGAAGTCGTTGAAGTCGGTGAGTTGTGCGTGCGGCGCCCGCATTTTTATCGATTGTAGCGACCCGCGAGCCACGGCACTAAACTGCGTGCGCGTCGTACCGACGAGTACGGCACCATCGCGCGCCGTTACGCCGCCGCGATCCGCCGCGATCCGCGCGCCCCCGTTGAGAAAGCCGAGCCCGTTGACGTCACCAACCGGGACCGAAACCGGCCCAGCGACGGTAGGCGACGATCCGCTTCCGCCGACGTGGACCTGCGCCGCAAAACTTCCTTCGGTCATGTGCGTAGGAATGTGAAACGTTTGCGCGGCCGTGGTGATGTCGCCGGCGGGAATGTCGGCGTCGAGCGAATACGCCGGCGCGCCGGAACCAATACCCCTGACTTCGCCGCTCGATATGCCGAACGTACCGCCAATTGCGGCGACGGCACGATCGAGGTGCAGCGTGCTGCCGCGCAACACCACATTCGCGCTGACATCAACTGGATAATTTTGCGCGAGGCCCGCGCGCACCACCACGCCGCCGTCGAAGCCGGGAATGTTCCCGTTAGGACTAAGCACGCCGACGGCGTCGATATTACCACTCTGCAACGGCAAACCTAAGCCGCGAATCTGGGCACCGTCGATGCGCGTCGCCGCCAGCGCAATACCGCCGCTCGATTGATTGTGCGGCGCGAAGGTTCCCGCCGCGACGACGTCGCCGCCTGCCGCGCTCGCATGCGCGGAATACACGCGCAGGATGCCGCGATTAATCGCCACCGTCCCGTAAAGGTCTGAGATCGGTACCCCGCGGACCGACGCGCCGCGCGTTTGCAAGCCCTCGCTTTGCACGACGACGTTCCGGCCCGCGAGGGCCACGGAAAGCGGCCCGGACACGGGACCGCGCCCGCCAATCGGTCCGGTAAACTGCTGCAACTGCTCGAGGGAACCGGCGTAGTTGCCGCTGGCGATCATCCCCCCCGGCGAGACCGAGCCGCGGCCGTCAAATCGGCCCCACGGGCCCGATGCGTTGACCGTCTGCACGGCGACGTTCCCGAGACTGCCGGCAAAGCTCCCGCCGATCGTACGAAAGCGCACGCCGGCGATCGTGGTATCGGCGGCGAGGAGCATGCCACCGAGAACCAGGTCCCGGCCGGAACCCGCGCCCGCCAGGTTGATGTCGGAAATCTTCCCGGCGAGGGCGGGCAACGGCGGAACGGTTAATCCGGGAAAGGACGCTGGGCGGGGTTGTTGCAGGGCCACGTCTTGGGCCGAAAGCCAAAATGCACTCGTGCCGTTCGGGCGATCCAAATGATAGGCGCCGGTAAGCATTCCCGCAGGACCTCGCGCGATGATGGGACCGACCGTGCCCACCCCTTTATCGTCGATCCGGAAGAATCCGTTGAACGTATCGGGATTGGCGATCGAGGCTACGAACCCACTGGTCGATAACGCGGAGCCCGTCCCCGCGACGAGCGCTTCGCCGCCCACCTGCTGGTCGGCAAGAATCGCCGAAACGTACGGCACCCGGCCCGAAGGCGCGCTGTAATTGACGGCAAGCTCGGTCTGCGGCCGGCGTCCGATCGTAATATGTCCGCGTACGCGCAGGTCGATTCCGGCGTACGACGTTTTAAGTGGAACGATCCCGACGTCGCCATTGTAGATGCTTACGAGCGCTTGCGACCGTTGCAGGGGAATGTCGCGGTAAAACGCGCTGAGCGCGCTCAATCCGAAGAGCAGCAAGGGCTTGTTGATGGGTCCTTCGATCAGGCCGTTCACGCGGGAAAGACCCCGCACCGGCTGATGCCGAGAGAACGCCAGAATGCCGCGCAATTGCGCCAGATCACCCACGCCGGTGAGTCCTAACCGAAATTGAGGATGCGCGAAATCGTAGATGCCGCCGGCGACGTCGACCGGAATTCCGTTAAGCGTGGCGTTTAAATGGCGCGCGATAAACCCGTCATCGACGATTTCTACGCGGCCGTTGAGATTGCTGATCGGCTTAACGATGCCGTTAACGAACAGCAACGTGTTTTTTATATCGGTGCTGGCGCCGATGTGGTACGTGAACGGCTGATTCGCGGTAATGTCGAGCGCGTAGATTTTTGCGTCGAAGTGCGTCGCCGTTCCGCTTAAAATGCGCGCCGCAGGAGAGTTGATGAGGTAGTTGCCGATTGTGACGATCGGAATCGAGCGCGCTTGAATGTGATGGAGCGCGTATCCCTGGGTGTAGTCGATCGCGCCGCGGGCTTGGAACGGCTGGTCGGGCGAGCCTTGGATCGCGCCGCGCACGACGTAACTGGTGCGCGCCGCCGTGTCGACCGAAACGTTGGCTACGAGGTTGTGGATGCGCTGCACTCGCGCTTCTTTATAATAGCTGTAGTCGTTGACGAGCGCGGCCTCGCCGTCTCGTATCCGCGCGTAGAATTTCAGCGGAACCGTATCGGGCCGTCCGGGAGCGCCGGCCGCGCCGCCGCCGGGCCTCGCAAGATTGTAGGACCCGTCCCGGTGATGGATCAGGGTGACTTGCGGGTGGTCGATTGTTATCCCGACCAGCCCAAAGCGATGCCCGCTGCCCGGCAGAAGGTCCCGCAGGTTGTAATACACGTCGATTCGCTGAGCGTCCAAAACGGGCTCGCCGTGCTTAGAAATGTGGGCATCGAGGAACGCGCCGTGGTCGCGACCCAAACGCATCTCGCCAATCCGGACGCCGTAACCCGTCGTGAGCCCGATCACTTGCGAAACGGCGAATCTGGCCACCGCGTGGTGGAAGAGAACCGCGAGTAAGAGTAAGGCCGCGATCGCCGCGGCGATGCCGGCCCGCTGTGTCGTGCGCAAGAGGCTCCTCCGCAGGCGTTATACCCGCAACGTGCTGGAGCGACGCACCGTTTCGCGCCTAGAGGTCGAGGTTCTTTACGCTCTTGGCGAAGTCGAAGATGTATTGCTTGCGCGCTTCGACCTTATCGCCCATAAGGTCGGTGAAGATTTGCTCCGCCTCGATGGCATCTTCCACGGTAATCTGCTTGAGCCGCCGGTTTCCCACCTCCATGGTGGTGACGGCGAGCTGCTCGGCGTCCATCTCTCCCAGGCCCTTGTATTGCTGAACCATGAAGTCTTTGATGTCGTCTCCGACGATTGACTTAAGATCCGTTTCGCTAAAGGCGTACCACTGTTTCTTGCCTTTGCGGATGCCATAGAGTGGAGGCTGCGCGATATAGACGTAGCCCTGTTCGACGAGCGGTTTCATCTGGCGGTAGAAAAACGTGAGCAGCAGGGTCCGGATATGCGACCCGTCGACGTCGGCATCGGTCATGATGATGATTTTGTGATAGCGCAATTTCCCGGTATCGAATTCGTCGCCGAAACCGGTCCCGAGTGCGGTGATCATCGTTCGAATTTCTTCGTTCCCGAGCACCTTATCGAGTCGCGCTTTTTCAACATTGAGAATCTTGCCGCGCAGCGGAAGAATGGCTTGCGTGTTCGGATCGCGCCCGCCTTTGGCCGTCCCGCCGGCCGAGTCGCCTTCAACCAAAAAAATCTCGCTGACCGTCGGGTCCTGGTTCTTGCAGTCGACGAGCTTGCCGGGAAGCCCGCTGCCCTCGAGCGCATTCTTACGGCGCGACAGATCGCGGGCTTTTTTTGCGGCTTCGCGCGCACGCTGCGCCTGCATACATTTATCGATGATGATGCGCGCAAATTTCGGGTTCTCTTCAAAAAAGAAATCCATGCGCTCGTTCACGAGCCCGTAGACGATATTGCGCACCTTGGCGTTGCCCAACTTGGTTTTCGTCTGGCCTTCGAACTGGGGCTCACCGATCTTCACGGAAATGACGGCGGTGAGGCCTTCCATACAATCGTCGGTGGAGAGATTGCTTTCGGATTCTTTGAGTATCCCGCGTTTTTTGGCATACCCGTTTACCGAGTTGCTGACGGCGGTGCGGAATCCCGTCAAGTGCATTCCGCCTTCGATCGTATTGATGTTATTGGCATAGGAATAGATCAGTTCCGAATACGTGTCGGTCCACTGCATGGCCACTTCGACGTCGACGCCGTCTCGCTCGACATGCGTGGAGATAATAGGATGAAGCGGATCCTTTTTTTCGTTGAGCCACTCGACGAACGATACGATGCCGCCGGCAAACTTAAAGGTTCGCTCGCGAGGCTCTTCCGGCCGCTCGTCGCGCAGCGTTATGGCGATGTCGCGGTTGAGGAACGCCAGCTCGCGGAGGCGCTTGGCAAGAATGTCCCAGTGAAACTCGGTGGTTTCGAACACTTGGCGGTCGGGCTTAAACCATTGCGAGGTTCCGGTACCCTGGGCCGAGCCGATCTTTTTAAGTTTCTGCACGGTGAGGCCGCGCTCGAACCGCATCTCGTATTCGCACTCGTTGCGCTTGACGCGAGTCGTCATCTCTTCCGAGAGGGCGTTGACGACGGAAATGCCGACGCCATGTAGGCCTCCCGAAACCTTGTAACCGCCCTTCCCGAATTTTCCGCCGGCGTGCAGGATGGTCATGACCACCTCGACGGCGGGCATTTTTTCGCCGGCATGGACGTCGACGGGAATGCCGCGTCCGTCGTCGATCACGCCGCAAGATCCATCTTTGTAAAGGGTGACGGAAATGACTTTTGCGAACCCTGCGAGCGCTTCGTCCACAGCGTTATCGACGGCCTCGTACACGAGCTGATGGAGGCCGCGCTCGGCGGTGTTGCCGATGTACATGCCTGGGCGCTTGCGAACCGCCTCGAGTCCTTTGAGGACCTCGATCTGCTCGCCGGTGTAATTACTGGACATTCGTTCTAGCTATTCCATTTCGTAAATAAGGTCGTGCATTTCGTCGCCTAGCAGCTCGCGAACGATCGGCGGCCCGACGCGCTCGGGATCGATGCCGCTCTTCAGTAAGACGTACGAACTCGCGATCAGACGCTCGCGTTGCGTCATAACGGTACGTTTCGAGCGCCGCACCCGCGACAGCGCTTCCCACCATTTGCCGAGAAGCCGCCGCCTGATCCACTCGTATTCAGCGGGGAGAAGTCCCGCGACTAACGCCGCGACGCCATCGTACCCTAACCACGGAACGTCGAAAAGCAATCGCGATACCACGGCCGAACGCCGCTCGCGTTCCGCATTGAAACACGGTATGCAGTGAGAACCGGCGTTCGGGGCAATCCGTACTCCGCACCGAAAACACGACTTCCACCCGGCGTCGGCTTTTGCCCGCTCTGCGGCGACGACGTCGGCACGAAACCGCTCCACGGCCTCGGCCGCAGTCGCCGCGCTATCGAGGGTGCGCGTTCGCCGCTTGTCGTGCATCAACCGCGGCCCGGCAACGCCGCGCCCTCCGACGCCGGGCAGTTTTCCAACCTTGAAGCGCAGGCGGTCCACATGCGGAGCGAGATCGCGCCCGCGCATTACGGAGAGTACCCGCTCGCTCAAGAACGACAGCTGCTGGCTCCACGCGCTCGAGCGCGTCGCGATGACCAAGGTGTCGCGCGCGATTTCCAGCGGCCGCGAATTCTTGGCGACATCGGCACCCACGATCGTGGGCCAAGCGGCCGTCAAGGACGTCAGCGGATCCGCGGCAATCGACGTCCCCGGCTTCCATCCCTCGACTGCGGCGCGCAGCGGGCGCAGCATGTCAGGAACGCTCCGTTACCGTCGCATCGACGACTTCGAACGTGCGCGCGGCCGGTAACGTCGCCGGCAAATGGGCCGTCGTAATAAAGGCCTGTTCGTAATCGCCGATCCCGGCCATAAACGCTCGCGCTCGTTCGGCATCGAGCTCGGAAAGAACGTCGTCGAGCAAGAGTAATGGCGCTTCGCCGGACCTTTCGTGCATGACGCTATATTCGCCAACCTTGAGCGCGAGTACCGCCGTTCGCTGCTGGCCTTGAGAGCCATAGGCTGCCAGCGGCGCACCGTTGAGATCGAGTGCCAGATCGTCACGGTGGGGTCCGGCGATCGGCGCTTTGCGCGCAATTTCGGAGGATTCCACCGCCCGCAAACGGGCTTCGAACGCGCCGGCAACGCCGTCCCAGGTGGGCACGTCGAATGGTACGTTCGGCAGGTAACGCACCTCGAGCCGTTCGGCGCCGCCCACCCATTCGGCGTGCACGCGCGCGGCGGCAAGGGCTAGGCTTGCTACAAATTGCGCGCGTTCGAGGACGATCGTCGTACCCGCTTCGACGAGCGTTGCATTGTAAATTGAGAGTAACTCGAGATCGGGCGCGCCTGGACCGCGAAGGACGGCCGCCTTTTGCTGCAATGCCTTTTGATAGCGCGCCAACTCCCGATAGTAAGCGGGCCGGTCTTGGGCGAGGGTGACGTTAAGAAATGCCCGCCGGGCTGCGGGCGGCCCCGCCACCAGCTGCAGATCGGCCGGAACGAAGGTCACCACTTTGAGGCTCCCCAGAAACCGCGCGTAGCGCACGTTTTGACCATTAACGGTGTACATTTTGCGCGTACCACGCGCGGAATGAGCGATCGCGCATCCCAGACGCAAAGAGCCCGCACGCACGCTGGCGTCCCCCGTAATCGTCGCGAGGTCCAGGCCTCGACGCACGAGATCGGCGTCCTTACTCGTCCGGAAAGACTTTCCCGTGCCAAGCAACGAAATAGCTTCGAGTAAATTGCTTTTCCCTTGCGCGTTCTGCCCGTAAAAGACATTGAGCCCGGCAGCGGGCTCGAATTCTAATTCCGCATAATTGCGGACGTTGGCAAGGATGAGACGATTGAGGCGAATGGCTATTGGCGCAAGGGCATCAACACGTAGAGCTGATGGGATCCTTCGGAGGGTTCGAGCGGGCGAATCGCCGCCGGAGAAAGCGGTCCGAGAAATTCGATCGACGTACGCGCTCCGGCTACATGATTGAGGATTTCGACCAAATAGCGGGCGTTAAAGGCGATCGTTAAATCGTCGCCTGTTTGCTCGACCTCGATCTCTTCGTACGCATTACCCGAGACGTCGGAGCTCGCCGTCACGATAAGTGTTTGATTCGCAATCGCCAGCTTAACCATACTCGCGCGATCGCCCGCGACGAGCTCCGCCCGGCGCAGGCACCCGATGAGCGCTTCGGTGTTCACGGTGGCGGTACGGTCGAATTTCGCTGGAATAACCTGGCCGTAATTCGGATACTGCCCGTCTACCAAGCGCACGATGATCGACGTGTTTGCGGCTGCGAACATGAGTTGATTGCTCTGCGCGCCGAGTGCCGTCACCGTAATCTTTTCCGCCGACCCAAGATTTCGGGCGGCTTCGGCGAGCGCACGCGACGGAACGATGTATTTCTCGCTACCTGAAATGCCTTCATCGAGTGTCGTTTGCCACTTCGCCAGCCGATAGCCGTCGGTCGCCACCATCGTTAGGGAATCGCCTTCGACTTCGAGCAGCGTTCCCATAAGGACCGCTCCACGCGCTTCTTCTCCGGAAGCAGCAAATATCGTCGCGTTGACTCCATCCCGAAATCGCTTGGCCGAGATTAAAAAACTCTGCCCGCGCGAGGCGCTCGGTAAGGGCGGATACTCGTCGGCCGGGAGCGCGTGAAAATCATAGTTGCTGCGTTCGACTTTAACGCTCGCCCGCGTGGGCGTCCCGGTCAGTTCCAAAAGCCCGGCCGGCAAGTTGCCGAGGTAACTCGAAAAGAGTTTTGCCGGAACCGTCACGCTCCCGCCTTCCGAGACCTCTGCCGAAAACGCGTGTTCGAGCGTGAGTTCTAAATCGGTTGCGCGCACGGATATCTTTCCGTCCGCTGCGGTGAGCAGGACGTTGGAAAGAATTGGAACCGTCGTGTGCGCGTTGACGACTTTGCTCGCCGCGCCCACCGCTCCCGCGATATCTTTGGTATTACACGTGAACTTCATTATCCACCGTTTCGCTGCGTCGTCGTCGTTCTTTATATATAGTAAACACTAACCGTAATAGTAGTAGGCCGGTGAGCTCTGCGAAGAAGTAGGAAATCGCTCGGCCCGTGTACGTTTGCGGTTCGAACAACCTGTGCATCCTCGCCGCACAACTGTACACATTTCCACCTGTGTAGTGCCCGGTAGCAGTTATCCACCCGCGCGCGACCGCCCTGTGTAGCACCCCGTGAAAAGGTGGCCCTTCGATATGCAAGACGGCCCGGATGCTTCCACCCGGGCCGTTCGAAAGATGTCAGGGACCGCTACTCGCTCTGGCAGAGGGCGATCAGCGAGCGAATCTTGTTGCGGTAGGCTTCGTCGCGCTGCATTTGTTCCTTTACCTTATCGCGCGCGTACATGATCGTCGTGTGGTCCTTCTTATTGAATTCGCGCGCGATGTGGGGGAGCGAACAATCGGTCAATTCGGTGCTGATATACATAGCGATCTGCCGCGGCGCCGCCAGGCGCTGGTCGCGCCTCTGATGGTCCATCTCCTTCACGGTCAAGCCGTGCGCCTTCGAGACTTTCTCCTTGATCGAACCGATCGTCACGCGCCGTAACGGAGCGGCGGCCAGAGCATTCTTGAGGACTTCGGCGGCCAGATCCACGGTGATCGAGGACTTGGTTAACGAGGCGAAGGCGACGACGCGAATGAGGGCACCTTCGAGTTCGCGGATGTTCGACGGTATAACTTTCGCAATAAAGTTGGTCACCTCGTCGGGAACCGGAATCTTTTCGGATTCGGCCTTCTTGCGCAAAATGGCTTCGCGGGTCTCGAGGTCGGGCGACTGAATATCGGTTAAAAGGCCCCATTCGAACCGCGATCGCAGGCGAGCTTCCAGCGTTTGAATCTCTTTGGGAGGGCGATCGCTGGAGATGACGAGCTGGCGTCCCGATTCGTGTAACGCGTTAAAGGTGTGGAAGAACTCTTCTTGCGTTCCCTCCTTGCCTTCGATGAATTGAATGTCGTCGATAAGCAACACGTCGACGTGGCGATATTTATTGCGAAACTCCAGCGTCTGATTGTTCTTAACCGAGATGATGAATTCGTTGGTGAATTTCTCGCTCGAAACGTACACGATGTTGGCGTTTGGATTGTCTTGCATCACGCGATGCCCGATCGCGTGCATTAAATGGGTTTTTCCAAGACCCACTCCGCCCCACAAAAAAAGCGGGTTATACGCGCGAGCCGGCGCGGCGGCAACCGCTTGAGAGGCGGCATGCGCGAACCGATTGGAATTCCCCACGATAAACTCTTCGAACGTGTAGCGCGAATTGAGATTTCCGATGCGGAAATCGTCGGTCGTGCGGGCACTTTGTAGCGTGGGAGACCCAACTGGGGCGCCCGAGGCGGCCCCTTCCTCCGCCTCGGCCGCCACCGTAAATTGCAGGTCGATCTCCGACGCGAACAGCGTTGTGAGCACCTCGCCGATTTGGCCCTTGAGCCGGTTTTCAACCCAATCGCGCGCAAAATTGTTTTGCACGGAGAGCCGCAGAACGTTCCCATCGAGCGAAACCAAGCGCAATGGCTTGATCCACATCTCAAAAATCGGTTTTGAGAATTTGCGTTCCAGTGCTTCCAGGGCCGATTGCCAAAGTTCGTTGGAGATGTCTTGATTGCTGACCGCAAGCGCCATACGCGACCGCCCGTCCTCTCGACGTAAATTTGCTCGGTGCATTCGGCAGTTTCGAAGTGACAAAAGTCGCGAATACCGGCCAAGCTGAGCGACGAGTGTTGGCTCTATCAACCACCTATCCTGCGGTAAAAAGCGAAATTCTTATCCACTTATCCACAGGCGAAGAAGCTCGCTTTTTCGGGCCGAAAACGAATCTACGCACAGCTGCATTTAGGGAGATTGACGCGCGCTAAATGCCCTGTGGTTATAGGCCCTTTAAGGATTTGCGCGATGCGCACACTCCGTATTTGTCCACAGTGTTTTCCACACGTGTGGAAAGCCTCGTAAAAACGACGCTCTTTTGGGCTGCGTCTTAAGAATGTAAAACTGGCCTCGGGATCCGCGCCGCTCGGCCTAAGGTGAGTTACCGGAGTCGCTTTAACCGCTGCCGGCGCCTCCCTCGCCTGGGGTTCGCCTTGTGTCCTTGACGTTTTCGACGCGGCCAATCTATACTAAGGGGCTACTACCGCCGGGGGCGGTTCTTTTCTGTCCGGCATTGTAGGAGTTTTCACCATGAAGCGGACGTTTCAGCCGCATAACCGCCGCCGCAAGCGGGTCCACGGGTTCCGCGAGCGCATGAGCACCAAAAATGGCCGCCGCGTGATCGCGGCGCGCCGCAAAAAAGGCCGCAAGCGCCTCACGGTTTGATGCGGTCCTTCGCCAGCCTGCGCCGCCGGGGAGACTTTTCTCGCCTGCGCCAGCGCGGGCGACGCCTGGCCATAGGCCCAGGCACCCTCTATCGAGCGGACCCGCTGGCCGGGGACCGGCTCCCCCTGGTCGGGATTTCCGTTTCAAAGGCGGTCGGCAACGCCGTGGTCCGTAACCGGGTACGCCGTCGATTGGCGGCCATCTTTCACGAGGCCTTGGCGGGCGCCGCCCCGGTCCGGCTTTTGCTGGTCGTGCGACCCGATGCCGCCGCGGCCCCCTACTTGCAGATTCGGACGCAAGTCCAGGCCGCGCTCGGGCCGGGCAACTGGCGCTGATGCGAGGCGCGCTCATCCTTCTTTTACGGGCGTATAAGATGCTCGTCTCGCCGCTGCTGCCGGCGGCTTGCCGCTATGTCCCGACCTGTTCGGAGTATGCCGTCGGGGCTGTCGCGAAACACGGGGTCCTGCGCGGCGGAGGGCTCGCGGCTATGCGCCTGGCTCGTTGCCACCCATTTCACCGCGGCGGATTCGATCCGGTGCCCGACGCGGCGCCTCCCGAAAGGTAACTCTTGCACTTCGTACTGGCCACGTCGTGGCTCGACCCCATCGTGAACGCGATCTGGTATGTCATCGCAGCGATCGATAAGCCCATCCACAGTCTGGGATGGAGCCTCGTCATTTTGGCGCTGGCCATCAAGGTGTTGTTCTGGGGCCTGAACACGGCGCAGTTCAAAGCCATGATCAACATGCAAAAAGTGGCGCCGAAAATGAAAGCGCTGCAAACGAAGTACTCCAAAGAAGATCCGAAGCGCTACCAGCAAGAGATGTCCAAACTCTACAAGGAGGAAGGCGTCAATCCACTGGCCGGGTGCTGGCCCATGCTCGTGCAGTACCCGGTGATCATCAGCGTCTACTATGCGGTGCTTCAGCATAAAGCGCTTTTCGAACATGAAAATTGGGGCTGGATCGGGACGGCGATCAGTCAACATTCTCCGCAGGTTTTCGGCGTCGGCCTGCTGGCGGCGAATTTGGCCGCACCGGACACCGTACTTATCGTCCTTTATGCGATTTCGATGTATTTCTATTCGCGCTACGCGACGATGCCGGCAAGCGATCCGCAACAGGCGCAGACGCAAAAAATGATGGCGATCCTCTCGCCCCTGATGCTCGGATTCTTCGGATTTAAATTTCATTGGCCGTCGGCAATGGTACTGTATTGGTTCGCATACAACGTTTTCACGATGGCGCAGCAGTTTTATCTCTTACGAAAATTTCATCAGCCGTTCGCCGCGCTCGATTCCGAGCACGCGGTGACCGAAGGCTTGCCGGTACCGGCGAACGACAAGGCCTCGCGTAACGGATTCGTCGCCGGACCCCCGGAGCGTCCGCGTAACGGCAACTCGCAAAAGAAAAAGAAAGGCGCGAAAAAGTAACTTACCTTATGGATGATTTTGAAATCGAACAACAGCCACCGGACATTCGGGATCGCGAACTGCCGGGCAGGACCCGCCGCCCGCGCGCGAGCGCCCAAACGACGCGAAGCGCATCGCCACCGACACGGCCGGAGGGCTCCAAGTCCGAGTTTCCCGAGTCGGCCAAACCGGCACGCGCCCTGCTGGAGGAAATCCTCACGCGCATGGGCATGACCCACGTCGAAATCGACTACGTGCCCCGTCCTGAGGGCGAATATCTGGAGGTCAACGGTCCCGATCTCGCAATGTTGATCGGCCGCCACGGCAACACGCTCGAAGCGTTGAATCTGATCTTCAATAACATCATGAACGCCGGCGTGCGCAACAACCGCAAATACTATACGATCGATGCCGAAGGTTACCGCGCGCATCGAGCCGACCAGCTCAAAGAACTCGCGATGGGAACGCTGGAACGCTGCGTTCGCGAAAACAAGCCGCAAAGGCTCGAGCCGATGCTGCCGTCCGAGCGCAAAATCGTGCACATCGTGCTTGCCGAACAATCCGGCGTCCGCACCGAATCCGAAGGTGTCGAGCCCGAGCGCCGGGTCGTCGTCTTTCCGGCGTGACGCCGAGCATCTGACGTGCGCGATACGATCGCGGCCATTGCGACGCCGCCCGGAAAGGGCGCGATCGCAATCGTGCGAGTGAGCGGTTCTCAGGCGCGAGCGTTTGCCTCGCGCCTCTTCGTTTGCGCGCGGCCGCTAACTCCGCGTGTCGCGACGTATGGTGAAATTCGCGACGAGTGCGGGATATTGGTGGATCGCGGCATGGCCATTTTCTCCGATGCTCCGCACACCTATACGGGGGAAGATTCGCTCGAACTGCACGTGCACGGATCGCCCGTGGTCGCGCGCGAGGTACTGCGATCATTATTGGCATGCGGGGCGCGATACGCTAGCGCGGGGGAGTTTACGCGGCGCGCCTTTGAAAACGGTAAGCTGGATCTGCACGCGGTGACTGCGGTTGCGGACCTTATCGATTCGGAAACGCGTTCGGCGGCGCGCGCGGCTGCGGCGAACTTGTCCGGCGGTCTAGCGACCGACGTGCGCAACCTGCGCCGCGATCTCGCGGAGATTCTTGAAGAGCTTTCCGGCGCGATCGACTATCCCGACGAAATTCCCGAGCCACCGAGAGACAGAATCGATAGCGTGCTGGAGCGGATCGAGCGTGACCTTATGGCCTTGCGCCGAGACGGCGAGCGCGGCCGTTTGGTACGCGAGGGAATTTCGGTGGCCATCGTGGGGCCGCCCAACGCCGGCAAGTCGTCGCTGCTCAACGCGCTCTTGCAGGACGATCGCGCGCTGGTTTCCGACGTAGCCGGAACCACACGCGACACGATTGAGGAAACGGTAGCGATTCGCGGTGTCGCGGTTCGCTTGATCGATACCGCGGGTATTCGCAACCATGCCGCCGATCTCGAAGCGCAAGGCATCGAGCGAAGTCGCCGCGCGCTCGGTGCTGCGCGGCTGGCGCTCGTCGTGATCGATGGATCGAAATGCATCGGCGCGTTGGAGCGGCAAGTGCTTGACGAAACCGCCGGACGCGAGCGCATACTCTTTTATAACAAGTCTGATCTTGGCGATGCAGGCGCGCGCGAGATTCCCGATGCGTGCGTGCGGGGAAGCGCGCGCGATGGCGCGACGCTGGATGCCCTGCGTGACGCGATTGCCATGGTGGGGTGGGGTGGCGAGCGCGCGGACTTGGAGCGGCCGCACCTCGCGGCATTGCACGAGATCGACGCCGTGAACTCGGCGCTCGACGCCCTTCACAATGCGAGAACCACGTTGTCTTCGCACGATGCAATCGATTTTATTACCGGCGATCTCGCGGCGGCCTTTGCAGATCTCGGGCACGTGACGGGCGATGTCGCGCAAGAAGAATTGCTGGACGGCATTTTTGCACGATTCTGTGTGGGCAAATGACCGCGCTGCGTGGCGACGATGCGGCGGTCATCGTCGTGGGAGGCGGCCATGCGGGCGTCGAGGCAGCCCTCGCTTCCGCGCGCGTGGGCGCGGCGACGATCCTCGTAACGGGAGATCCGAACCGGATCTGCACCTTGGCGTGCAATCCGTCCATCGGCGGCAGCGCAAAAGGGCAGCTCGTGCGCGAAATAGACGCGCTGGGCGGCGAGATGGGGCGCATTATCGACAAATGCTCGGTGCACGCGCGCTTTCTCAACGAATCGAAAGGCCCGGCCGTCCGTGCATTGCGCGCGCAAGCCGATAAGCCCGCCTACGCGCGCATTGCAACGCAGACATTGCACGCGCAGCCCGGATTAACGATTGTTCGCGGCTTGGTCGAAGCGCTTCTGGTTGAAGCGGGCACGGTAAAGGGCGTTGCGTGCGCCGACGGCAGCATCCGGGCGCCGAAGGTGATTCTCGCGACCGGGACTTTTCTCGGCGGCAAAACGTTCCGTGGCGACGAGGTGCGGTCCGAAGGCCGATTTGGTGAAGCGCCGGCGATCGGTCTCGCGCACGCCTTGCGCGCTCTGGGTTTCCCAACGCAACGCCTAAAAACGGGAACGCCGCCACGCATCGATCGCGAAAGCGTTAGCGTCGATCGTATGCAACGTCAAGCGCCTAGTACGTTGCCTTTGATGTTCTCGTATCGCAGTGCGCTGGAATTTGCCGGACCTCAATTGCCGTGTTACGTCACCGAAACGAACGCGCGAACGCACGAGCTCGTGCGCGCGAATCTGCACAGATCGCCGTTATACGGGCTGGATCTCATCAAGGGCATCGGCCCGCGTTACTGCCCCTCGATCGAAGATAAGGTCACGAAGTTCGCGCACAATCCCGCGCACCAAATTTTCATCGAGCCCGAGGGGTGGGACGAACCGACGTGGTACGTCGGCGGATTCTCCACATCGCTGCCCGCCGACGTTCAGCTCGAGATGCTCCAAACGCTTCCGGGACTGGAAGATGTTCGCATGTTGCGTGCGGGATATGCGGTGGAATACGACATGATTTCACCCACGCAACTCTACGATACGTTGGAAACGCGTAGCGTGCGCGGGCTTTACCATTGCGGGCAACTCAACGGAACGTCGGGGTACGAAGAAGCGGCCGCTCAGGGCTTGGTGGCCGGAATAAATGCGGCCCGGTCGGCACTCGGCCGCGAACCCTTCAGGCTCGCGCGCAGCGAGGCGTATATCGGCGTGATGATCGACGATCTCGTTACGAAAGGCGTCGACGAACCGTACCGCATGTTAACCTCGCGCGCGGAACACCGCGTCCTTTTGCGCCACGACAATGCCGACGCGCGACTGACTCCGCGAGGGCGCGAAGCCGGCATCGTCAACGACGAAGACTGGCACGCCTTCGAAGCACGCCAGGAAACCCTTCGCCTCTTGCATGCGCGCGCCGGGTCGGCGCGGGTCGGGGCGCTCGAGATTCGCGGCGAGACGCTTCCGGCCGGAACGACCGCCGCCGCCGCCTTACGCCGCCCGCACGTCGAATTTTCCGACGTCGCATCGTTGTTTGCATCCATCGACGGCGATCTCGGGGAGCGCCTGGCCATCGAACTCAAATGCGCGGGCTATGCGCGCCGTCAGGAACTGGCCGTGGAGCAGTCCTCCAAAGCCGAGAAAACCGAAATACCCGCCGATTTCGAGTATGCCAAAATAACGGCACTATCACGGGAGGCACGCGAGAAATTCCTCGATCGGCGGCCGCGAACGCTGGGCTCCGCCTCGCGCATTCCCGGCGTGACGCCTTCAGACGTCGCCATCCTCGGCTTATTCGTCCGGCGCGAAGCCCAGGCCGGCCCTCGTTAAACGTGCCTAGTACGGAAGAGGCCATCGGCGCCTTGCTCACAAGCGCGGGCGTCGAGGCTCGGCTGTCCCAGGCCCTATCACGCTACGGCACATTGCTCTTAGCGGCAAATGAGGCCGTCAACCTCACGGGGGCGTCGAATCCCGATCTGCTCGTGCCGCACCTTTTGGATAGCCTGACCGTTGCGCCTTACGCCTCGGGTCCGGTAATCGACATCGGCGCGGGCGGCGGCCTTCCGGGCATCCCCGTAGGAATCGCGTCGGGACGGGAGGTGACGCTCGTGGAAGCGATCGGGAAGAAGGCGGAATTTTTAAAGCGAGCGATGGACGCACTCGCGCTTAAAGGCCGCGTGTTGACCGGGCGGGCCGAGGTGCTCGGACACGACCCCGCTCTACGCGGGCGGTTCTCGCTAGCGACCGCGCGTGCCGTTGGCTCGGGGCCGACCGTCGCGGAACTCACCATCCCGTTCTTGGTGATCGGCGGACTAGCCGTATTGCAGCGAGGCCAACTGTCGGACCAGGAGCGGCAAGCAACCTCCGACGCCGCGCGGGTTCTGGGGGCGACGTGGGAATCGGAAATACCGCTCGCCGGCGATCGACGCCTCATCGTGTTACGCAAGCACGAGAATACGCCAGAGCAATTCCCGCGCCGAAACGGGATCCCGGAGAAGCGCCCGCTCTGCACCTAGTTTCACAGGAAACTCCAGCAAACCGCGCTCTCTGCCGGGACGCCGGGCCGAGGGGCAGAGGCTGAGTGGTTTCACGTGAAACCTCGGGGAGGCTAAGTGTTTGCTAAAGGATGCTCACCAAGCCAGCCGAACTGGGGCCGCCGCGCTACGCTGTAAAAGGGCAACCCAACGTACGGGCGTTTCACGTGAAACCTCGCTTCACGAGGCTCATGTTCACGATCGGGATGGCGCGGAAAAACATCCGTGATGGCGTCGAGATTTTCCGACGTCGTGCTCGTTCGAGGGACTGGACCATGCCGGCGACCGACTCGAGTTGCTCGGTGCCCTAGGGGCAGATATTTGGAAGGGTGGCCAAAAAGAAAACTTTGTGATACAAAGTTAAGCATGGACCGCTTTTTGGCCTTCGGGCCTATCGCCCTGTCGCTCGGCTGCATTACGCTCGTCATCGCCTCTGTGGCAAAGTACTGCCTCCCGCCACTGGGGGATGAGGGCACGGCGGCACACATTTTTCAGATCCTCATGGCTATACAGCTGCCCCTTGCCATTTGGTTTGTCTTGAGGCAGTGCGAGCAACCGGTCGGCGGCAAAATGCCGTTCCTCCTGTTGCAGGCCCTGGCTTGGGGCGTGGCTGCGGCATCGGCCAAACTGCTGACGTAAATCCGGCCTGGGGCCCTATGTCCCGGCCGCGCCGCCCGCGTGGAAGACATATTTGATGATCAAGCGATTGAGGGTCCGCGACGAGGCCGGCGTCCCATAATCCATATAGAGTTCGTTGGAATTGGGGAATCGTTGGTGGAACGAAACCGCGAAATTGGTTCCGGGCCGGGCGGCAAAGCCGCCGTATCCATTGATCGTACGCAGTCCCACCGCGAGACTTCCATTCTTGCCGAACGCGCGCGTAA
This sequence comes from Vulcanimicrobiota bacterium, assembly GCA_030853005.1. Lineage (GTDB taxonomy): Bacteria > Vulcanimicrobiota > Vulcanimicrobiia > Vulcanimicrobiales > Vulcanimicrobiaceae > JALYVW01. The sequence goes on from JALYVW010000002.1 coordinate 23,361, forward strand.
GGGATATGCGCCGCAACCACTGCGAATCCGCATACACCGGATTGCCCGAGAAATAGCGAGCGTAATCGTAGCCGTTGAGGAGCACTGCTTCGCCGGGTAATGCACGCACGATGTTCCCGTCGTATTCGAGATTGACGCCATACACGCCGTGCCCGAATTTTTGCGAAGTCGACGCGGAAATCTGTTGCAAAAACGACCCTGCAAATGGGCCGAACGAATAGGAAACGTCGACGGGCGTAGGCGTTCCATCTTTATAACCGAGCGCGACAAATTGTTGATTGTAGAAAAGGCTTTTGTGATATCCGTGTAGTGACGAATAGGTGTACTGCGGATAACCGATCGGAACGTCGGGGATGCCCGCGGCGCCGGACGGAGCGTACCACTGGCCCAACGTGCTGGTCCCGATGCCGACGTAGATGCTGAGCAGATTCTTCAACGTGAACGACGGGCCGCCGGAAAAGTCGGCTTGATGAACTTGGCCGCCACGGTCGACGAAGCGGTCGAAGGCGAAGGTGAGATTGTATGACTTGATGATGCTTCTGCCCGTGCCGGTCCCGTTGTACGAGAGAAACCCCTGCGGTCCGCGGATGTCGTTTAGCAGCGTAAAGCCGTCGATGGGATTGTATTCCGGGCCGACGTCTTTATAAAGCAAGCCACCGGAGAGTGCCGCCGTTTGAAATCCCTGCGTTACCAGGAGGGAGTTGGCCTGCGAGGGGCGGTCGATAAACGTGCCCCGGTCCGCGGCGACGCGCACTGCGCTGAAAGCCCCGTTTCGCGGGTTATTTGCTGTCATTCCGAAACCGAACGCCGAATCCGAACAGCCGCCGGGGAAGCCGCATCCGCTCGGGCCGGCGTGGTGCGCCGTCACCGCCTGGGCGTCGAACCCTAGGGAGTTGTCGGGCCGCGAAAAGCGATAACCGAACGCGCTGTCGTTGAAAGCAAAACCGGTCGCCGGATTGAGGCCGGTGCCGACGACATTCAAGATCCCGAGCGAACTGCGCCCCGTCGTTCCTTCCACCTTGAGGCCTCGGTTGAACGCGCCGATCGACGGCGTATAAAAGAGCGAGTCGGACGGCCCATTGATGCCAACGTTCGGGAGCGAATTGATGTACGAGGAACCCTGAGCGAAAAATGGGCGATACTCCGAATAATTGCGCTGAAATTCTTGCGGAGCGATCGTCGTTTGATCTTGCTCGATATTCGAAAAATCGGGATTGAGCGTGCCGACGAAGGCGAGCGTATTGGTGAAAGGCACGGTCACGTCGATGCCGAGGCTGCGGGGCTTGGCTTTCGTAAAACCGTTGAATCCATCCGCGAAGACGTCGCGATCCGAGCCCGCGCTCCCGAGCGCATACATGTCGGCGCGCGGTTTGGGACGAGCCGCCGCAATGGGAATTTTGATACCGTCGACGACGGGCCAAAAGGAAGGCGACCCGTAGTACGTGAGCGTGGGATCGTACGCCCAAGAATAATCCTCGCTCGTTCCGGCGACGTGCCGCACGAAGTTCATGCGCCACGCCTGCGATGCGGAGCTTTGCGCGCGCACGATCGCGAGTGGGATCTTCATGAAGACGGCGTAATCGCCGTTGGGAAGGATCCGCGCTGAGCTGGACCACTGTGGTGCGTAACGGGCGTTCTCGCTCGACGACTCGTCGTGAACGCCTTTGGGATTGACTTTAAAAGCGTAGGTCCGCGACGAGCCTCCTGACGTGTCGAAGTAGAAGGCCACGTGATCGTCGGTGCCGATGCCGGCGTTATCGACCGTTTGCTGTGCGACGATCGGCGTTCCGCTCTGCTTCGCGTCGAAGCCGACGTACAAAAACTTGTCATCGTAAAGAAAATACGCCGTCGTATCGAGTGGAGCCGGTCGTTTGGTGGTGATGTCGTACCATCCCGTGGCCTTGAGGGCGCCCTTCCAGGCCGCCGCTGAGAAATCGGCGCCTGGGGGCGGCGCGGCCGCTCTAACGGCCGTAAAGTGTTGCGTCCGGTCGACCGACGCGGCGGCCGGTAGTACCCCGCTGATGGCCAGCGGAAGAACGAGCGCGATGGCGCGAACTCCAGATCGTGAAAGCATATCGCACCAACTACGAAGCTTGTGTTTGCAAAGTTTCTGCGATATCTGGAAAACTCATCAAAGATGTTTCAAATGCTGCCGGTCGACGAGCGTTTGGCCGCTGCCTTGCCGGCCGGCTCGCTTTTTGCCGTCGGCGGCCGGGTACGGGACGAGCTTCGTGCGGCCATAGACGGCATCGCGTTAGCGGCGAAAGACCTCGATTACGTCGCTACCGGCCTCCCCTTCGACGAGTTGCAGCAGCGCTTGGCGCGCATCGGGCGGGTGGATGCGGTGGGAGCATCTTTCGCGGTTCTCAAGGTAACCGTCGAGGGCCAGACGGTGGATGTGTCGGTGCCGCGGCGCGAGCGCTCCACCGGTGCCGGGCATCGCGATTTTTCGGTGGAAAGTGGGCCGTCGGTTTCGTTGGAAGACGATTTGGCGCGCCGCGATTTCCGCATGAACATGATGGCGCGCGCGATACCGCTGGGAACGCTCATCGACCCCTACGGCGGCGAAGCCGACGTACGAGCCCGGCGCATCGATATTTTGACTCTCGATACGTTTCGCGAGGACCCACTGCGGCTATTGCGCGCCGCGCAATTCTGCGCGCGTTTCGGCTACGGCGTGTCCGACGGCGCGCGGTACGCTATGCGCGACGCCGCCTCGACGATCACAACCGTCTCGCCCGAACGGATCCATGACGAACTCATGAAATTGCTCGCCGCGCAGCGCAGGCCGTCCGCCGGAATAGAGCTGCTCCGGGAAACGGGCATTCTTGCGGTGCTCCTGCCCGAGATCGCTGAGGGTCAAGGTGTCGAGCAAAATGAGTGGCACGCGTACGATGTCTATCGCCATAACCTCGAGACCCTGGACGCTTCCCCAGCGGGCGACCCGGTCGTTCGGCTCGCTTGCCTACTCCACGATGTCGGCAAGCCGAGAACCAAGGATGGCCCGCACTTCTACCGGCACGAGCATGTGGGGGCAGCAATGGCGACGAGCGTCCTGCAGCGGCTGCGGTTTCCGAACGACGTGGTGGGGACGGTCGAGGCGTTGATCTCCAACCATATGTATTCGGCCGATCCCGATCTCTCGGATGCCGCCATTCGCCGGTTCGTTCGCCGTATTGGATTAGAACGTCTCGAGCGGCAGTTTGCCCTGCGCCATGCGGATATCGCGGGTAGCGGATTGCCAAAACGGGACGATGCCAACGAGTGCTTCGAAGCGCGCGTCTGGTCCGAAGTCGCGCGCAAACCGCCGTTTTCTGTGGCGGACCTCGCGATCGACGGCGCTGCGGTGATCGAGCTGCTGGTCGCTCGTGGCGAAGCAGAATCGGACTTTCGCGGCGATCGCCGCGTTGGCGACGCGCTGCGGTATTTATTCGAGCAGGTCACCGAAGTACCCGAGCGTAACGAGCCGAACACCCTTCGCGTGCTGCTCGAGCGCTATTTCGAGCGTTAAGAGGACTCGGCACTGTCGCGAATTATCGCGCTCGTCAATCAAAAAGGCGGCGTCGGAAAAAGCACGACGACCGTCAATTTGGGCGCGGCTTTAGCCGTCTTGGGCAAGCGCGTCCTGGTGGTCGACCTCGATCCACAAGGCAATACCACGACCGGTCTCGGCATCAACAAAAAAGAAGTCAAACGCGACGTTTACGATCTGCTGATGCATCATTCGCCAATCAGCGACGTGCTGCGAGAAACCGAAATCGAGCCCCTGCATTTGATTCCCGCGACGATCAATCTGGCCGGAGCCGAGATCGAGCTCGTATCGGCTCTGTCGCGCGAAAATCGTTTAAAAGACGTCCTCGCGCCGATCGCCGCCGGCTACGAATTTGTGTTGATCGACTGCCCGCCCTCACTGGGCCTACTGACGATTAACGCGCTCACGGCCACGCGCGAAATCATCATTCCGGTTCAAGCCGAATACTACGCTCTCGAAGGACTTTCGCAATTAACGAATGTCGTTCGACGGGTGCAGGACGCGCTCAACCCACAGCTGCACGTTTCGGGAGTGCTCGTAACGATGTTCGATGGCCGCACCAAGCTTGCGGTAGAAGTGCTCGAAGAGTTGCACGCCTATTTTCCGCGGCAAATGTTTAAGACGCAAATCCCTCGCAACATAAGGCTTTCCGAAGCCCCGTCGTTCGGTAAACCGGTCATCCTTTTCGACATGAAGTCGCGCGGCGCGCAGGCGTATATGTCGCTCGCGCGAGAGCTCATGGAACAAACCATCGTCGCGGCCTCATCGTCATGAGCGGTCCGCAAAAACGCGGCTTAGGGCGCGGTTTGGGCGCGCTGCTGGGTGAGGGGCCGTTGCCGACTGCGCCGAGCGGAGAACATCTGCGTGAAATTCCGGTCGCGCAGATCACGCCCAATCCATTTCAGCCGCGCAAATCGTTCGATGCTCAAGCGCTTGAGGATTTACGCTCTTCGATTGCCGAATTCGGCGTCCTCATTCCCGTCATCGTGCGCGAACGCGAAGGCGGTTATGAGTTGGTGGCGGGCGAGCGCAGATGGCGTGCCTGCGCCGCTTTGCAACGCGACACCATTCCGGCGATCGTCCGTCGCAGCGACGACCGCGATTCGCTCGAAGTAGCAATCATCGAAAATCTCCAGCGCGAGAATCTCAACGCGCTTGAAGAAGCCGCGGGCTTCGGAGCGCTGATCGACGAGTATTCGTTCACGCAGGACCAGCTGGCGCAGCGGGTTGGAAAGAGCCGTCCCGCGGTCACGAACGCACTGCGTCTGCTGGCACTCCCCGACGCGGTCAAGGCGATGATAGCGGCGGGGCGGCTCTCAGCGGGGCACGCGCGCGCCATTTTGTCCGCGCCGGAAGACCGCCGCGTCGCTCTCGCGCAGAGGGTTGTGTCGCAAGATCTTTCGGTGCGCGAAGTCGAGCGATTGGCGGGGGGCGAAGGCAAACCGCGCGAGCGAACGGCGGCATCGTCGCGCCTCGCCCCCGAGCACGCCGATTTCGAGGCGCGTTTACGTCAAAAAACGGGCGCGCACGTCGCGCTGAAGGCGGCCGGCAACGGCGGCAAGATCGAAATTCGTTACACGGACCAACGGGACTTAATCCGCATCGCCGACGCATTGCTGGGGCCGATCGACTAGCGTGATTGGGTTCCAGCGCATTATGGCGCTGCTCATGGCTTTGGCGATGTGCGCCTTTATCGTTCCGCTTGCGGTGTCGCGCCATCACGTGGAGATCGCCGGCATTATCGTGTTGGTGTTTTTCGTCTATGCCGCGGCGAATGCGTGGCTCTGGACGCGATATCGCCGGAGCCGGCGCCGGTGAGATTTTCCTCTCGCCGCGCGCTAGTGGGGCGATTGAATGGTGTGTACGCCGTGGTGAACGCAGATGCACGCGCGACGACCATCGTTGCGGCGGCTCTGGCAGCGGGAATCCGCATCGTCCAGTATCGCGCGAAACGTGGGATCGATTCCAACGTCGCCAAAACCATACGCGCATTAACTGAGGACGCGGGAGCTCTCTTTCTGCTCAACGATGACTGGCGTTCGGTGCGCCGCTACCGGGCGGACGGCGTGCATCTTGGGCCCGACGACGCCGCGCCCGCGGAACTTCCCGCAATTCGGGAGGCCCTGGGCGAGGCGATCCTTGGCGTCTCGTGCGGGACCGTCGCCGAAGCGCGCGAGGCCGGACTCGCGGCGGATTATCTCGGCGTGGGGGCGGTTTTTGCGACATCTTCAAAATACGACGCGGGCGAGCCGATCGGCATTGCGGGACTCGCGCGAATCGTCGCGGCGACACCGCTGCCCGTCGCTGCAATTGGCGGTATCGACGAGGGACGCATTGCGGCGGTTCGCGCCGCCGGCGCCGCGATGGCGGCCGTTATTTCCGCAATCGCCGTTCCCGAGGTAGAGCGGGCGTGTCGGCAGTTGGTCTGCGCTTGGGGCGGCGAGAAGTGACCGCGCTCGTCGTTTCGATCGGGGCGACGCATCCGTGGAACATTGCGGGAGTTGGATTGGATGCGCGTGTGTGTGCGCAGTTGGGTCTGGATCACGCGATGGCTGTAGCCGTCGTGACGGCGCAGAACGGTCGCGGAGTTTTTGCCTCGCAGGCGGTCGAGGGCGCCATCCTGCGGGCGCAGTTCGACGCGCTTCCACGGCACGCAAACGCGTACCGGGTCGGCGCACTCCTCACGGAAGAGAACGTCCGTGCGACCGCGGGGTTTCTACGCGGGCGGCTCCCCGTGCCGTGCGTTGTCGACCCGGTGTTCCTCGCGTCGACGGGCGAGGTCCTCGCCCAAGCCGGCGCAGTGGTGGCGATACGCGACGAGCTCGCCGCGATGCCGGTCATTTTGACCCCCAATCTCGCAGAGGCGAGCCGCCTTTTGGGCCGGCGTGTCGAGCGGGATTCCATGGTCGAAGCTGCGCGCGCTTTGCAGCGGCGTGGCCCGGTCGCGGTTTTGCTCAAGGGCGGTCATCTGCACGGAAGCCCGACCGACGTCCTGGCCACCGCGCAGGGAGTGGAGGCGTTTGAATCGCCCCGTCTTGCGAAGGATATGCGCGGCACCGGATGTGTTCTGGCGGCAGCTTTAGCCTGCGAATTGGCGAACGGCGTGCCGTTGCGCGAAGCCGTGGCGCGTGCGCGTGCGTACGTCGCCGAAAAAATTGCGGCCGCGCGCGACATGGATGGCATGCAGGTCGCCTTCTGAGGCACACGCAACCGTGCCGCAGATGACCGTCGCCGCTTCGTCCAAGCCTCGCGTTATGTCGGGAATGCGGCCGACAGGCGGCCTGCACATCGGCCACTATATCGCCGTCCTCCTTCAGTGGGCGGCCTACGTCGAGACGTCCGACGCATTTTTTGAGATTGCCGATCTCCACGCGTTCACGACGCTCTTTGCCGATCCGCAGTCGATCCGGGACGCACGCAACGACATGGTCATCGATTGGCTTGCGGCCGGTATCGACCCGGCGCGCTCGACCTTTTTTTTACAGTCCGGCGTTCCCGAGATTTCCGAGTTGCACGTGCTCCTCGGAATGATCACGCCAAATTCTTGGTTGGAGCGCGTTCCTACATACAAATCGCAAATCGATGTGCTCGGCGCCGAAATCGCGACCTACGGATTTCTTGGCTATCCGTTGTTGCAGCTGTGCGACATCGTCGCTTTTCGCGGTGAAAGCGTTCCCGTCGGACGCGATCAGCTGGCCCATCTGGAATTCGGCCGGGAGGTGGTTCGGCGCTTCAATCATCTCTACGGTGCCGGAGCGCCGGTACTCGTCGAGCCGCAGGCGACCTTGACGGCGTTCGCCGAGGTGCCTGGGACGGACGGCCGCAAAATGAGCAAGTCGTACGGCAACGCCATCCTTCTCTCCGACGATGACGAAACGACGACGAAAAAAGTGCGCGGATACTTTACCGACCCGCTCAAACTGCGGCGCAACGACCCGGGCCGCCCGGAAGTGTGTCCGGTTTTCGCGTTATGGAACGTCGTGAATCCCCTGCGCGCCGACGGCGTGGCGGAAGGGTGCCGGTCCGGCGCGCTCGGATGCGTCCGCGACAAGGGCGAGTTTGCGGAGGCGCTCAACGAGTACTTGCGACCGGTTCGCGAACGGCGTAAAACCTTTGCGGCTGACGTCGCGCAAGTCGAACGCATCGTGATCGACGGCACGGCGCGAGCCCGCGAGGTTGCCGCCGAAACGATGCGCGACGTTCGGCGCGCGATGAAGCTCGCCTAACCGCTACCCGCGGAATTTCGGCAGCGTTGTCGCCATCGACGTCAGCGCGAAGTCGATGTCTTCGAGCGACGCGGCGTACGAAAAGCGGAGATACCCCTTGCCGGCGTCGCCGAACGACGAACCGCCCAAGCAAGCAACGCCGCCTTCATCCAAGAGAAACGCCGCCAGCGCTTTGTCGTCGCCCGTGATCTTCGAAACGTTGGGGAACGCGTAGAATGCGCCTTCCGGCATGGTGCACGAGACGTTCGCTAGGGCGTTCAACCCGTTGACGAGCCGGTCGCGGCGCTGCCGGAAGGTTGCGTTCATGGCCGTCACGGCGTCGTCGGGACCGCGTAGTGCGGCGATGCCGGCGCGCTGCACGAACACCGGCGTGCACGAAAACGTATTGTTGTTGAAGAGCGTGACCACTTTTTGAATCTGCTCGGGAAGGACCGCATATCCCAGGCGCCAGCCCGTCATCGCGTAAGCCTTGCTGAACCCGTCGACGATAATCGTGCGTTCGCGCATTCCGTCGATGGCGACGATCGAGTGAAACGCGTTCTCGTAAAAGTTGCGGCTGTAGATTTCGTCAGCGATAACCAGAAAGTCGTGTCTAATCGCCAGCGCGGCAATCCGTTCCAAATCGGATTGTGCGAGCACGCCGCCGGTAGGATTGTGCGGCGAGTTAATCATGACGGCCTTGGTCCGGTCCGAGATGCGGCGTTCGAATTCATCCAAATCCATGCGCCAGTTTTTCGATTCGTGGAGCGGAATAGCGATGGCCTTCGCGCCCAGATACCCGGCCGCGGATGCGTAAGCCGGATATGCCGGATCGAAGTAGACGAACTCGTCGCCCGGATCGAGAATTGCCGAAAGAATATTCCAAATAATGGGTTTCGCACCGGGTCCTACCGTCACGTTTTCGACCCCGAACGGCGTGACGCCGCGAAACCTTCCCGCATACTCCGCGATGGTCTCGCGCAGCTCGGCGATGCCGGCAGACGGCGAATAGTGCGTATCGTTTTTCTGAACGCTCGCAATGCCGGCATCTTTAATATGCTGCGGCGTGTCGAAATCGGGCTCGCCGATTTCCATGTGCACGACCTTTTGGCCCTTCGCTTCGAGCGAGCGAGCGTGCGCGAGAACTTGGAATGCACTTTCGCTGCCTAAGCGTGCGACGGCGTTCGCAATGCGATCGGCTTGAGACGCGAGCATCGTGTACGAACCTTTCAACGGAGAACGATGTCAAGGGTGCTTAGGACCCGCGGCGAACCTCATTGCGCGATGCGCACCCTTACCGAGGTTTTCGCGCCGGGCGCTCCGACGTTGCCGGAGGGTCTTCGAACTCTCGCCGTTTCGCCCGACCGGGAATTGGAACCTGGAATGACGGTGCGCGCGTCCTTTACGTTCCGAAACCAGGGCGGTGCGACGGCGACCGGCGTGCGCGTTCGCTTCAACCTACCCGACGGCTTGATGTATTTGGTCGGAACCGGGCTCCTCGACGACACCGCACTGGACGACGAGCAAGGCAACTCTCCGATAGTTTCGCGTAGCGGCGCGCACATCGGTGACGTCGCCCCCGGGCAAGAACGCCGTATCGACATCGCCTACAACGTGGCCGGGGCAATCGAGAACGGCACGACGGTCGAGTTGCAAGCCGCCGTCGCCGCCTTCGAGCTTCCGCCCGTCGGTTCGAACGTCGTGCGGCTGATCGCGCGAAGCAAGCCTGCGCTCGAAAACGTCTTTACGACCGCATCCATCGAAGCGACGCACGACCCGCAACCCGGCGCGGAAGCCACGGTGACCGTGCGCGTGCACAATGCCGGCGAGTCGAGCGCGCACGACGTTATCGTCGTGTCGCCGGTCCCCGAGCATACGGTGTACGTTGCCAACTCCGCACGAGTTAACGGGCGCGAGTTGGAGCGCGAGCTGGGCGGCGCTTTCGATCGCATTCACGCGCCCGTCGTCATGAAGAATTTGCCCGCCAGCGCGACGGCCACGCTCGTTTATCGCGTTCGTATCGACGAGCCGCTCGCCGACGGAACGGCGATCGTTGCGTCCGCAGAGATCGCTTCGCAAGAAACGACGCCGTTCCGATTGCAGCCCGTATCCATAAGGGTTCGCGCGCGGCCCGATTTTTCCGACGATCGCACGGCATGCACGATCGACCCGGCATTCGACGTCGTCCCAGGCACGCGCGTCGGCGTGCGCCTGCGCGCGACCAACATTGGATCGACTTCGGCGGATTCGGTCAGCGCCGCGGTAACCTTCGGCGAAGGTCTTCTGCCGGTTAAAGGCGCTTCACGCCTCGACGGCCGCCCGACGCGCGATCGAAAAAAAGACCCCTTGCAGTGGGACTTGGGCCGCATCGAGGCGTCCGGGTCTGTGGACCTTTCGACCGAGGCTGTTGTCATTTCGCCGCTCGCGAACGGAACGCAGATCTCCGTCGTGGCGACGCTCTCGTGGGAGGACGCGCAGGCCGATGGCGGCCGAGGCCAACGTACTTTCGAACGCGTGGTGGCCGTGCGCTCCGAGCCGCATCTACCCCAACGTCATAACGCCATCCGGCGCACCAGCCGCGCTCTGGTGCGGCCGGCGGAAGAAATCGAAGCGGTCGTTACCGTTGCCAACGAAGGCAGCGCGCCGGCAACGGACGCGGTGCTGCAACTTCATCCCGATCGCGCGCTCGACGATGTGCGAGTCAGCGAGAAGAATGCCAAACTTAGCCTCGACGGCGACAGCGTCGAGCTCGGAACGATCGGCCCGTACGCAAACCGCCGCATCGTGGTGCGGGCGCGCGTCCGTTCGCCGTATCCCGACCGCAGCGAGGTGCGACTCGGAGCAAGCGTCCACACGCACGAGCTGGGTGAAACCGATCTCGGCGAGGCGGAGTGGCAAGTCGATTCGCACCCGGCCTTTGCCTCCGAATCATCGGCGCTGTCGCTCGTAAATGACGATGTGCTGCGCCCCAACCAGCTCGCGGACGTCTACGTTCGACTGCGCAATTGCGGCACGGATAGCGCGCAGGGCGTGCGCCTGCGGCTGTATGTCTCCCCGGAAGCGCGATTGGAATCGGTCGATGGGGCGACGCGCGAACGTTCGACGCTGCTCTTCGGAGAGATCGCCCCCGGCGCCGGCGTGGAGGCGCGTTTGGGATTGCGTCTGATGCGCAGCCTGGCCAAGGAGTATCCCGTCACCATCGACGCCGTGCTTTCGGCGGACGCGATGTTGCCGATGCAGCTCAACCGGTTGACGATCGTAACGACGGCCGAGCCGAACTTTTCCGTCGGGACGTTTCGCAGCGAACCGGCAGACACCATCGATGTCGGCGAAATGGTGGAGTACGTTCTCCACGTTCGCAACGGTGGCGACGGCCCCGCGCGCCGCATGCAAATCACCGTCGACGGGACCGGCGCGCTCATTTACGTTCCTAATAGCACCACGGTGAACGACGTGCCGGTGCGCGACGATGGGTCGAATGCGCCCTTTGCAGCGGTGCGGGGCATCGCGCTCAACGACGTGGACCCCGGCGTGGAGGCGGCAATCAAGTGGCGGGACGTCGTGCACAATGGCTTGCCCGCGGGCGAAGCGATCGTGCGAGCCGCGCACATTCGATACGACGGCGATCGTAGCGACGACATCGTGTCGCCGGATTTGAAAGTTCGAGCGACGCCAGCCTTTGCAAACAATATTCCCGGCCTGCCTTTCGGCTTAGACGGGATGATCGGCCCGTCATTTGCGGGGGGTCCGCGCGCGTTGGAGGCGGCCGAAGGCTTACTGCAATTACCGCCCGCGCAACCGGTCGGACACGACACGTACCGCTTGGAAGACATGGAACGCTACATCCCGCTAGACGCGGACGCGCGGGAGCCGGGGCTTATGAGCCGTGAAAAAACGCCCGGCGCGGCGACCACGTCGCTTGCATTCTCGCAAGAACGTCTCGATCGGACCATGCGCTTTCTTGAAGAGGCGCGGTTTGGCGGACTCGTCACCCATCTTTTCGCGTTGCGAGCGCTGTTGCCGGAATCGATTGGCGACCTCGACGCGACGGCCGTCTCGCCCGTGCGCGAATCGATGCGCGACGTGCTCGATCGCCTGTTTATTAAACTGCGCTTGCCGAACTACGCAATCGCCGCGCGCGATGTGGAAACGCCTTCCATGCGGGCGGCGATCGAGCGCTTTCTGCACGACGTTGCCGACGCGCGCGGGAACGCGCCAGAACCCGTCGGGGCGGTCGTCGTATTACGTGGACAAGTCGATTCGCGCGACATCGAAAACGCGGTCGCGATGGTTCACGACGCCGCGCTTTGCACGGCCGCGCCTTGGGCCGCGCTTGCCAAATGCGTAGGCGACTCCCGCGCGGACGTTGGCAACTATCGTATGGTCCTGTGCGCCACGCTGGACGAGCTCGCCACGCTGGATGCCGGACCGTTCGTCGAAGCGCTGCAACGTCGGCCTTATCCCGTGCTCGACGCCGCACTGGACGTGGTCCGCGCCGGTTTGTCCGCGGCACGTGCGTGACGACTTGCTAATTGTCGTGCTCGTGGTCTTTGTGGCCGGCGCCGCGGTTGCTGGCTACGCGTTCTTGGTTCCGCGTAACGTGCCCGTTCCCGTCGAAACGTCCTCAACTCCGGAGGCCTTGCCCGCAAAAAGCGATTGGGCTAGCGAGGTGGGCGACGAGTTTGCAGCGCTCTCCGAATCCGCACGGTGCGACTTCGTGTTTGCTATCGCTACGCTCGACGACGACAATTCCCACCGGCTGCTGGTCCACGCGCTCGGCGATCCGTCCGACGCGGTTGCGCTTGCCGCCGCGCACGCACTCGCACGCAGCGGCCGGATCGACGAGGTTCGGACGTTCGCTAACGAACGCGCGGGCCCACGCGCGGCCGCACTTCTGAGGACGCTGGCACTTTTGAATTGATTACTCTTTTTTGCGAAAGTATTTAACCATGATTTCGCGGGCGATCGGAGCGGCGACAGACGCGCCGTAGCCACCGGAACGATCGACGAAAACCGCCATCGCTAGTCGCGCGTGCGCGGCCGGTGCGTAAGCAACGAACCACGTGCTGTTCGCTCCCGCGCCATTCCCCGTTTCTGCCGTCCCCGTCTTTCCGCCGTACGGCAAGCCGCTAATCGCCAGCCCGTAGGCCGTTCCGCCGGGGTCCGTCACTTTGCTCATACCCTCGCGTACGGCGCGGAGCGCCGCTTGGGTGACGCCCACGTGACGGATGACGGTGGGCGAAAAGGCTTTCACGAGATGCCCGTGCGGATTGAGAATCGCGCTAACGATATGCGGTTTCCACAGCGTACCGCCGTTGACGACCGCCGACTCGACGTTGGCCATCTGCAGGGGGCTGGCTTGAAGCGCACCTTGGCCGATTGCTAAGAAACACGCCTCGGCCGGCGCGAGCGGTTCGTGAAACGTCCGCAAGGACCACGCATTGCTCGGCAGGTTTCCGCTGATTTCTCCCGGCAGATCGATGCCGGAACGACGCCCGATTCCGAATTCGCGGGCGTATTTCGTCAAACGCTTGATGCCGAGTCGCCAGCCCATTTGATAAAAATATCCGTCCGAAGACGCAGCGAGCGCGCGTACGAACTGCGTGTTCCCTAGCCCTCCCGACGCAATGTCCCGGGCGATGTAGCCGCCGCAATTCCACGCGCCCGAATCGTACACGGTTTCGTTGACGCGCACGACCGGGGCTGAAAGCGCGGCCGAGCCGGTAATCATTTTGAACGTCGATCCCGTGGGCGTGGCGGCGGCGATCGCGCGGTTAAAAAGCGGCTGCCGCGGATCGAGCAGATAGCGTCCTACGTCCGGGTACTTATCGGTAGCAAAGGCGTTGGGGTCGTAGCCCGGATAACTCGCAAGTGCGAGAATCCCACCGCTCCATGGGTCTTCGATCACGACCGCTCCGTTGATCAAACTTTTTTTCGAACTCCATTTTCGGATGCCGTCGGCCAGGGCTTTCTCGGCAATCGCTTGCAGGCGCCAGTCCACCGTTAGCGTGATGCTGTCACCCGGGATCGGTTGGCGCGCCGGCAGGCGAATGTCGGGCACCACTTGATTTTGCGCGTCGACCACCACGCGTTGTCCGCCGGGCTGGCCTTTGAGGAAACGGTCGTACACCCGCTCGAGACCGTCCTTGCCGATCACGTCGTTGGGCGAGTATCCCCGATATTTGAGCGTCGCAAATTCGTCGGACGTGATCTGCCCCACAAAACCGAAAATCGCAGAGCCGGCCGATTTGTAAGGATAATTGCGAACGGGCTGCACTTCCAGGTCAACGCCCGGTAAACCGCGCAGCATTTCCGAGAGTCGCGCAACTTGCGCAACCGTCAGATCCTCTGCGAGGATGACGGGTCCGTATGGCTCGTAAAGCGACACCTGGTCGAAATCCCGGTACTGTACGCCGTGGTGGTGGAGGAGCCGGAACTCCATCGTGCGTTCCGGCGTTCCGATCACTTGCGAAATCGTGCGCAGCTCGCCGGGCGCGTCCTTGACCAGCGAGGGGATAAACGCGATGACGAAAGACGGACGGCTGCGCACGATCACGCGGTGGTGCCGATCGAAAAATGTTCCTCGGGGCGCGGCGACCGGGATTAGCCGGACTTGATTGGTCAGCGCGGCCGCATGATAGCGCTCTCCGTCGGCAACTTGTACCTCAAAGAGACGCACGATCAACGCGATCAATGCGAGTGCGGCCGTGGCTACGAATGCGGCGATGCGGCCGGGCGAGCGTTCCCAGAGTTTTGTTCTGCGCGCGCGAGCTCTCATCGCGAGACGAACGATTCTCTCGCACGAAGCAGCAGCATCGCGGCGGACAGGCACAGGGCATTGAGCAGTGCTTGCCAAGCGGTTTGATGGAAGTGGACGCGCGCAAACCCGGCCGGATAGCCCGCAAGCGCCATGATGCTCCAAAACAATGCGTTACGCACCAGCGTAGCGAGAAACATAACGAGAAAGCCAAGCGGGACGGAGTCTGCAAAAAATGCGCTGGAAAGCGTGCCGGTCGCCGCCGCTGCGAGCATCGTCGATAGTGCGAATGCGGCTCCGGTGTGCGCGGACAACAAGTCCTCGCACAGTCCGGCAATCAACCCGAACACCGCGGCGCGCGGAACGTCCGCATGCGTAGCGTACCAGACGACGACGACGAACACGACGCTGAGCTCTGCGTTTCGGAAGATCGTGAAATGGAGCACGTCGACTTGAACGAGCAGCGCGACAGCGAGGAAGAGCGCGGCCTTCCACCACACCGGGCCGGCGTAAGGAGGCGCGACGAATTTACTTCGGGACAACAACGACGCGATCGAGCGTGCCGAGATCGACCGAAGGTTTCAGGATTGCGGTTTGATACAGATTGGAGTCGCCGCGTTCGATGCGGACGATCGA
The DNA here is from genome assembly GCA_030853005.1 of Vulcanimicrobiota bacterium. Lineage (GTDB taxonomy): Bacteria > Vulcanimicrobiota > Vulcanimicrobiia > Vulcanimicrobiales > Vulcanimicrobiaceae > JALYVW01. Next base: position 38,491 of record JALYVW010000002.1, read on the forward strand.
TCCGATAACGTCTCCGGAGTGAAACGACCGCCCTTCGCCCGTCACAACTTTATCGCCGAGGTGCAGGGGCGCATCTTGCGACACGTACTCTAATCGTACGCTCTCGAGGTTGCCGCGCGCGATACCCCAGGAGCGGCCCCGCTGAACAACCGCGGGAATCGTGCTCGAGAAGTCGGTAACGAGCGCAACTTTGCTGCTGAACGGCCCGGCCTCTACGACGCGTCCGACGACGCCGCTTGCGGCAAGCACGCCGTCGTCGCGATGGACCCCGGAACTCGTCCCGCGGTCGATGGTGACGCCCTGGTCGGTATTTTCCGGTGGGAAGCCCACGACGCGCGCCGAGACGGCGCCACGATACGTCGCAAGGCGGGGGGCGATGGCCGCTTGACCGGCAGTCGAGACGGCGAGTTCGTACAGCCGTTGATTTTCGCGTTCCAAGTCCACGTTGCGCAGGCGCAGCGCGCGATTTTCCCGCTCCAAGCCGGGCAGGCGCAGCGCGCCCAAGGCCGCGTCGCGGGACGAAAGCACGGCGGTACCCGCAACTTCTTCAAAAAGGTAGGCAACCGCGGTTCCACCGGCCGTCAGCGGGCTGACGCTGCCCGAACGGGCAGACGTAATTTGCACCAGCGCCACGAGCGCGGCAATAATGACGAGTCCGATGGCCGCAAAGAGTCGCCGTTCTTCTCGATAGGTAAACATACGCCTTAATCCGGTGGTCGGCAGATCATCGCAACTTCGCTACCGGAAGCGCAAAATCCAGGTCGGCAAGCGCGCGCGCGAATCGCGCTAGCGGAAAGCCCATAACCGCGTAAAAATCGCCGTTTATCCGCTCTACGAGCGTGGCGCCGGTCCCTTGAATGCCGTACCCTCCCGCTTTGTCCATCGGCTCGCCGCTAGCGACGTAGCCGGCGATTTCGCGGGGCGAAAGCGCGAAGAAGGTCACCTCGGTACTTTCGCACCCGAAGATCTGCCGGTGTTTCGGGGCGGCGAGCGCGAAGGCCGTGTGCACGACGTGCGTGCGACCGGAAAGCAGCGCGAGCATGCGCGCCGCATCACGCTCGTCGCGCGGTTTGCCGAGTGCGGTTCCCGCAAGGTCGACCACGGTATCCGCCGCGACGACGACGTCGTCTGCAAAGTTCGCGGACTGCAGCACGTCCCGGAGCTTCTCAGCGGCATGCACGCGCGCCGTTTCCACCGGCGTTTTCCCCGGTAAAGTCGGCTCGCCATACGTACTTTTGACGACCCGTACGTCGAGCGCGAGAGAACGAAGCAAGGCCAGCCGGCGGGGCGAAGCGCTCGCCAGAACAACGCTTTCGAGCAACCTGCTCATTGATAGCGCGTTCCACCGGCGTCGATATATCCGGGCTGGTGGCGCATACTCGGATCGTGATGCGTCCAATGCACGACGCCGTCGCTGCATTCGTATTGACCCTGCAATTTTACCGCCTCGCCTGCGCGCAGCGGAATCGGTCCGGTAAGATCCGCGTTGTCTTCTACCCGCACGAGCGCGCTGCCAATGCGAACGAGGAACCCTTCGTGCAGTCCGTTACGCGAACGGCGCATGCCGAGAACGCGCACGACGCTACCCGCGGCGGCGATTTCGACGTGCCGCGCGCCCGAGGTACACCGTGTCACAGCGTCGGCCAGCGACGCAGACTGCGCGTTCGGAGCGCACCCGGAAACACAGATGCTTGCGAGCGCGAAAGCGATCTCACGCCGCATCGATCGAAATCCCGTAGAGTTCGTGCGCGACGACGTACTGCCAAACGGCCTCGGGCACCAGATACCGCACCGACTTCCCCTGCGCCAGGAGCGTACGCACAAGCGTCGCGCTTTCGGGAAGCTCGGGAAGATTCAGCGTTCGTACGCGGTCGCGCAAGCGCGCAGGCACGGCGGCCAGGACGCGGCTGACGGCATCGGCCGTAATGCCGGCGCGCGGCGCCACCACAAAAGAATCGAGCGTCTCAAGCACTTCCTCCAAACGTACCCAGGCATTGCTCGCGAGTGAATCCGCGCCCGTGACGAACGACAATTGGGCATGCGGAAACTTTTGCCGGACGTGTGGGATCAGGTCGGCAGTAAACCCGGACGCGTCGGGACGCAAATCGGAATCGTCTATATCGAAGTGCGGATTGCTGGCAATCGCGCCCAGTAACATGGCAACGCGATGCTCCACGCTCGCCGCAGTCGCGGAGCGATAGTGCGCGTGCGTATTGGGCACGAAGAGCACTTTATCCAAACCCTCGAGACGGCGTGCCGACTCCGCGACGAACAGATGGGCGTTATGGACGGGGTCGAACGTGCCGCCGAAAATGCCGATCTTCACGAATAAAAAAACTCGAACGAGCCGATGCGCACGGTATCCCCTTCTCGCGCGCCCATCTCACGCAGCTTCTTCTCGACGCCAATTTTTGCCAGGATTTGTTCGAACCGGCCGAGACCTTCGTCCGTCTCGAAATTCGTCATCGAGGCAAGCCGTTCGACGCGTTCGCCGGTAATAACGTAGGCCTCGCCTTCGCGATGGATGACGAACGGGGCGTTGGGTTTGAGGGTAATGCGCGGCGGATCCGGTACGTCGACTTCGGGTAGCGGCGCATGGCCAATTGCGGTCCACGTACCGTATATCAGCTCGCGAATGCCTTCGCCGGTCGCCGAACTAACGCCCCGGACGTCGTCGCCAAACGCGGCCCGGATCTCGCGTAAACGATCTTGGGCATCGGGCAAATCCATTTTACTTACGACGAGCATCGCGGGCTTGTGCGCGAGCTTCGGATTCCACGCCGCGAGTTCGTTTTCGATGATCGCTTTGTCGCGCAACAATTCGTCGAGCGGTTTCGCTCCGTCGAGCAGATGTAAGAGTACGCGCGTGCGTTCGACATGGCGCAAAAATTGATCGCCAAGGCCCGCGCCTTCGTGCGCGCCTTCGATGAGGCCCGGAACGTCGACCATGACGAACGATTCGTCTTCCGAAACGCGCACCACACCCAGTTGCGGCTCGAGCGTGGTGAACGGATAGTCGGCGATTTTCGGCCGCGCCGCGGACACAACCGAAAGGAGGGTCGATTTTCCGGCGTTCGGCAGTCCGATGATCCCGCAGTCCGCCAACAGGCGAAGCTCGAGGCGCAGCGTGCACCGTTCGCCCGGCTCGCCTTTTTCCGCAAAGCGGGGCGCTTGCCGTTTGCTGGTTGCGAAATGCTGGTTGCCGAGCCCGCCGCGGCCGCCTTTAGCCGCGACCACGCGCTCGCCTGGAGTGCTCAAATCCGCGAGTAAAGTTTCGCCCTGATCTTCCAAGGTCCGATAGACGAGCGTACCCGGCGGCACCGCGATGACGAGGTCGTCGCCGCTCTTGCCGGACTTATTGGAGTTTCCGCCCGCGTTGCCGGACTCGGCCCCGAATTGCCGTTTAAACCGGAATTCGACGAGCGTTGAAAGCCCCGGAGAAGCCTCGACGTACACGGTGCCGCCATGGCCGCCGTCACCCCCGGCGGGCCCGCCCTTCGGGACGTATTTTTCCCGTCGCCACGCGACGATGCCGTCGCCGCCGTTCCCTGCGATGATCGTGATGGTGGCGTCGTCGATAAATTGCACGGCCCGCTTAATTCCCTAGAAAAGCGAAGAGGACCCGGAAGGCCCTCTGCCAAGAACGGCGATCGCGGACGCTGCTGCTAGGCCGCGGCGGAAGAGCGCACGTGAATGTGTTTGCGGTTCCGCTGCTCGGCAAACTCGACGAACCCGTCGGCGAGCGCGAAGAGCGTGTGATCTTTGCCGATTCCAACGTTCTCACCGGGATAGAATTTCGTGCCGCGCTGGCGCACCAAAATATTGCCGGCAAGGACCGACTGGCCACCGAATTTTTTCACGCCCAGGCGCTGCGCGTTCGAATCGCGCCCGTTGCGCGTGGAGCCGGCGCCCTTTTTGGACGCGAACAGTTGAAGATCGAAAAGGAACATAGCCGCGCTACTATATCACCCGGCTCCCCGGGCGTCAAACGCCGGAGTCCTAACAACGCCGGACCTAACAATATCGGACCTAACAACGCCGGACCTATCGTATCGGGACTCGATAGAGATGTCCCCTCGGGTCTTCTCATGGCAAGCCGGGGTCTCCGAACTGCCGCGCAGGTTCGTAGGGCGTCCAGGTTTCGACGAGATTTGGGCACGTTGGCTGGCCCAGAAGTCCGGTCGTCGGGTCGATTTGCGGGGGCTCTTCGGGGGAGAGCGCGACGGTCTGCGTGGCGGACCCGGCGAGGCCTGCCGGGCCGTAAATGTCGTAGGTGATCGAGCCCGTTGAGACCCCGACCGCCTGTGTCTTGGCGACGCCACCCAAGGGATCGTAGATCGTGCATATCGTGGAGGTTCGCACCATGCCGTCGTGGGTTGCGATCGCGCAGTAGCCCGCAGGGTCGGGCGCGCACGGAGGTATATAGGAGATGCGGTTGCCGCGGGCGCCGGCGTATAAGGAAACACGATGGTGAAGTCGCTTGGTGCCGAGCCCGTGGAAAGGATCGCGGCGCGCTCGTAGAGCGACCCAGCGGCGCGAACCCGCGCGATGTCGTTTCCTCCGGCGATCGGCGCGCCAAGTCCGTACGAAATGGATACCCGGGGCAATGTCAAGCCTGCGAAAAGCGGATTGTACACGGCGGTGCCTGCATCGAGTATGGCCGTTGCGAGAAATGTTTTGCGCGGAGAACGATCGAACGCGCACGACCGGTCCACCGAGAGGGCGCACGGTGCCTCCGGCTGCGACGCGAATTTTTGAATGACGTGCGCCGGCGCATCAAAACGGAACGCGCGATAGCGGTCGCGCCCCGATCCGTCGCGCGCGAAGAAATCAAGTTCATGCCCGTTGGAATTGTCGTTCCCCACTACGTCCGTGGCCGGCACAAAGATCGACCACGCCAACCCGGCTTGCACGTCCAACTCGTCAAAGAACGCGTCGATTTGCGCGCGCTGGTTGCCGCTATCCGACGCGCTCCGCAGTTTGAAGCGAGCCTCGGAAAACCGCCAAGAGCAGCACGCACAGACCGGCCGCAATGGCGACGGCGGTCGCGGTCTCAAGCAACGTTACGCCGCGTTGCCCGTCGCGACGGTTCCATGCATGCCGCCGTGCCCGCAACGGGCCGTTCGGCGGACAAGAAACCGCGGCCTTGCAGCCGCGGTTTCTTTTGTGTTCCATTCGCGCTAGCGAATGAACGTTGCGTGGAACCCGCTGCCGTCGCTGTACCCACATGCCGTGATGTGCCGTCCGATGCGGAGATTGCCGTTGGTCTGGCGGTTGTTGATCGCTCGCGAAGCGTCGAACAGACGCGTTCCGCCGATCAAGTTCTGGTTAACGGTGACGTTGTTTCCGCTAACCAAAATGATGTACCCGGAAATGTTCTGTCGGCACGACCCGTTGTTGTATCCGCCGCCGTTGCCGTTGTTGCCGCCATTGTACCCGTCGTTGCGATGATGTTTGCACCAGCCGCGCTCGTGTCCGGCCGGATTCATGCAACCGTGCTTATTTCCGCGGTTGCCTTGGTCGCCTTGCTCGTTATCGTTCTCTCCGCGATTGCCGCCGTTGCGGTATCCGCCACCGCTGCCGTTGGAAACGTTGAACACGTTGCCGTTATAGTAGCCCCGAAGCGTGACACACTGACCTTGGCTTAAACCGCGGCCCGAATTGATGAGATGCTGTTCGTTGACGGTAACTTGGCCGTTGTTCGTGGTTTGCAGAGTCACTTCGTTGCCGTTGAAGACACCGCTGACGACGCAGCCGCTGATGCTACTGCCACCGTTGTTGCCGCCGTAAGAACCGCCGTTGGAGTCGCGCTTTCCATGCTTGCGGCCTTTGCGGTCGCCCTTATCGTTGTCGTCACCGTCGGCAAGTGCCACCGACGCCGTTCCGGCGAAGAGGCCCGTGGAGCCGTTGGCCGAGGCGGTTTGCGCTTGACCGACGAGCATCGTGGCGGTGCTGGTGGCAGCAAAAGCCACCGCCAAGAACGCCGGAAGTAATTTTTTCATGCAGGTACGCTCGCTTTCGTTGAGTGCTGTCAAGGAGTGGGGACCAGCCATTTTTTAGATTTGCCCTATCGGAACGAGACCCGGATGGCGTTTTGTTACGAATAGAGCGTTCGCTCGAGTGCTCTAGCGAGAGGGTCCCGCCTCGAGCCGACGTAACTCAGGGTCGTTTTGGAGAAGCGACGAGTCGTCATAACGGGTCTTGGTGCCGTCACGCCCCTGGGGAATACCGTCGAGGAGTTTTGGCGCCGGCTCGTCGCGGGCGAAAGCGGCATGGGGCCGATTACCGCCTTCGACCCAGCGCTCTTCACCACGCATTTCGCCGCCGAGGTCAAGGACTTCGATGCCGATACGCTCATCGGCAGGCGCGAAGCGCGGCGCATGGATCGGTTTTCGCACTTTGCTTTCGTTGCGGCGCGTGAAGCGATCGAAGATGCGGCGTTACCCGACGACCCGGCCTTTCGAGAGCGCGTCGGTTCGGTTGTCGGCACGGGCATCGGCGGAATCCACACGTTCTGGCACGAGTCGGAAAAAGCCGCAAAAAACGGCACGTGGGCGAAAACGTCGCCTTTTTTCATCCCGATGCTGATGGCCAACGCGGCACCGGCCCAGATTTCTATGCAGTACGGATTGCGGGGACCGATCTATTCGACCGCTAGCGCGTGCGCGTCGGCCAACGACGCCGCGATTGCCGCATACAACATGATCGTACACGATGAAGCCGACGCTATGGTTACGGGAGGCACCGAGGCCTGCATTTCGCCGCTAGCCTTGGGCGGGTTTGCGTCGATGAAGGCGCTCTCGACGCGCAACGACGACCCGACGCGGGCGAGCCGGCCGTTCGATAAGGATCGCGACGGTTTCGTGCTGGCCGAGGGCTGCGGCATCCTTATATTAGAGGAATACGAACATGCCCGCGCACGGGGCGTGAAGATGTACGCGGAGATGCTCGGCTACGGTCAGTCGGCCGATGCGTACAATTTGGTGGCGCCCGACCCGGAAAGTCACGGCGTCCATCTCGCGCTTTCGCGGGCGTTGCACAAAGCGTCGCTCCAAACGAGCGACGTCGATTACATCAATGCGCACGGGACGTCGACGCAGCTGGGCGACACAGCCGAATCGCAGGCCATCGAGCGAGTCCTTGGCGAGAACGCCTCAATGGTCGCGGTCAGTTCGACGAAGTCCATGCACGGTCACGCGCTCGGCGCTGCCGGCGGAATCGAAGGCGTCGCGACGGCGCTCGCGGTCAGCCGCGACATGATACCCCCGACGATTAATTACGACGTGCCCGATCCCGAATGCCGGCTCGACTACGTTCCCAACGTCGCGCGCAAGGCCACCGTCAATGTCGCGCTGTCCAACGGTTTCGGATTCGGCGGTCACAATAGCGTGCTCGTTTTCGGCAAACCGCGGTAGACCGGATGCCGGGCGAGGCGCGGCGGCGACGTCTGCGCGCACTGTTCAAGCTGGCTCGGACCGAGCATTCGCCGCTCGAGGCGTTCGAACGCGCTTTCGTGCACGAGAGTGCGGCACGCGAGCTGCGCATCGAGAGCAACGAGCGGCTGGAATTCCTCGGCGACTCCATCCTGGGAACGATCGTGGCAACCTGGCTGTACGACACGTTCGTCGATGAGGCCGAAGGGACGCTAACATTGCGCAAGGCCAAAATCGTGAACGACGCCGCGTTGGCCGCGACCGCCCGCCGGATCGGTTTTCCCGATCTCGTCGTGTTGGGCGCCGGTATGCGCAACGCCGATGGCGCGCATAACCAGTCGGTGTTAGCCGACGCCTTCGAGGCTTTTATCGCAGCGCTGTACGTGACATCCGGTTGGCAAACGGCGCGGGATTTCGTCGTCCGCGAGCACATCGCCAATGTCGATCAGTCCGCCGCGCTCCTCGTCGATGCGAAGACGCGGTTGCAGCACATCGCACAAGAGCGATTTGCCACCACGCCCGAATATCGCGATAAAAGCGCGGGCACCGCGCAGATTCCGGCCTTTCATTCACAAGTTTTCGTCAACGGCCGGGCGGTCGGCGCCGGCCGCGGACCCTCGAAAAAAATCGCGCAGCAACTCGCGGCCGAGGCGGCACTCTCCGTTTTGCAGGCAGCTTCTCCATGAAATTGCGCAAGATTAAAACGTTCGGCTTTAAGACGTTTGCAGAGCCGACGTCTCTCGAGTTTTCGGGCGGCATCACCGCGATCGTCGGGCCCAACGGTTCGGGAAAATCCAACCTTATCGACGCGTTTCGCTGGGTGCTGGGCGAAACGAGCAGCAAGAGTTTGCGCTCGGGGAGAATGGAAGACGTTATCTTTGCGGGGAACGAGCATCGCAAACCGTTGGGATTGGCCGAAGTGTCGCTCACGTTCGATAATAGTGACGGGCAGCTGCCCATCGAGTTTAACGAGGTAGAAATTACCCGACGGGCCTATCGTGCCGGCGAAATGGAATACTACATCAACCGCAATCACTGCCGGTTGCGCGACATCCTCGAACTGCTCATGGGCACGGGCCTCGGACCGGGCGGCTATTCCATCGTATCGCAAGGGCAGATCGACGCGATCTTGACGAGTAAGCCGACCGACCGCCGCGCGCTCTTTGAGGAAGCCGCCGGCATTGCCAAATTCCTTTCGCGAAAAAACGAGTCGCTGCGCCGGTTGGAGCAAACCGAGCAAAACGCAATTCGGATCAACGACCTCATCGCCGAGATCGAACGACGAATCCCGGAACTCGAGACTCAGGTCCGGCGCGCGAAGCGCTACAGGAAAGTATCGGCTCGGTTACGCGATATCGAGATCCTTTCGTATCTGCGGGCGAGCGCTTCGCGGCGCGGGGAGAAGGCGCAACTGCAAGAAGACCTCGAGCGCAACGAAGAGGCGCGCGGCATTGCGGCCGCCCGCGCGGCATCGCTTGGGGCGGATCTCGCCGCCCGTCGAACGCGCGCCTACCAGCACGAGCTTGCGCTCGAAGAGCTGCGAACGCAAACGCAGACGCTCCGCGCGGAGCTTGCCGCGCTGGAAACCGACTCCGCAGCCGCCTCCGCGCGGCGCGAGGCACTCGAGGGCCAAAATACGCAGACCTCGCAAGATGCCGAGCGCGTTGCGAGCGAACGCGAGAGCCTCGGGCGCACCATCGCGTCGTTAGACGATCGCATCGAACCCTTGCGGCGTGAGTTGGAAGACGCTCGCGAACGCGAATTACAGGCCCAGAGCGCGCTCGCCGCGGCACGCGCGCAGATCGAGCGAATCTTTACTCTTTTGCGTCAAGTTGAGTCGGCGGCCGCCGAAGCTGCGGCGGACCGTGCGGCGCGGCGGGCGCAGGGCGAGAGCGCGCGCGCCGAAGCAGATCGTCTCAAAGAGGAGGCCGGCGTCGTCCGCGCTCGCGCCGAACAGCTCGAAATCGCTGCCGGCGCAGCCGCGCAACGGACGGAAGAATTGCGCAGGCGGGCCGCAGAAAGCACAGGTCGCCTAACGGAAGCGCGACGGCTTGCCGACGACGCGGAAGGGATTTTAGCGCAGTCGCAAACGCGTTTCGTCGAGGCGACCACGGTGCATCGCGAACGGTCGAGCGAGGTTGCGGCCGCGGAATCACGCCTGCACACGATCGAAGAGTTGGAGGCGTCTCTCGAAGGCCACGTACCCGGCACGCGAGCCGTGGTCGAAGCTTGGCAGCGGGGCGAGCTCGGCGGTATCGAGGGGATCGTTTCCAATCTGATCGAGACGCAGGAGCGCTACGCTCGCGCCATGGACGTCGCCTTCGGCGCGCGCCTGTCCAACCTCGTCACGACGACGTCGGAGCATGCGGAGCGTGCTATCGAGTTTTTAAATGCGAAGGAGATGGGACGCGCCACGTTCCTTCCCCTGGACACGCTTGCAAATCGCACGGCACACGAGTTGACCGCGGACCTTCAGGCAATACCGGGCGTCATCGCGTACGCGCACGCCTTAGTGAAGACGGCAGAAAAATACGCCGGCGTCGTGCGCTTTCTCGTCGGC
>JALYVW010000030.1 GCA_030853005.1 Vulcanimicrobiota bacterium
AAACACCCAGTCGCGCGGCACATACCGTTCGATCGCTGGTCGGCGCGCGGAGGTGTCTTCGGGAGATTGGTAGGTCATGCGTTCGCAAACGACTCGAGGGCCGCTTGGGTTATCTCGAGGTTTGAAAAAAGATGCTGCGCGTCTTCGTGTGCGTCGAGCGCATCGAGAAAGTGCAGCGCTTCCGAGAGCTCGCCGCCCTGCAGCGCCACCCTCACTTTCGGTCGCATCCCGAGATAGAATTCGCTCACATGCAGGCCCTTTTCCGAGAGCGCCTCGCGCGCGCTGGAGAGTGCGGTGGGTTCGGTGAAAATTTCCGCGCGCTCGTCAAAGTCCATATCGATCACGCCGTCAACCAACGCCATTTCAAGCAGCTCGTCTTCCGTGCGGCCCCCCGCGTCGGCCACGACGATCCCTACGCTCTCAAACATCCACCCCACGCTGCCCGCTTCGCCAAGCACGCCTCCGTTTTTCGAAAAGAGAAACCGCATTTCGCCGGCCGTTCGGTTTCTGTTGTCCGTCGCCGCGTCCAGCACGACCGCGATGCCGTGCGGTCCGTACCCTTCGTAGCGCAGCTCTTCGATATCTTTTTCGCCGGAGCCGGCCGATCCGCGGGCGATCGCGCGTTTGATATTGTCCTGGGGCACATTGTTCTCGCGTGCCTTGTCGACGGCCATTTTCAGACGGTAATTGGCTTCGGGATCCGGCGAGCCGGACTTCGCGGCGAGAATGATTTCTTTGCTGAGCTTCGTGAACAGGGCTCCGCGTTGCGCGTCCACCTTGCCCTTACGTAAACGAATATTATGCCATTTAGAATGTCCCGACATTGGGTGGCCCCTTCGCCTTCGGAGGTGCTAGACCCACCCGTTACCGACGACGCCGTGCCACATTCGCGCATCCCATGCGTGAAACGGGATGGGCATGCCGGCGAGAATGGGATAAAACCAGATGAAGGCGGCCACGACGGCGGCAATGTAGGCGCAAACGCCGATGCGAGCATAGAAACCCGCGCGTTCGCCATAGGTCCGACCCAGATCCCAAAGCCGCTGAAGAACGATCGCGTTGCACAGCACGATGAGCGGAATGTCGACATAGAAATGATAGGCGAAGGTAATGCGTGGGGACCGCATCCAGGGGAGCCACTGGAAGATGTACGCGATGACGAGCAGCGCGTATCCTTTGTTCCGTTCCTTCCATGCCAAGAACCCGGTCACCGGAACGGTGATCAAGCCGAACCACAAAAGCAGCGGATTGGGCAGCGAGAGCACTTCGGCGAGGCAGCATTTGGCAGGATTGGATCCAAACGGGACGCCGGTCGTATCCTTGTAATAGTAGGCGATGGGGCGCCAGTCGAGCGGCCATTGCCACCACGTCGATGCGTACGGATGCGTCGCCACGAGTGTGTCGTGATATTGAAACATCGTGTACTGGCGGTAGACGAAATCGGTCAGATTCTTGATTTCGATTTGCCGGAAAAACTCGGGAATCCACACGGCAAAATAGACGGTCGCGCTCAAGACGACGATGGTTGCAAGCGCAATGTCGAGCCGGAAGCCGAATGGGTTTCCCCAGACTTTAGGCTTTCCCGGTTTCGCGAAACGCTGCATCCAAACGCCTGCGATCAACAGAAACGACACGCCATACGCCATGACGCCGTACCATTTGCTCGCCACGAGCATCCCGAGAAGAACGGTGAACGTGACGAGCCATCCGGTCGCATGGCCCCCCGACTCCATGGCTCCCCTATCGCAGGCAACGGTCCCGGGCGCGTACGCCGCCGTTCCTACGGGCGTCGTATAGGTGACGGATGGTTCCCCCGTGTAGAGCGCGTGAAATCCCTCGCCGTTGATGCGGTGGGATTCGCCGCGCGGAATGTCGACGACGCGGCCGTCCGGTGCCGTTAACGTGCCGTTCGCGCCCGGCATCACGGCAAACGATCCCTCGCCAAACGTCGCAAACACCGCACTTCCCCGCGCGAACCATTTCGGTATGGCAACGAGGCGGGCCAGCAGATAGAGGGCCGCCGAAAAGTAGCATCCTAAAACCACGAGCGCGGCGTGCGATTGACCCGACGGCAGCGCTATTGCCGCCGCTAACGCAAACCCGGCGGCGAGAGCGAGTCCTGCTGCGCGAAGAGCGTTGCGCAAAGGCGCCGGAGCGAAGGTTCGGACGGTCGACTGCGAAGCGATCCAGAACCGGTAGAACGCATACACCGTGCCCAGGGAAAAAACGACCACGATGCCCTCGGGCGTACCGATGCGCGATTGCACGAAGTGCATGCCGTCAAACGTGAAGAGCGCTGCCGCGACCGAGGCGAAAAGCGTCGAGCCCGTCAGTCGTTTCGCAAATGCGTACAACAGCACGACCGCTAACGCTCCGAAAAGCACGTCCATAAACCGCCATCCCCACGCGGTATCGCCGAGCGAACCGGGATGCAATCCACCGAAGAGCATCATCGAAAAAGTGATGATCAGCTTCGTTAGCGGCGGATGGGTGCTTTCGTAAATGTATTGGTGCCGTAAGTATTCCTCGCCGGCCCGTGCGAAATAGACTTCGTCGAAAATTTTTCCGGCAGGCTTCCAATAATTCACAAATGATAAGACGAAAGAAAACGCGCCGAACGCTGCCGCGAGGAGGTAATCCAGCGGCGCGCGCATCCGTTGCAGGCCTTGCGTTGGGTCGAACCACTCTCGAGCCGCGAACCGTGAATCCGGTGGAGAGTCGCCGGAGGTTTCCGGCACTGCCGACGCGAGCGATTCGCCCGATCCCAGAAAAGCGTATCCCAAATAGAAGAACACCACGACGCCCGCGAACGACAGAGGGCGCGTTAGGAGCGGCGCCATGTCGGCGCCGTTGATACCCGGCGTTCTCGCCGTGACGACGTGCAAGTAATCGAGCGAGTAGAATAGGTTTGCCAGCAACGTGATAGAAAGCACCCACGCCGCGAGAACGTAGCGACGGGCCAGCGGTATCGCCGCGATTGCCAACGTCAAGCCGTCGAACACATACCGCTCGTGCATGCGCGTCGAAAGCATATAAAAGGCCAGCGTCAGCAACACTGCGCTCTGGAGCAACGCGGCGTCCGTGCGTACCTGCACGTATCGCCAAACCGTCAATATCGTCGCGACGATGACGAGGACGACGCCCCAGAGATACTGTGGCAATCCAAAAATGGGCAGCGAGTCCGGCTGCCAAAACGGCCAACGCACCGTCCAGAGGTTGAAGGCGTTGACGGAGTTGTAGGGATAGACGTCCTTGCCGATCGAGTAACGATGATAGAGCCACACGGGCGCATCTGCGGCCGGGTGAAACGGCACTGCGGCGAGGACCGCAAGTGCGAGCCCGCAAAACACGCCCGCCGCCGTCGAAATCAAGCGCTCCCGCCGCCGAGCGGAATCGGCAAACGCGAATGCGGCGAACAGCGGAATCAAAATCGCGGCCTGGGGTTTAATCGAGAGCGACGCCGCCAACGCTACCCAAGCGCCAGCGATCCACCAATTCACCGTGCGCGGCGCATCGTCGCTCGAACGCATAAGACCGTACAGCCCGAGCAAGGCCAGGCTTCCCGCGACCGAATCCACTTGTCCCCATACGGCCGATATGAAGATGGTCGCCGGGTTCAACAGGAACAGCGCGGCCGCGCTAAGTGCGATCCGGTCGGTTCCAAACCGCCGCGCAATCGTAAACACCATGAACCCGGCAAACAGATCCATCGCGATCGCCGGCAGCTTCACGACGTTCTTTAAAATCCCCAAGCCGGCGTCGTGTGCCGCAAACGGTGCGTAGGCGTGACCGAGGATCCACAAGACGTACAAATAGCCCGGCGGGTAGTCCGCGAATTGCGTCGTCGAGTAGAACTGGGCCAATGGATGCGCAATAACCGTAAGCGTCCACGCTTCGAACGAGCTGATGTCGGTCTTAAACCCGTCGTTGCCAATGAACAAAAGCCGCAGAACCAAGCCCGCAGCAATCAGCCAAATCAATTGGGTCCGCGTGGTGAACCCGGGCGTTCGGATAGCGCTCGACACGTTGGCCCCTCGTTTTAAGATAGCTTCGTCAGTCGCCTGCCTGCCAATCGGCGTGCGGCGAAGCTATATCCAACTTTGTAACCAGATGTGTGCTTGGTAATAGGCGTGGCTCATGGGGTGGGCGCTCCAGATCGGATAGAAAAAAACGAACGACGCAATCGCTACGAGAGAGGCCGCGGCGAGCAGAGCGCGCGACCGCATTTCGCGCAGGACGATGGCGACGCACAAACAGATCAGCGGAATATCGACGTAAAAATGATATTCAAATGCGATGCGCGGCGAGCGCGCCCAGGGAAGCCAGAGAAACAGGTACGCAAGCACGATCAAGGCGTAGCCTTTGTTGCGCTTGGTCCATGCGAGGTAGGCGGTAGCGGGTACGCAATACAAACCGGCCCACAAAATGAGCGGGTTCGGCAAAGCGTAGATCAATCGGATGACCGGGTTTGGGCCCTTGCCCCAATCCGAATAATACAGAATGGGACGAATGTCGAAGGGCCACTGCCACCAAAGCGATGCGTACGGATGCGTCGCTTTCAGCGTATCGTGGTAGTGAAACATGAAGTACTGCCGGAAGACGATGTCGCTCCAGTTGGCGTACTCAACATGACGCAGCAGGTCGGGAACCCAGGCTAGCCAATACACCGACGCGCTTACGAAAACGAGGGTGACGACGGCCACGTCCAAACGGAACCCGAACGGATTACCCCATAAGGCGCGCGACGGACGAGCAAGCCGCTGGCCCCACACGAGCGCGATTGCAGCAAACGCCACGCCGTAGGTCATGACGCCGTACCATTTGCTCGCGACCAACAGGCCCAACAGCGCTGCCGTCGCAAGGAGCCACCATTTCGCGGCGCCGCCGTTTTCGCGGAGCCCATCGCCCGCGTTTACGGTCCCCGGAGCGTAGGTCGCGAAGCCTTCCGGGGTTTCGTATCTGACGACGCCATCTCGGCCATACCGAATGCTCAATCCGCCGGAGCTCCGCGAGGCCAATGCGTCGCCTTCGCGTCGAGTATCGAGTCCGATAACAACGGCGGACTTCCGCGAAGAATCCAGCGCTCCACCGTCCAGAGTTTCCAGGTGCGTTCCCGCAGCGTCGACAATGGCGCGCGAGCCCTCCGGATAGGCTGCTAAGCGCGCATCGGTACGCCAGATGCGCGGTGCGATCGCGAGCCGGAACGCGAGGTACGCACCCAATGCGAAGTATGCGCCGAAAACGACGAGCGCGGCCTTCGTCTGATGCGTGGGCAAGCACAGCAAGGCGGAAAGGCCGAAGCCCGCAGCCAATGCAGCGCCGGCGCCGATTCCCACCTCGCGAATCGTTTCGGGACGATAGGGCCGAATCGTCGCTTGCGAAGCGATCCAAAAACGGTAGAACGCATACAGCGTTCCCGTAGAAAAGACGACGACGAGCCCTTCGGGCGTGGCGATTCGCGACTCGACAAAATGCATGCCGTCGCAAATGAGCAGCCCGGCGGCAAATGCCGAGTACGGTGTCGACCCGGTCAGCCTTTTGGCAAAGGCGAAGACGATCACGACCACGACCGCTCCGAAAAGCACGTTGAGGAAACGCCATCCATGCGCGCTGTCGCCGCCGTGCAAGCCGCCGAAAAGCCACACCGAAGCGGTAATCAGCAACTTGGAAAATGGCGGGTGAGTGGTTTCGTAAATGCCGCGGCCCGATAAATACTCTTCCGCCGCACGCGCAAAATAGATTTCGTCGAACATTTTGTCGCGGGGAAGCCAGTAGCTCACATACGATACCACGAACGAAATGCAGCCGAGCAAGGCTGAGACGGCGTAATCCAGCGGCCAGCGGAGTGCGTGCAAGCCCTCGCGAGGATCGTACCAGGAGCGCTGCGTCACGCGGTCAGGCGAGCGTCGAGCGTCGAGGCCAGGTATGCGCGAACCTCCGGCGCCTCGTGTCCGCGCACGCCGTCCAAATGTGCCTCAATCGCGGATTCTGCAGCTTCGCGAGCCCGCAGCGTGTCGAGTGCGTCCACCACGGCGTCCACCTTGCCCGCGCTTAAAGGCGATCGCGCTGCGTACGCGGACGCGATTGCATCGCGGGCCGGAGAATGCGCCAGCGAGAGAGCCCACACGACCGGAAATGTCCATTTGCGCCGCGCGATGTCGGTCGCGCCGACCTTGCCCGTCGCGTCGCTGGAAGCCCAAATTCCTAAGACGTCGTCGCGTATCTGAAAAGCCAATCCATACGCCCGGCCGACGGATCGGTAGGCGCGAGCGGCCTCGAGATCTGCCGCGGCACACAACGCGCCAATTTCGCAGGCTGCGCCGAAGAGTGCCGCCGTCTTCCCGGCGATCATTCGTTCGTAGTTCGAAAGCGTCACGAACTCGGCTTCTTCGAATGCCAGGTCCATCGATTGGCCGTCGCACATGACGCCGTGCGCGCCGTGCAAAACTTCGATCATTCGCAGAACGCGTTCCGGCGGGTAACCGCTCTTGGATTCGGCGAGGGTGAGAAAACTTGCCGCGCACAGCGCGTCTCCGGCGTTCAGCGCTTGCGCCAACCCGAACCGCTTCCACAGCGCGGGCTTTCCATGGCGAAGTTCGTCGCGGTCTTCGATGTCGTCGTGGATGAGCGAATAGTTGTGAAGCATTTCGACCGCGGCTGCGGCGAGTAAGGCTTTCGCATCGTCGCCGCCCTCGGCTCGGGTCACGGCGGTCAACAGGCGCGGCCGTAACCGTTTTCCGCGACGCGCCGGCCCGAAGGCGCCGAACCCAAAATGATAGTCGAGCAAGTCTCCGGCGATCGAATCTCCGCGAAACGCACGCACGCGCTCCTCGAGCAGCGCTTCAAACGTGCGATCGTCAAACGGGCTGACGGGAGAGCTCCTCCATTCGTTGCGCGACTTTGTCGACCAGCCAGCCCGGGGTGGACGCTCCGGACATCAGTCCCGCGGCGCGCACGCCATCGAACCACTCGGGACGCAACTCGTCCGGGCCTTCGATGTGATAAGCGCGCGCGCCATTGGTTTCCGCGAGCTCGGCCAGATGTTTGGTATTTGCCGATGTCTTGCCACCGACGACGACCATGGCCTGGACTTCCTTCGAAAGTTCGACAGCGGCAGTCTGCCGGTTATTCGTATCGGTACAGATCGTGTTGACCGCGCGGACTTCGTAATATTTGGCGGTCATCGCCTTGACGATGTCGGTAAAGCGTTCGCGCGAGTATGTGGATTGCACGACGACACCCATGCGGCTTCCGCGGGGCAACTTGGCAACATCTTCAACGGTCTCGATGCAAAATGCGCCCGGCACGTGGCTGAGCGTCCCCTTGACTTCCGGGTGCTCGGGATCGCCGACGACAACGATTTTGTAGCCGTCGGCCTTCAGCTTTTCGGCCTGCACGTGAATTTTGGTGACCATAGGGCAAGTCGCGTCGATGATTTCCAGGCCCTTCGTTTTGGCCTTCTCGAAAACGTCCATCGGCAACCCGTGCGCGCGCACGAAAAGCGCTCCAGAATCGACGTCGTCCACACTGGAAGCATTTTTCAGGCCGCGACTCGCGAGCGCTTCCACCATTTGGGGATTGTGTACGACGTTGCCGAGAGTCGTGACGTCGTCGCGTTCGGCAATGGCTTCTTCCGCCTTTTTGACCGTGATGGCGACGCCAAAACAGAAGCCCTGGACCTTCGCCCGCTTAATTTCCACGCGCCCTCCCTGCCAGGGAACCGATTGCATTCATCACGTCTTGTGTAAACTTCGACAACTCAGCTCGAGTGGCTTTCCGATCTTGGGGCAGGTGCATGACCTCTCCGAACACGACTTTTATAGCACCCAAACGGACCGCCCGGTCGGAACCGACGATGGCGACGGGAACGACGGGCGCGCGAGCCAGCGATGCCAGCACTGCTACACCTATATGAACCTCTGCATCCCCCCGAACGTTCCGCGTGCCCTCGGGAAAGATGCCGATGCACCCGCCGGAGCGCAGTACCTCGACGGACCGCTTGATCGCGGCCGAACTGCCCCGTCGATCCACAGGATACGCTCCAAAACTTCGAATGGCCGCGCCCAAAAAGGGAATATCGAAGAGTTCTTTCTTTGCCATATAGCTGATCGGCCGCGGGCACGCCGTGCCGAGGGCCGGCGGATCCATATACGACACGTGATTACACGCAACGATGAGTGGGCCGCTCGCTGGGACGTTTTCGCGTCCTTCAACGCGCATGCGCCACAAGAGGCGAAGCGACGGCCGCAGGATTGCCCGAGCGATTCGATACGAAAGGCTCACCTGCGCGACCGCACGATATCGCAAATGCGCGCGACCACGTCGTCGATCGAAAGATCGCTCGAATCGATTTCCAAGGCATCCGGCGCCTTGCGCAGCGGAGAAACGGTCCGTTCTTCATCCATGCGATCGCGTTCGCGAACTTCGGTTACCAGCTCGTGCGCGTGCAGGTCGATGCCCGCCGCCTCCAACTGGGCACGGCGCCGGCGCACGCGTGCTTCGACCGAGGCCGTCAGGAAAATCTTCACGGCGGCGCTCGCTAAAACGACCGACCCGATATCGCGGCCCGCCATGACCACCGACGATCGATCCGCGATGCGCCGTTGTTCCTCTACCATCGCTTCTCGGACGAGCGGATGGGCGGCCACGATCGACACAACCGAGGTTACTTCACTCGACTCGAGCTGCTCGCGAGCGAGCTCGCGCTCTCCCGCGAGCACGCGGAATCCCATCGGCGCGCTCCGGTCCAATTCGACGCGGACCGGAGAAGTGCGGCACAGGCGCGCCAGGGCCGCCTGATTGTCGACGTGCGTTTCCGTATGCAACGCGAGCCATGCAAGCGCACGATACATCGCGCCCGTATCGAGATAAAGAAATCCCAGCGCATCTGCGACTCGACGCGCCACGGTGGTTTTCCCGGATGCCGCCGGTCCGTCGATCGCAACCTGAACGCCCGCAGTAGGCACGGCGCCGCTGTTCAAGCGCGGGGTTGGCGGCGCCTCCGCCGAAGCTCTGCTCGTGGCAAAAACGCGCTCGGTATTCTTCTGTTCGGCCTGCGGATTTGAATCGCCACGGTGGCTCGGGCGCTGTCCGCAATGCGAGCAGTGGAATTCGTTCGACGAACGGCCTATGAGAATTGCCGCGGTGCGCGCATCGGGTGCGGCGACCCGAACCGGAATTGCGGCTCCCGTGCGCTTGCGAGAGATCGACGGCGCAAGCACGACGCGCGAGAAAACCGGCATGGCCGAATTCGATGCGGTTCTCGGCGGCGGCTTGGTTCCCGGAAGTCTCACGCTCGTCGGCGGACCCCCGGGCGCCGGGAAATCCACCTTGCTCCTGCAGATCGCCGCTCGACTCTGCGGTCGCGGCACTCCGGTCGTCTACGTGTGCGGTGAGGAATCTGCGGCTCAGGTGAAGCTGCGCGCCGAACGCATCGCCGTCGCTCCCGATCTTCTCGTTTTTGCCGAAACGAATTTGCGCGCCGTGCTCGATCATCTCGAAAAGCATCCTCCCGCTGCGCTTGTCGTCGATTCCATTCAAACCGTTTGGCTGCCGGAATCCGAAAGCTACCCGGGCAGCGTGACGCAAGTCCGCGACTGCACGCAAGCGGTGATGGAATTTTCCAAGCGCACGGGATGCTCGACGTTCATCGTCGGGCACGTGACGAAGGATGGCACGATCGCCGGCCCGCGCCTGCTGGAACATCTCGTGGACACCGTGTTGTATTTCGAAGGCGAAAGTGGCGGCGAATACCGCATCCTGCGTGCGTACAAAAACCGCTTTGGTTCGGTCGACGAGATCTGCGTTTTTTCTATGCACGGCGACGGTTTGCGTGAAGTCGCGAACCCTTCGGAGCTGTTCTTAACCAAGCGTCGCGACCGGCCGAGCGGGTCGTGTGTCGTGGCATCGATTGTCGGGTCGCGTCCGGTTTTGATCGAAGTACAAGCGCTCGTGGGCGAAACGTCCTACGGCACGCCGCGGCGCCTCGCCAACAACCTGGATCAGAGCCGACTCGCGATGATCTTGGCCGTGCTCGAACGTTGCGTCGGCCTGCACCTAGGCGCAGCGGACGTCTATGCATCGATCGCCGGCGGATTGCGCGTCACGGAGCCTGCGGCCGACCTCGGCATCGCGCTCGCGATCGCTTCGTCGTTGCGCAATCGCCCGTTGCCATCCAACGCAGCCGCATTTGGCGAGCTCGGGCTTTCGGGAGAGCTGCGCAGAGTGGGTTCGGCAGCCCGGCGGACCGGCGAGGCAACGCGCTTGGGCTACGACCGGCTGTTTACACCGGAAACGCACGGGGACGTTTCAGCGGCCATTGCGGCCGCACTCGATTGAATCTTTTCGAGATCGTTCCCAATCTTTCGGAGGGGCGCGACGAACGCACCATCGACGCCTGCGTCGATGCCGTGGAAAAATGCGGCGCGCGGGTCCTACATCGCACGAGTGATGCGGCCCACAATCGCAGCGTCCTGACGGTGGTGGGCGGGGCGGCGAACGTGCGCGAGGCGAGTGTCGCGCTAGCGCGCATCGCGTCGGAGCGCATCGATCTGCGCCGGCATGTCGGCGTTCATCCCCGCATCGGAGCCCTGGACGTACTCCCCTTCGTACCTCTGCATAACGCGACGATGGCCGAGGCCGTGGATCTTGCGAACGCAAGCGCGAGCGCGATCTGGGAGACCTTGGGCATCCCTTCGTTTCTTTACGGCGAGGCCGCAACGCACGATCGGCGACGCCTTCTTGCGAAGGTGCGGCAGGGCCAGTTTGAGGGATTGGACGCGCGCTTTATGCGGGAAGGCTGGCAACCGGACTACGGAACCGTGCCAAAGCACGCCTCGGCCGGCGCGATCGCCGTCGGCGCACGGCCAATCCTCATCGCTTTTAATGTAGAACTGGCGACCGGCGATGTTTCCATTGCGAAGCGCATCGCGCGCGCGATCCGAGAGCGCGATGGTGGGTACCGAACACTGCGCGCGCTGGGATTGCGCCTGAGCGAAGATCTCGTTCAGGTTTCATTAAACATCACCGACTACGGTGCGACGCCCTTGTATCGAGTCGTTGAAACAATTCGCGTCCTGGCCGCGATCCAAGGCGTGTCCATTATCCGGTCGGAGCTCGTCGGATGCGTCCCGCAGGACGCTGTTTTCGCTTGCGCGCGCGACTATCTCGGTTGCGCGTTCGGGTAGAGCTCCCACGCAAGGAAGCGGTTCGAGTTGCCCTCTCGCGAATGGGACCGCGATGAGTCGTTTCATGCTCTTGTCGCTCCTCGCCCTCGTCCTGCTCTCTCCGGTTCGAGGGTCGGCCCAAACGGCCAACCGGGGCCCGGGAGATCGGGGCATCTTTACCACCCGGCTTGCGAACGGACTGCAGGTCATCGCGGTCGAGGACCGCGCGGCACCGGTCGTGCAAACGTCCATGTGGTATCGCTTCGGCTCGCTGTACGAAACGCCGGGCAAAACCGGTTTGGCGCATGCGTTGGAACACATGATGTTCCGCGGAACGCCCACGCTTTCTGCAGGTGGGCTAGACGATTTGATCGCCCGTTTGGGCGCGCGCGTCAACGGCCAAACGGACTATGATTACACGCAATTCTATTTTGTCGTACCCGCAGACAAACTGGACGTCACGCTGGCCATCGAGGCGGATCGCATGCGCAATCTCTCGTTGCGGCAGGCCGATTGGAGCGTCGAACGTCTTGCCGTGCTGAACGAACTCGACGGCGACGAAAGCTCGCCGTTCTTTAACTTACTGTCGCGCGTTCGCCGTGCCGCGTATCCTCTTTCGTCTGCCGGGCGCACGCCCGTCGGTATTCGCAGCGACGTCGCGCACTCCACCGCCGCCGATATCGCGACGTATTACCGGAAGTGGTATGCACCCAATAACGCAACGCTCGTGGTCGCCGGAGACGTGGACCACTCCCGCGTGTTTGCAGCCGCGCGCCGCCATTTCGGGGCGATCCCCGCAAAGGCCCTTCCCGCGGTTGCGCTCGTCGCGCCGACGGCTGCGCAAAACAAGATCGTCGAAGCGCAGTTTCCGTTTCCATTCGAAGTGATCGATTTGGCGTACGCGGTACCCGGCGACAAAGAGCCTGGAGAAGCCGCCATCAGCACCCTTGCGAAATTTATAAAAAACGAACGCGGACCATTTTATCAAGCGCTCGTCCAATCCAACATCGCGCTGGCGTTGGAGGCAAACGCAGACACGCAACTCTTCGGCGGCCTCATGCATGTCTTCGTTATTCTCAATCCCGGACATACGGGGGAGGAAGCTCAAACGGCATTTCAGACGGTGATGGATCGCGTGCTGCGGGACGGCCTGGACCCCGATGTCGCGACCGGCGCCAAACGGCTCACAATCTCCGAGCGCGATTTTGGGGCCGATTCGATCGGCGGGTACGGGGATTTGGTCGGCTACACCTACGGCATCGTGGGCGAAAAAATACGCGACGAGGACGCTCGGTTGTCCGCATTAACGACCGGCGATCTCCTCACGGTAGCGCGCCGCTATCTCTCGAAACCAACGGTCGTCGGCCACTTGCGCCCCAGTACATCCGCGCGCGGCGGATCCTCACAGAAATCCGATGCAACCGTTTCGGATAACTTCTCGTCGCGCGTTCCAAACGGCCCCATCGTGGAGCCCGCCAAACTGCGCACGTCCGCCGCGCGGCCCACGATCGAGCGCAGTAAACTCTCTCCGCAGACGTTTACGCTCTCGAACGGCTTGCGCGTCACCGTCCAAGAAAAGCACGATCGCCCAACGGTTTATATCGGCGGCGAAATCGACGCGTCGCCCGCGTTCGTGGCTCCCGGCCAGGAAGGGATCGACCAACTTGCATCCACGCTCGCATCCTTCGGAAGCCGGAAATACGATTTTTCGCAAGTGCGCAAGCAGACCGACGACATCGGCGCGAGCGTTTCGCTCGGCCAGTCGTTTTCCGCGCGCGGATTTTCGCGCGACTTCTCAGCGCTTTTAAATATACTCGCCGACGGAGAAGAGCATCCAACCTTTCCGGAATCTTGGCTGACGTTGCAGCGCGCGCAGTTGGCCAACAGCTTGGCCTCCCAAGAAAGTATCTCCGGAGTGCAGATAGATCGCGCCTACCTTGGACGTTTGCTTTCACCCCAGGATCCCGCGCTGCGATATCCTTCGGCGCAGAGTGTTTCCGCCCTGACGCGGCAAGACTTGATGGCCTACGTGGGGCGCTATTGGCGGCCCGACCTTACGTCGATCGCGATCGTCGGAGATGTGAGCGTGGCGCAAGTTCGCGCGGCGGTCGAGTCGGCGTTCGGAAGTTGGGTTCAAAGCGGACCGAAGCCCGACACGCGGCAGCCGGCGTTGCCTCCGGCACGGCGGGCATCGGCCTACATCGGCACGTCGGCGCATCAGGTGTTCGTGCGGCTCGGCCAGCCAGCTCTCGCGCGAACGAACAAAGATTACTACACGTTTAAGGTCCTGAGCGAGCTGATCGGCGGCAATGGTTTCTTCGACTCCCGACTTTGGCAAGAGTTGCGCCAAAAGCGCGGGCTCGTCTACAGCGTGGGCACATCGCTGAAAGCCGATCGCGACCGCGGCGATTTGGAGATCGAGATGAACGCGTCTCCCGAACACGTCGAGGCAGCCGTCGCCCTCACGCGCCGCGAGCTCCACGACCTCCAGGACCATCCGCCCGATGCGGCCGAGCTGTCGCAAGCCAAAACCCGCCTCTCTTCGAGCGCCCTGCTCGACGAAGAGGCTCCTGCGGGTCAGCTCCAAGAGCTCCTGAACATCGCCCAAAACGGGTTACCGCTCGATTACTACCGTTCGCTCACCCCGCGATACGCGGATATTACCCCGGCCGACATCCAACGCGTTGCGAAGGCGTACTTACGGCCCGATACACTGATCGAAATTTTTGCGGGACCCTCGGGAAGCTGGGCCGTTCACCCCATCTAGGGTACAAGTCAGCATGGCTGCGACCACCGAGACAGATATCTTCACGGTAAACCCCTCCGATGGTTCGCCGCTCGAGCGCATATCTGTGTTCGGAAGCGCGCAAGTCGACGGCGTGCTCGATCGCGCGAGGGACTTTTTTGGAACCTGGCGCGCGGTCTCGTTCGAACGACGGAGGACGTTTCTACTTGCGTATGCCAAAGCATTACGCGAGCAAAGCGAATCGCTCGCTTCGACTGCAGTGCGCGAGATGGGCAAACCCATCGCACAGGCTCGCGCCGAAATCGAAAAATGCGCGGCATGCTGCGATTTCTTTGCCGTACATGGAGCACGTTTTATCGCCGACCGCGTGGTCGAAACGGACGCGACGCTCAGCTACGTCGCTTTCCGGCCTTTGGGCGTCATCCTTGCCGTCATGCCTTGGAATTTTCCCTATTGGCAAGTCGTTCGCGCCTTCGCCCCGGCAGTTGCTGCCGGCAACGTCGTCGTGCTTAAACATGCTTCAAACACCACGCGCTGCGGCCTCGAGCTCGAACGCCTGACGCAGGAATGTGGCGCCGGCGGTGCGCTGCAAACGCTGATCCTCCCCAACGATCGGATCGCGGAAATCGTTTCGGACCCGCGCATTGCAGCGGTGACGCTCACGGGCAGCGAAGGCGCTGGGATCTCCGTCGCAAAAGCTGCCGGCGCGGTTTTAAAAAAATGTGTCCTGGAGCTCGGCGGATCGGATCCGTTCATCGTGCTGGCCGACGCCGACATCGACAAGGCGGTCGAAACGGCGGTGAAAGCACGATTTCAGAACGCGGGCCAGAGCTGCATCGCTGCGAAGCGTTTTATCATCGAGGCGCCCGCCTACGATCGTTTCGTGGAGTCATTCGCGCGCGCCTCGGCTGCTCAGCGGGTCGGCGACCCGTTCGACGACCTCACGCAGGTCGGACCGTGCGCGCGGGGCGATCTCCGCGACGCGCTACAAAAACAGATCGACGCGTCGCGCGCTCGCGGTGCGCGGATCGTCACCGGCGGAAGGCACGTGGAGCGACCCGGCTTCTATTTCGAGCCTACCGTCGTGGCCGACGTGACGCCTGGAATGCCCATGTTCGATGAGGAAACGTTTGGGCCGGCCGCCGCGGTCGTAAAAGCGCGCGACGAATCACACGCGGTCGAGTTGGCAAACGACACCCCCTTTGGGCTGGGAAGCAACATTTGGAGTCGCGACATCCCGCGCGCGCGGCGCATTGCCGAACGAATCGAAGCGGGAAGCGCCTTCGTCAACGGCATGGTCGCAAGCGATCCGCGGTTACCCTTCGGCGGGATCAAACGCAGCGGCTACGGCCGCGAACTCTCGGAGTACGGCATCCACGAGTTTACGAACGTGCAGACGGTATGGATCGGGCCTGCGAGGGACGGGCACGACGCTCGGTAGCCTCGCAGAATCGGGCGATTCGAGCCAAACCTTCATCCACCGATTCCATCGACGTCACCCAACTCAAGCGCAGCCAGTTGTCGAATGATTCGCCAAAGGCGATACCCGGGATAGCAATGACGTCGTAATCGTCGGCGAGGGCTAGCGCCGCCTGCAGCGACCCAATGCCTTCCGGCAGTCGGACGCAGACGTAGAAACTTCCCTCTGGGGCGATATAGCGCAGACCGGTTACATCCAGTGCCGCAACGACATCGTTTCGCCGACCGAGGTACCACTCAGCGTGCTCGCGCAACCCGCCAGGCGCCGTAAAAATGCTCAGCGCAACCTGTTGTGCGAAGGTATCGGCGCACGAGGTTATCCATGCGTGCACTTTGACGATGGCTTCGATCGCGCGTTCCGGGGCGATCACCCAGCCCAGCCGTAACCCCGTGAGCGCGTTACTTTTGCTCAGCGAATTTGTGACGACCGTATTTGGATAGACCTCTGCAAAACGTGCGGGGGATGCCGCGAACGTTTGCTCGCGATAAATCTCGTCGTGCAGCACCCAGACGGGCGCGCCCGGCCGCGCGAGCAACCCCCGCGACAACGTTTGGGCCGACTCGGCCGACATCACGCGTGCGGTCGGATTGCACGGCGAGCAAATGACGACGAGCCTCGTCCGTTCGCCAACGGCTTGCAAGATGCGGTCTGCATCATACGCAAAATCTTCGGTTTCATCCATCGCAACCGTTCTGACGGCGATGCCTTCGAGCTTCGCCATCTTTGCGTAGGACGGAAAGGCCGGCTCGACCACGAGCAGCTCGTCTTTTTGTGGATCCAGCAGCGCTTTGATGGTGGCAAACGTAGCCTCCTGCGAGCCGGTGGTGACGCATACGTTTTCGGCGCGGTCGAGATCGGGGTAACGGTAGTGCGCGGCGATACTCGCGCGCAAGCGCGCGTCGCCGGCGTTAGCGCTATATCTGACGCCGTGCTCGCGAACGTATCGCATCGCAGCATCGAGGTGGGCGGCGTTGGGTGCGAGCGACGGTTCCCCCAAGCCGAAATCGCGCGACGTTTCGCGCCGCTTGGAGGCGATCTCGCGAATCAACGAGCCGGAAATGTCGTCCACGCGAGGATTCATACGGCGACGTCAAACTCGCGGAGTGCGGCGTTCAATGACGTCTTGCGATCGGTTGAGGCGCGTCGCTCGCCGATCAAAAGCGCGCACGGAACTCCGTACGTTCCGGATGGGAATAGCTTTTGCAGCGTGCCCGGAATAACGACGGCGCGCGCGGGCACGAGCCCTTTGGAGTGGACCGGCTCGCTGCCGCGAACGTCCACGATCGGCGTGCTCGCCGTAAGAACGACGCCGGCTCCGATGACCGCTTCGCGCTCGACGTGGACGCCTTCGACGATCACGCAACGGGATCCAACGAATGCGCCGTCTTCAATAATAACCGGCGTGGCTTGGAGCGGTTCCAGCACGCCGCCGATGCCCACCCCGCCGGAGAGGTGAACGTTCTTTCCAATCTGCGCGCAGGATCCGACGGTTGCCCAGGTGTCGACCATGCAACCTTCTCCTACGTAGGCACCGATGTTCACGTACCCGGGCATCAAAATGGTTCCTCGACCCAGAAAACTTCCGTACCGCGCAGCGCCCGGCGGCACGCAGCGAACGCCTAAGGATGCATAATTGGTCTTGAGCGGAATCTTATCGAACGCATACTCGCCGAACGGAACGGCCTCCCGGCGCTTAAAATACAACAGGATTGCTTCTTTAATCCAGGCGTGCGTTACCCACTCACCGTCCACTGGCTCGCAGACGCGAAGCCGCCCTTCGTCAAGGGCTGCAATCGTTTCATCCACGGCACGCCCCGCGGCGTTTCCCTTTCCACCGGCCGGATCGGCGGCCAGGGCAAGAACGGCCGACTCCAAGGCTCGAATGTCCATCGCCGGTCCTTACGGCGCCGCACGTCCCCTTCTCCTCGAATCGAAGGCAACGGCTTTCGGACTGGGTAGAAGTAATGGACTGTCATCCCCTTTGCTTCGAGGAGATATTTTGCCGAACTCGCGCGACGATGAATTCCGTATTAACGCGATCCGTTTTCTCTCCGTAGACGCCGTTCAGAAAGCGAACTCCGGGCATCCGGGGATGCCGCTGGGCGCGGCCGCCATGGCGTACACGTTGTGGACGCGGCACCTCCGATACAACCCCCAGGATCCTGGGTGGTTCGATCGGGACCGTTTCGTCCTGTCGGCCGGTCACGGGTCGATGTTGCTCTACGCGCTGCTCTACCTCACCGGCTACGACATCAGCATGGACGATCTGCGCTCGTTCCGACAGCTCGGCAGCAAGACGCCCGGACATCCCGAAGCGCACCATACGCCCGGGGTGGAGGTTACGACGGGCCCGCTCGGACAGGGGTTCGGGAACGCGGTAGGACTCGCGATGGCCGAAGCGCATTTGGCAGCGACGTACAACACCGCCGATTCGACGATCGTCGATCACTACACGTATTGCATCTGCGGCGACGGAGACCTTATGGAAGGCGTGAGCGCGGAGGCGGCATCGCTTGCCGGCCACCTGCAGCTCGGGAAGCTGATCGCGCTTTATGACGACAACAAGATTTCGCTTGCGGGCGAGACCGATGTCACCTTTACCGAAGACGTGCGTGCCCGCTTCGATTCGTACGGCTGGCACACGCTGCTCGTCGACGTGGAGTCGGGCAACGA
>JALYVW010000087.1 GCA_030853005.1 Vulcanimicrobiota bacterium
ATGCGGTGCCGGCCACGTCTGATTGTCGATGTACGCACCCTGGTCGTCGTCGAGCGCGACGCTCCAAAATGTTCATTCCGATGATGCGGCCGCGGAATGGATGGCAAACGCGACGCACCTACGGTATGCGACGCGATGGCTTCAAACGGCGCTGCGGCAATTCGTTCCGGTAAAGGACGCGGTGATCGCCGTCGCGCTCGACGACGACCAGGGTGCGTACATCGACAATCAGACGTGGCCGGCACCGCATTTTCAAACCTACATAACGCTTCTTAAAAGCGTCGTGCAGCGTGTTGTAGGCCACCGGCTGCCCACGTTCATCAACACCTACCAAATGAAGGTCACGGCGTCGGCGCCGGTGTGGGCATGGGGCAACTGGTACCAGAGCGACGCATATCGCATCGGCGAGCATGACCGGGCGCAGCTCGAATTTTCCACGGCGCTATTGCAAACGCAGCTACACCGCCCCGTGATGACCAGTGAGTTTCAGGCCGGTTGGCTTCAAAGCGCGGGCGAAGGAGCACCGCGTCCGGCCGACCCTTCAAACACGACGCTCGCTCTGCATACGATGCTGCAGTTCGGCGTGCACGGCGTCGTGAATTTCCCGG
This sequence comes from Vulcanimicrobiota bacterium, assembly GCA_030853005.1. Lineage (GTDB taxonomy): Bacteria > Vulcanimicrobiota > Vulcanimicrobiia > Vulcanimicrobiales > Vulcanimicrobiaceae > JALYVW01. The sequence continues at coordinate 609 of JALYVW010000087.1, forward strand.
TACAAGACACCGTCAATCCAAGCGGCTGGGAAGCGCCGTGGGCAAACTGGTCCTACGCGTGGGATGCAGCGCTCTCGCTCGAACATGTCCACGACTGCGACTCAATGCCGTTGTCGAGAAATCCACGCTACGAACCGACCGCAGCCTTTGGCGGCATTGCGCGACAATATGGCGCGCTTCTCGCCGCGACTCATCGCCGTGCGCCCTACGCAATCGTCTGGCCTGTGAGCGCGTACGATCCCAGTAGGATAACGAACGCGGACATCGGCCAGATCGCGGCCCGCACGATTGCGGAGCTAGGCACGTGTAGAACGCGTTCGCTCACATGCGAACTCGTGGATCCACGATACGCCGACGCATCGACACTGCGTCGTTACACGAACGTCGTCTTCCCGAGCGTGCCTTTGCCTAGCGACGCGGCCTTGGATCCGACGATCCTCGCGCGCTTCCCCGGTGCACTCCAGAGCGCGACGCAGATCGACGCGTCGCGGACGGAACGCTTACCGTCCAACGCGGTAGTCCTCGAAGGCGTCGACCGCTCGCGCGCGTATGGGTTCCTCGACATCACGAACTGGAGCAGTTCGAGCACCGTGATTGGCCCACTCCGCGTTCGCCTACACTCCGGTCATGTGGTTTCGGTTCCCGCATTAACGGTCGCGGCGCGCGGCGCGGCACTCGTCCCCTTAGACCTCCCCTTGAACGTCTTCGATTCGCATTTTTCCGCGGCGGACCGCATGAGTAGCGCACAATGTTTGCCCCGGATCGAGCGACGCACCTCCGGCATCGCCTTCTTCTCCGCGCAACCGTCCTGCGAAGTCGACATACACATCGCCGGGCGTGTCGGGCGCGCCATACTGCGTCCGCAGCGTGGCATTCACGTCAGTTTCGCGGGCGCGATAACCTACATCGCGACTCGGGAATCGCCACAGCTCGATGGGATTTGCGAACCATCCGGTTTCGCATTCGCACAAAACGTTTGGGCCGTACCAACGCTACGTCGCCCCTCAAGTGCCCCGCGCGTGTTTGAATTCGACGCTCTGCGCGACGGCGGCCGCATGGTCTTCCTGCGCGGGTCAGCTTTGGAGGTCGGAATTGCTCCGGACGCCGGAGCGCGCGGTGCAGATCTGAAGGCGCGCTCTTCGTCGAATACGGCGTCGTCGATCGGACTGTTTCGCGACGACGTCTTGAACCCGGTGCCTGCTTCCTCTCGCGACTACATCGCAAAATATACGCACGATACGCCGGCGGGAATGTTCAACCGGCAATATGCGTGCTCGCCGGCGCCGGAATTGCTGCGTTGTACGTATGACGCGCCCGACATTCCCGGAGGCGGGGGACGATTCGACCGCACGTTTGCGATGGCTCCAACTGGTGAACTCACACTTACCGAAAGGCTTACGCTGCACACGCTGGACGAGGCGCAGCGCCTGGTATCGACGAGCGGTTTCGACGCACCGGAAGTAGGCGACGCCATCCTTCACCCTGCCTATGGGTCCGGAGTTGCGATCTATAATCCCGAGACCGGCGTAGTCGTTACGGTGACGGCGTCCCCGGGAGTGCTAGAGCGCGCCGACGTCACACCCGCGCGTAGGGCGGCGGTATTGCGCCTCGTCCTTCCCACCGGCCGCGATGTGATAGTCTATTACGGCGTCCGAGCGGTTCGCAGTCTGGCTCAGGCGCAGGCGGAGATCGACGCCGCACAAGGACGCCGCGCCGCTGACACGAATCGGCGTTAGGCCTTTCTGTTGGGGAAATGGCGGAACGGTAGACGCAGCCGCCTCAAAAGCGGCCGGGCAAACACTCGTGTGGGTTCAAATCCCACTTTCCCCACCAATCTCGCTCGCATACCATGATAGGCGGCATGCATACATTCGGGCCGGCAGCCTTGCGCGGCGACATTTCCGTTCCTGGCGACAAATCGATTTCCCACCGCGCACTTTTCGTCGCGGCTCGAAGTCGTGAGTCCACTCGCGTAGACAATCTCAACGAGGGGCGCGACGTGCGCGCTACGGCCGAGGCATTACGGGCGCTGGGCGTTGAGGTCGACCAGAATGGCAGCGTCGCACTGGTTCGCGGAGCGCGACTGCAAGCGCCGCAGCGCACCATCGACTGTATGAACTCCGGCTCGACCGCGCGCATGTTGCTGGGCCTGTGCGCGGGCGCGGGACTGGATGCAACGCTCGACGGCGACGAGTCCCTTCGGCGGCGCCCGATGGAACCGGTGGCCGCGCAGTTGCGCGCTTTTGGCGCACGCATCGAGACCTCCGCTGGTCGCCTACCCGCCAAAATACAAGGGACGTCCTCACCGCAGACGCGCCGTTTTATTTTGCTCGTTCCGTCGGCTCAGATCAAGACCGCACTTCTCCTCGCCGGCCTATTTTCTGGAATCGGCGTGACCACGACTGCCGATAAGGGGTCGCGCGATCACACGGAACGTTTGCTGCAGTATCACGGAGCAGACATTACCTTTGATCGCGGCACGGTTGAGTTGAAGTCTGCCCCGCGTACGTACAAGGACGTTTCCATACCGGGAGACTTTTCGGCCGCGGCATTTTTTATCGTGGGCGCGTCAATCGCGCCAGGGAGCGCGCTTCGGATTCGCGACGTCGGCGTGAATCCGACGCGCACCGGATTACTCGACGCACTCTCCCAAATGGGCGCTTCTATCGAGTTGGAGCACGTTCGAGACGTTTGCGGCGAGCCACGCGCCGACATCGTCGTGCGCTATGCGCCATTGCGTGGGATCGCAATCGGACCGGATCTCGCGCTTCGCGCAATCGATGAGATTCTCGTGCTCGCGGTGGCCGCCGCATTTGCCGAAGGTGAAACGAGAATTACCGGCATTCGCGAGTTGCGTGCAAAGGAGTCCGATCGCGTGGCTGCGATCATTCGATTACTGGACGCGGTCGGGATCGGCGTAGAGCAACTTCCCAACGGAATCGCCATCCGGGGCGGCGCTCCCCGCGCTCGATCTGGCGTCGTTATTGAAACGCACGACGATCATCGCACCGCGATGTCCGCAGCGATGCTTGCGTCGGCTGCAGGCCCGCTCGCCATCGATAGCGCCTCCAGCATCGACGTCAGCTTTCCCGATTTCTTAGATCGCCTCGCTACACTACAAGCGCCGTAGCACCTAGCCCAACAGGTGGGACAGACCACGAAGGGATTGGACGGCGATGCGAAGCCCCGCAATCGCCTGGGGTAACCCCGTCGAACGAAGGGACGTACGTATCGATTCAATCGCCGCTTCGGCGCGCGCGCGATGCTCGGCAACCTGCGGCGCGATACTCTCCAAACGGCGCGCTTGATCGTCGAGTGCTTGCAAATCGCCAAGCACTGGCGAATCGGCAAGACTTTCTAAGCGGTTCCGCAAGCGCAGAGCGGCCTTGAGCGCCACGATCGCCGCCACGATCGCGAGAACGGCGCCCAATCCCGATAAAACGCCGGCAATCCACGCGGGGTGCTTGAGGATGTACATTTTAGGCGGCCGATTCGCTTCCCGATGCGGACGCCGGAGTTTTTTCCGCCGCGGGGGCGGGGGTGGGCGTCGCGGGCGAAGCATCGCCCGTCGCCGGTTTTTCTGCGGCTTTTTCCCCGGCTTTTTCAGCGGGTTTGGACGCGGGCTTCGACTCGCTCTTGCGCGAGTCGGTTACGTAAAATCCAGACCCTTTAAAGACAATGGGTGCGGGATTGAAGACACGCAATAACGTTCCGCCGCACTGCGGACACGGATCCGTATTGGGCGCGTCAAATCCATGGCGGATTTCGGTGATTTCCTGGCAGGCGGAACAGCGATAGTCGTAAAGGGGCATCCCGCTAGTATAGGTCAGAAATCGGCGAGAATCCCGTCCGAACGGTTTCCGAACTCGGCCAAGCCCTTGAATTGAAGCATGGACTCATCGAGCATCGCCCCGAGTTTTCGACCCGCTTTCATTTGATCGACCAGCGAGCCGATCTTACCGCCATACGCGGGGTAATCCACACGGACGTTGACCCGGCATCGCGCCGTCTTTTGCTCGATTCGAAACTCCAGGCGTCGGCGGCACGAATAGGCTCCAACAAGCGCCAATCGGTGGTTCGAGATGATGTGCGCTACCTCGTACACCTCTTCCGTTTCGCCCGGGATAACCGATCGCAGCACGAGTTCGGAGCCCACACCTAGGGTTTCGCCCGTTTCGCGCAGCTCGGCGCTCCGTACGAGGGTCAGCCAAACCGGCCATTTCTCGACGCTGCAAAGGAGCGCGAATGTGGATTCGGCTGGGGCCTCGACGTCCGCGCTAGCGGAGAGCGATCTGACGCCCACCCGGGGACCCATAGCCTCGTGCAAAAGAGCCATGAGGAAAATGCTTCGCGCCCCATATATTGTGTGCCTTGTGGAGGGCTATCCCCAACCTATGGGGCCGTGGGCAGCGGCAGGTCACCTGACGTCACTGCGTTCGCGAACGCCACAAGCGTTTCCACGCCGACCGGCAAGGCGGCCTCGTCGATCCGAAACTGGGCCGAATGACCCGGATAGGTGGACCTGGCTTTTTCGCTGCGAATGCCAAGTCGCACGTGAACGCCGGGAACGAGTCGCGCGAAATAAGCGAAATCTTCCGCGCCCATGGTCGGGGCGGGGCGTTCAATTTTCAATGTTGAGTGCGTTTGCATGTAGAGGGAAAATGCCTCGGCCAATGCCGCGTCGTTCACGACGGGCGGATAGCCATATATAACCTTTAGCGTCGCCGTCACGCCGTAAGCGGCCGCCACGCCGTCCACGATGCGTTTTGCGCGCTCCTCGAGGCCGTCGCGAATTGAAGGATCGTGCGCGCGGAACGTTCCGGTCATAAAAACTTTATCGGCTATGACGTTGTTCCGGTAGCCGCCCTCAATCGTGCCGATGGTGACGACGACGCTTTTGAGCGGATCGGTTTCGCGAGCGGCAATATTTTGCAGCGCCAGAATCATCGCAGCCGATGCCGGGATCGTGTCGGCGGCCGTGTGCGGATAGGCGCCGTGCCCGCCGCGCCCTTCAACGGTAATGTGAAACTCGTCGGCGGCCGCATTGACAGGCCCAGGGGTTATTCCGATTTCGCCCGGGCCCAGTCGCGTATCCACATGAAGCATCGCGATGGCGTCAACCTTCGGATCGTCCAGCGCTCCCTCCGCGATCATCGGCTCCGCGCCCCCGGGGCCTTCTTCAGCGGGCTGAAACAAAAGCACCACGCTTCCGCTCAATTGCTCGCGCGCGCCCTGCAGCACTCGCGCCGCGCCCAGAAGCATCGCCGTGTGGGCGTCGTGACCGCAGGCGTGCATTTTTCCGTCGACCTTGGATGAGAACGTTTCACCCGACCGCTCGGTAATCGGCAACGCGTCCATGTCCGCTCGTAATGCTGCGATTTTGCCCGGACGGCTTCCGCGCACCACCGCTAAGACGCCCGTGCGAGCGATACGCCGGTGTTCGATCTGCAGCGCATCGAGCTCGCGCTCCACCAGCGCCTGCGTGCGCACTTCTTCAAATCCGAGCTCCGGATGCTCGTGTATTTCGCGCCGCAAAGCCACCACATGCGCTGCCACGTCTTCGGACGGAACGATAATCATATCGCGCGTGTTCCGCGGCGGTAAAAGCGCCCCTTTTCACGAAATGCCGGGGTGATGGACACCGCCGACATCGCAATGGCACGATTCGCGAACCGGACCGCCGCGGCATATACGGCCAATGCCCCCGCCTACATGGCGTACCGAGAGCGCACGCACTTTACGATACCACGCTACCATTACGAACGCGAAATCGATCGCGCGATAGAGGTGCGCGTGGCCGACGATTCGGCGATCATGCAAGATCTGCCGCAGGGCGCGTCTCGCACCGGGCAAGCCTTCCCGATCATTCCTTACCTCGATCCATTCTCGGCCTTAGACGTAGCGTACTTTGCCAACCTCAAACGCGTGGACATCGCTTTGAAGAGAAATCCGCCTTACATCTTTCCATTGCCGGACGCGGATCCCACCGTGAACGTCGTCGTGGCGTACTCCACGTTTTGGGTGCCTACGTATGCGCCCGACTCCTCTTCTACGCGCGTGCATCTGCTGATTAGCCCGACGCAGCGGTGGCCGGACGGTCTCTACTATCCGGCCGATATCGTGGAGGACGCGCAGACGCATTTGCCCGCGCATGTGGTTCTGGTTCAAAAAGGAAGCGACGCGACCGCGACGCTGGATTTTGCCGTTCTCGATGGGCACTTGATCGTCACACGCGGCTCGTTTGTGTCCACTCAGCGTGCCGGGCCGCTTGCGTTACGCGTTTCGGCGGAAACCGAATTCGATCAAA
>JALYVW010000031.1:0-1096 GCA_030853005.1 Vulcanimicrobiota bacterium
GCGTAACTGGATGATGTTGGTATGACTGTCGTAGAAATCGGCTCCAGGACCAAACCCAAAGAACGATCCCGCGCCCGCCGCCTGCAGGGAGGCCAGGGTCGTTGCCAGCGATGAGACGCCGGCTCCGGCAGCGGAGCGCAGCAGGGGATCGATGGGTTTCGTTCCGGCGGCGTCGATGGCGGCCATGTTCGTGCAACTTACGTAGAAGTCGCCGATCTTTTGCAGATTGCTTCCCTTAACCGCATGCGAGGCCGCGGCGCGGCTCAGGATGCCGTGCAGCACGTCTTCGTTCCGGTCGTACAGCTTTTGAAAATTGCTATAGCTCGAATACGAGGGTGGAATGGGATTGCGCCGGAGCCATCCGCCGTTCGCAAATTGAAAAAAGTCTTGGCATGGCTTGCAGGTACGATCCAGATTGGTCGTATCGATTCCGCTTTGCAAAGCCGGACCGGCTGCGCGGGCTCCAACGGCAAAAAAGATGGCCACGGCCAGAAAGGCGGCGACCCGAAGGGCGCGCGAGAGAAAACCAAGCATGATGCGTTCTGCCTCCCCAGCAAAGAAACGGAAGTACGTACATACTACCGTTTCTCGCGTTGCCTTTCCTCGACCTGAGGGGTTACATCAATTTAGTGGATGTGGCGAGGTCCAAATTTCCAGGCGCCCGCTTTCTTATGGGCAGACCGGCGTATCGACGCGGATGATTGGCGCCTGGTTTCACCGCAGCCCCGTCCGTATTGATTGTTGAAGCCCGACGCGCGAACCGGCGTTCCGATGCAAATATTCGGATTGAACCGCGCGAACGTACCCGGATTGCTTGCAAATTCGTTCTGCAAGTTCTGAATCCGATGGCTGTCGCTCGGATGGTCGGAGAGGAACTCCATGTTGCCCCCTCGGCCGTTCTGCGCGAAGCGCTGCATGAGCCAGACCATCCCAAAGGGATCGAGGCCAGCGGACGCGCACGTTTGTGCGCCCTTGGAGTCGGCGTTGGCCTCTACCGCACGTGAAAATTGCATATTCTTCAAGTTGTAGCCCAAACCGAGAAGCGTGTTGACGATGCCGTTGCGGCCGCCGCCAAGCAACATGTCGGCAATGGTCG
>JALYVW010000031.1:1106-17922 GCA_030853005.1 Vulcanimicrobiota bacterium
CTTTTCACAATCTCCGATCCGTACGTGTTAGGCGGATTACTGATCGGCGGCATGCTGCCGTTTTTGGTAAAGGTTTAACACGTCGTGGTGAATGTCGTGCGACGTTTCGTGGCAGAGCACGCCGGCCAGTTCTTCTTTGTTTTGCACGAACGTCATCATGGTGTCGGTCACGTACACGTTGCCGCCAGGAACCGCAAACGCGTTCGGCTGGCTTTCGTGAACCAAAATAAAATGGAAGGGAAAGTCGTATTGCGGGTTTGCGACGCGAGAGATGCGCTGAGCGATCGGATTGAGGATGGCGTAGTAGGGCGAGTTGGTTATGATCTCGCCTTTTTGCCGCAACTGCTGATACTCTTGTTGGCCGATCTGTTGCTCGACTTGTGCGGCGCTCTCTGCCTGAGCGCTTGCGGGCAGCGCGCCGCCGGCCAAGAACGCTGCCGCTAAGACGGCGGCCAAAAAACGGTTCATAATAATGCGGGTTCCTCTCGAAGGTGGTCGGATAGTTCATACCCACCTCGCCGTAAAGAAACGAAAACGGAGATTGGCAAGTTGCCAATCTCCGCCTCAAACCATAACCAGGCGAGCGGTCGTTAGTGAACCAAAAACGACACGAGCAGAAGCGCGACGATGTTGAGCACTTTGATCATGGGGTTGATCGCCGGCCCGGCCGTGTCCTTATACGGATCGCCGACGGTATCGCCGGTGACGGCCGCCTTATGCGCGTCCGACCCTTTTCCGCCGTGATGACCGTCTTCGATGTACTTCTTCGCATTGTCCCATGCGCCGCCGCCCGACGTCATCGAGATGGCGACGAACAGCCCGGTAACGATGGAACCGACCAAAATGCCGCCCATGAGTTTCGCCCCGGAAATTCCCGGAAGCACGTGCAAGCCGGCAAGGATCGCAACCAATACTGGGACGCCTACCGGAATGAGCGCCGGCAGGATCATCTCTTTGAGCGCCGCCGTGGTTACGATGTCCACGGTGCCGCCATAGTCCGGTTTCGAAGTTCCGGCCATAATGCCGGGATTTTCACGGAACTGACGGCGCACTTCTTCAACGACCGCGCCTCCCGCGCGACCCACCGATTCCATCGAGAGCGATGAGAAGAGGTACGGCAGCATGCCGCCGATCAGTAATCCGCCTAACACGTACGGATCGGAGATTGTGAAAAGGCCGCCGGCGTTCGTTGCGCACGACGCGATGGCGAGCTCTTTGCACCGTCCGCCCATTTCCTGAAGAAACGAGGCGAACAGGACGATCGCCGCAAGCGCGGCCGAACCGATCGCGTATCCTTTGGTGACGGCTTTGGTGGTGTTGCCGACGGCGTCCAGAGGATCCGTGACATTGCGAACGTCCTCGGGGAGTTCTGCCATCTCGGCAATGCCGCCGGCGTTATCGGTGATGGGTCCAAACGAATCGATTGCCACGATGATACCGGCCATCGAAAGCATTGCCGTTACCGCGATGCCGACGCCGTAAAGGCCGGAGAGTCCGAACGACACGAGGATGCCGATGACGATAACCAGTGCGGGCAATGCCGTGGCTTGCATCGATACGGCAAGGCCGCTAATGATGTTCGTCGCATGCCCCGTAATGGATGCGGTTGCGATGCGCTTTACCGGGGCGTATTGCGTGCCCGTGTAGTACTCCGTAATCCAGGTCAGAAGTCCCGTGATGATCAGCCCGATGAGTGCACAGATCCACAACTGCGTTGCGGATACGTCGTGCCCGAGACCGACGGCGCTTCCTGGAATTCCATTGGGAAACTCGCGTAGGGTGAAGAAATAGAAGGCGATTGCGGAGAGGACGCCCGCGACGGCGAGTCCGCCATAGAGCGAGTTCATGATCTTCGTTTTGACGACCGTACCCATGCCCACGAAAAGCGTGCCGATGATCGATGCCACGATCGAAATCGCGCCCAGGACGATGGGGAATGTGACCGAGCCGGGGATCGAGCTGAGTACCAAATGACCGAGCAGCATGGCCGCGACGGTCGTTACCACGTATGTTTCGAAAAGGTCGGCAGCCATACCGGCGCAGTCGCCGACGTTGTCGCCGACATTGTCCGCGATAACCGCGGGATTGCGCGGATCGTCTTCGGGGATACCAGCTTCCACTTTACCGACCAAATCTGCGCCAACATCTGCGGCCTTCGTATAAATACCGCCGCCCAAACGAGCAAAAACGGAAATGAGCGAGCAGCCGAATGCGAGGCCGATCATTGCTCCGAGCGTACGGCCCTCATCGGCGCCGTTGGCGCTTTGCAAGAACCAGTAGTACCCACTGACGGCGATCAAGCCTAGACCGACAACGAGGAGCCCGGTAATCGCGCCGCCACGGAAGGCCACGTTGAGCGCCGGCCCGATTCCGCGCCGCGCCGCTTCGGCCGTCCGTACGTTGGCTCGAACCGAAACCATCATACCGATAAACCCGGCCGCCCCCGAGAGCACCGCGCCGATCAAAAATCCGACGGCGGGCTGCCAGCCAAGCGTCGGCACGAAGATGATCACGACAAAGAGGACTAAAGCCACGACACCGACGGTCGTATACTGCCGGCGGAGGAACGCCATGGCGCCCTCTTGGATTGCGGCGGCGATCTCTTGCATCCGCGCGTTCCCGGCGGATTGCCGGAGAACCCAGCTTATAAGGAGAGAGCCGTAGACGATAGCTAACAGTCCGGCCCCAAGGCCACTATAAATGGCCGCTTGTGCGCTCATTGGATTCCTTTGGAAGCAGTGTAATAAAGATGGGAACCCGGGGCTATACCGCGGGACGCCCACGCTCAGGTTGGAGGGCAATTAGGGCGCGTCCTGCTCGAGCGTCGCACGCGTACGCGGTGAGAGGCTCGAGGGTACTGCGTGCGAACGAAGCCACGCAATGCTAGAAACCGCCGATTTCGTGGTTATCGGGTGCGGACCGGCCGGAGCTACGGCAGCCCGCGAGGCGGCGCGGTCCGGCGTCGACACGGTCGTGTTAGAGAAGGATCGCGTCGTTGGAGAAAAGCGCGTATGCGCGGCCGGACTTCGACCGGGGTTTTGTGGCGATTTTGATTTGCCGGAAAGCCTGATTCACTGCACGACGCCGCGATTAGCGCTGTTCGATGCGGCCGGGCGCGAACACGAGCTCTTCTTTGGCCCCGGGCACACCACAACGCGCGAAGAATTGGATGGCACGATGGCCGGCCTCGCGGCGAGTGCGGGCGCGTCGATTCGCACCGGTTCGTTGTTTCGCAGCGTCACATCCGCCGGAGATCGGTGCGTCGTCGAGTATGCGGATGCAGCAGGGGGCGGCCGGCGACACATTGCGGCACGCAACGTGTTTTTTGCGCAGGGAGCTACGGCGCAGCTCGAATCGAGAGAGCCCTTTTCCTTCGACGGTTGGCAGCGCGGCTTGATGACCACGTTGCAGCATCGCGTCTATTTGGAGAGGCCTGCCGCTGCGATCGCGTACGAAACGCTCGAGCTCCACTATTACCCCGGCCGCGACGGCCGCCAAATCGTCGCATGGATGTTTCCCAAGCGCGATCACTTGGCGATTGGCCTCGGGTTTATCGGAAAAATGCCAGGTGCTGCGCTGCGCGGGGAACTTGCCGACTTTACATCGCGCGTGTCGCGACGGCTGTATCCGGACGTTCGCGTAATCGCCGTAAAAACTGAAGGTCATCTGCTGTACGGAGGATGGCCGCGTCCGCGAATTGGGGGCGATCGAACGATGGTGGGTGGAACCGCCGCCGGACTCGTGGACGCAACCAACGGCGAGGGCATTTATGAAGCTGCGCTCAGCGGGCGTTTTGCCGCCGAGGCCGTGGCCGCGTCGTCGAATGCTGAAGGCGCGCCCGCGCGCTATGCACGCAGACTTCGCGCGCGGCTACACGGACGACTTTCGCACCGTGCTGCGTTGATGCAGTATTTGCAGAGCAAACCGCGCCGCTACGGTATGCTCTTCGAACAGCTGGCGGCTACCCCGCGGTTTGCCCGGTTGCTGGAGCGCGAAGATTGCGAACGCAATGCCGGCGATCGTCTTTATCTGATCGCGCAGGCGCTTCGATTCTTCGCCCGGTCGGCGTTAGCCTAAAACGTGGCGCGCTTTTTCGGGGTCCGCTTTGCTCGCTTGATCGCCGTGCTCTTCGCCATAACGGTGGTGAGCTTTTTGTTTCTCAAAGCGATACCCGGCGATCCGGTAGCCATACGATTGGGCGATCACGCAACGCCGGCACAAGCGGCCTCGCTGCGCGCATCATTAGGATTGGATAAACCGGTCCTCGTTCAGCTCGCGCTGTATCTTTCTCATGCGGTACGGGGCGACCTCGGAACCTCGATCGTGGATAACCAGAGCGTTTTCGCCAAGCTGGCGCAGTATTTTCCCGCGACGATCGACCTGACGATTTCGGCTATGATCGTAGCGGTTGCGTTGGGCATCCCCGCCGGCATCATTTCGGCTCTGCGCTTTCGGTCTGCGGTTGACGCCCTCGTCATGAGCGGCGCCCTTCTGGGTGTTTCCATTCCGGTCTTCTGGCTCGGGTGGATGCTCGTGTACGTGCTCGCGGTCTTGCCGTCGCATTTTGGACTGAACCTCTTTCCGATCTCGGGGCGCTTGTCGCTGCAGTATAGCGTGCATCCCGTTACGCATCTGCTGGTTCTCGACGCACTCTTAGCCGGCAACGTGCGTGCCGCGCTCGATGCGCTTTGGCATTTGATTCTGCCCGCCTTGACGTTGGGTACGATTCCGCTAGCCATCGTGGCCAAAATCACCCGAAGCGGCATGCTGGATGTGATGCGTAGCGACTATATTCGCACAGCGCGGGCCAAAGGGTTGGGGGACTGGGCCGTCATCGTTCGCCATGCGTTGCGCAACGCGCTCGTTCCGATCATAACCATCGTGGGTCTTCAGACTGGACTGCTTCTCGGGGGTGCAGTTTTGACCGAACACATTTTCGCTTGGCCCGGCGTCGGCAGGCTGGCATTCGATGCGATTTCCAATCGAGACATGCCATTGATCAATGGGTGCATCGTCCTATTTGCGGCCGTGTTCGTGGTCGTGAACACGGTCGTCGACCTGTTGTACGCGGCCGCAAACCCGCGCATCAGCTACGGAAGCTAGCCGCATCTTGCGGTTTCCAGACGGGTCAGATAGGACCGCAGCCTTCGCGGGGAAATACTAAGCGTTCATGGCGGCCGCCCAGCCCTCAAAACGCTACGTCATCAACGGCGTCGTGCTTTCGCGGGAAGAGATCATCCACAAGTACTTGCATTTGGTCAAGTACGTCGCTGAGCGAATCTCCGTAAATTTGCCGTCCAACGTGGATCTTAACGACCTCGTTAACGACGGCATTCTCGGGATGATCGACGCGATCGAAAAGTACGACGATGGCCGGGGCGTGAAATTCGAAACGTACGCCATCACGCGCATACACGGCGCCATTCTCGATGCTCTGCGCTCCCTGGATTGGGTGCCCCGCGCCGTGCGCCAACGAGCGCGCGAGCTCGACCGAGCACACCAGGAACTCGAAGCCGAACTGGGTCGCGTCGCGACTGAAGAAGAAGTCGCGGCACGCATGAACATCTCGCTGCGGGAATTGCACGTCCTCGTTCAGCGCGTGCGCGGCACGGCGGTGCTCTCGCTTGAGGAATCGGTTTCCAACGAAAAGGGCTACGACGTACCGCTGGTCGATACGCTCAAAGATCAAAGCAGCGAGGTAACGACTGCCGTCGAGCAACGCGAAGTCGCGGCCTCGCTCGCCCGGGCCGTGGCCGCGCTCTCGACCCAAGAGCGCACGGTGATCACGCTCTATTATTTCGAGGGCAAGACCCTCAAAGAGATCAAGAGTGCGCTGGACGTGTCGGAGTCGCGCGTCTCGCAGATCCACGCCCAGGCAGTCATTCATTTGCGCCAAAAGCTGAAGGTGCTTAGCGAAGATCTGGGCTTCCGCGAAGGCGACCCGACGGTCAAACAAAAGCACGTCCGCAAAACCGCCCGTGACCGAGCCAGAGTAGAGATGGCCTCAGGCGCCGGAATCGAACAGGAGTTCGATTGAGGCCGGGCGAACGGATGGGTCCGTGAGCTGGCTTTCTAAACTGCGCTCATCCTTTGGCCGGTCTCGCGAGACGCTTGCGGGAGTCGAGGCCCTGGGGCGGGCGAAGAAGCCGATAACGGCGGACCTGTGGGATGAGTTCGAAGAGCTGTTGCTCCTCGCCGACTTTGGCGTCCCGACCACCGAGAAAATTTTGTCGGGACTCAAGACGGTCGCCAAGCAAGAAGAATGGCACACGAGCGATCGCGTCGTCGCGCGCTTCCGCAAGGACGTCGGCGCATTCCTCACGTTGCCGAAGGCCGAATTGCAAATGCGTGCTAAGACGACCGTCGTGTTGGTGGTAGGCGTCAACGGCAGCGGCAAGACCACGACCATCGGGAAGCTCGCCACGAGGCTTCGCAAGGAAGGTAAGCGCGTTTTACTCGTCGCGGCCGACACGTTTCGGGCGGCCGCCGCCGAGCAGTTGGCGATCTGGGCCGACCGCAGCGGATCGGATTTTATCCGGGGCCGCGAAGGCGCCGACCCGGCGTCGGTGGTGTTCGACGGCGTTCGCGCCGGCATCGCGCGCAACGCCGACGTCGTGCTGATCGATACGGCGGGCCGCCTGCAGACCAAAACCAACCTAATGGAAGAACTCAAAAAGATGCGCCGCATCATCGAACGCGAGCTTGGCGAGCCGCCTGCGGAAACGCTGCTGGTCGTCGACGGGACGACCGGCCAAAATGCGATCTCCCAAGCGCGCCTCTTTAACGAAGCGACGGAGCTGACAGGCATCGTCGTGACCAAGCTAGATTCGACGGCGAAGGGCGGCGTGCTCGTGGCCATCGTCGATGCGCTGGAAATCCCAATTAAATTCGTTGGACTGGGTGAATCGGCCGAGCAGCTCCGTCCGTTCGTGCCGGCGGAATTCGTCGAAGCCATTTTCGAGGATGCCGCGTAAGTGCCACCCGCTTGGCATCGAGACCGCGTAGCGTGATATTCGTAACGTAGCTTTGCATTGGAAACGGAGAAAAGACACATGGCAGCGTCGCAAGACGAACGGCAAGTAGCGCTCAATAACGCTCTGGCCCAAATCGAAAGACAATTCGGCAAGGGCTCCATCATGAAGATGGGCGAGATTCAAGAGCGCATGGCGTTTGAAGTCGTGCCCTCGGGCTCGATCGCGTTGGATCTCGCGCTCGGCGTCGGCGGATTTCCGCGCGGGCGCGTGGTGGAAATTTATGGGCCGGAATCGAGCGGTAAAACGACCCTGGCATTGCATGCCATCGCCGAGGCGCAAAAAACGGGCGGAACCGCTGCGTTCATCGACGTGGAACATGCGCTCGATCCCACGTATGCGGCAGCGCTCGGGATCGATCTCGATAACCTGCTCGTTTCGCAGCCGGACACCGGCGAGCAGGCTTTGGACATCTGCGAAATGCTCATTCGCTCGAATGCGGTCGATATCGTGGTGCTCGACTCCGTCGCGGCGCTCGTGACCAAAGCGGAACTGGAAGGCGATATGGGCGACGCCCACGTGGGTCTGCAAGCGCGGCTCATGTCGCAAGCACTGCGCAAGCTCACCGCCGCAATTTCCCGCAGCAAAGCTGTGATGATTTTTATCAACCAACTGCGCGAAAAAGTGGGCGTCATGTTCGGCAGTCCGGAAACGACGTCCGGCGGGCGCGCGTTGAAGTTCTATGCGTCGATCCGTTTGGACGTGCGCAAGCTCGAACAGATCAAGATCGGCACGGAGGTCGTGGGAACGCGCACGCGCGTCAAGGTGGTCAAAAACAAAGTGGCTCCGCCTTTCCGTCAAGCGGAGTTCGATATAACCTACGGTCGCGGCATTAGCAAGATGGGCTCGATCCTCGACGTAGCGCTGGAGCGCAATATCGTTGGGAAGAGCGGTTCGTGGTACACGTACGGCGATGCACGCATTGGCCAAGGGCGGGAGAATGCGAAGTCGTTCCTCGAGGAGCATGTCGACATGGCGGACGAGATCAGCGTGAGGATCCGCGAACAGCTGGCGGCGAACGTTTCGAAAAACGGGCACGCCAGCCCGGAAGCCGTTGGCGTAGCAGAGTAGATGGCTGCGAGCGCTTTCGTGGTGGCGCTGCGCATGCTCGCGCAGCGCCGCCTTACGGAGGCCCAGCTCTGGCAGCGCCTCCAGCGCAGGGCGTTTGAGGATGACCTTATTCGCGATGCGGTGGAGCGCTGCAAGCACTGCGGCTATATCGACGATCGTCTCTTCGCACAGCTGTACGTCGAGCAGAAGCGAAAAGCAGTCGGCGACGCTCGCCTCGTCGGCGAGCTCGTTCGTAAAGGCATCGACCGCGAGGCGGCGCTTTGCGCGGTTCAATCCGGCGAAACGACCCAGGCGGAGCGTCTTTCGCGCGCGCTGCAAAAAATTTTCGCCGCAAAGCCAGCGGTTTCGTATCAGTCTGCGGCGCGATCGCTGGAGCGCTTGGGCTTTCCCGCCTCGGCCATCTATCGAGTCCTGCGCGAACATGCGGCGCGGTTCGGTCCGCTAGCGGCCTTTTCCGAATCGGCCTAGGCCAGTCGTTTCCGGCGCGAGCACTGTAGCCCGTATGCCCCCGCTGAAGATTCTCATCGCAGAAGACGACGCTGCGATTCGCGAAATCCTACAGCATCATTTTCAAAGCGAGGGATTCGAAGTATTTACGGCCGCTGACGGCAATGCGGCATTGCGCTTGGCGCGCGCGCACGCGGACATCGCACTGCTGGATGTAGGGCTGCCCGGCGTCGATGGTTTCGACATCGCTCGCACGTTGCGCCGCGAATCTCGCAACTTGCCGATCCTCCTAATAACGGCCCGGACGGACGAAGTGGACCGCATCGTCGGACTGGAAATAGGTGCTGACGATTATATTTGCAAGCCATTTTCGGTGCGCGAGGTGGTCGCGCGCGTCAAAGCGGTCGCGCGCCGCTCCGGCCAAGCCTTCGAACCCCATCAGCCGGTTCTCAAGTTCGGCACGTTAGAGATCGACGAAGCCGCGCGCGAGGCGCGCATCGAAGGCATCGCGCTCGATCTCAAACCTCGCGAGTTTGGGTTGCTTTTGGCGTTGGCCGCAAATCCGGGCGTGGCCCTCTCGCGCCAGGTGCTGCTCGAGCGCGTTTAGGGATTCGATTTCGAAGGCGACGAGCAAACGGTCGACGTTCACGTACGCCGCGTCCGGCAAAAGATTCACGACTCGGCGCATCTGCCGGCGTTGCTGCATACCGTGCATGGCTTCGGCTACAAATTCGCGCGTCAAGCGCGGTAGTCACGTCCCGTCGCTCGAGGATCTAGCCGAGCGCTATCCGATTTGGATGGAGTGCGGTATTCCGCTCCTGGCTTTGCGCGTACCCGATTTCGAGCGTGTCGCGTGGCGCGCCGGGAAGCGCGCCGCGCACCGGCTCGAACGGAGTATCGGGACCGCTTTCTCGCAAGCTGCGGGCCGCGTGTTGCGCTACGACGATTGCGTCAGGCATGATGCCGGAAGCGACGTTTTTGCGGCGCTTATGTATTCCTCGCCGCGGTCGGGGCGTGTGTCCCGCCCGGGTGACTGCCGGGCGGCTTTGGCGCGTATGGCCGCCGAGGTGACGCCGGCCGCAGGCGCTCCGGTCGAGTGTGGGTGGACGATCGTGCCGCCCGGGACTCGGCCGCACCTCCAAAAACACGTCGCCCTGGCGTTGAAACGAGGCGTCGTCGAACGCCAGCGCTACGAATTTTTCGCCATCGTCGGACACGAACTGCGCACGCCGATCACCTCGATTCGCGCCTATCTCGACACCGTCATCGACACCGCACCTGCGAGCGGAGCGCAACGCCGCTTTCTGCGCCGCGCTCGAACCGAAACGCTGCGCTCGCACGGTTGTCGACGGGATGTTCGAATTTCGATGCTCGACCTCTCGGCCGCTACGGCGGATCCGCACTGCTTTTTGGATGAAGCCATCGCAGAGGCGCGGGACGCGGTCGATCCGCACGCTCGCCCGTTCCATACGCCTCGACGTTGCGCCGGCGTGGCCAGTATGCGTGGCGCTCGATTCCGACCAGTGCGTCCGCGTCTTCGCGAACCTGCTGGAGAACGCCGTGAAATATGGCCGGGAACGTGGGACCGTCCGCGTCACCTACGAGCACGTCACTCGCGCTTCGATCGATGTCTGCGTCGATGACGACCGGCCGGGGATTCATCCCCGCGAACGCGAGGACGTCTTTGCCTTGCGGTTCCGTGGATCCGCAGCGCCACGCGCGACGGGGAGCGGACTGGGCCCGGCAATCGTACGCCGGACATTGGAGCATGTAGGCGGCTCCATCGCGTTGCTCGACTCGCCGCTCGGCGGCGCGCGTTTCGTCGCCAGCATACCTCTGCGGGCGGAAAAGACGGAAGCTTTGTCGTAGACTTGGGTCCGTGGCCCCGTCGGTAGCCCGGTTCGCTCACGTAAGCGAAGCAGAACTCGCGCGAGTCCTCGATTTTTATCGAGTCGACTGGCAGTACGAACCGCGCACGTTCCCGTTGGTTCGGAACGAGCGCGGCGACGTCGTCGAAGCCTTCACCCCGGATTTTTACTTACCGGAATTCAATATGTATATCGAAGTGACCGTTTTATCCCCGCGTTTACAGTCGCGCAAAAACAGGAAGATCCGGCTACTGCGGGAGCGTTATCCGGACGTTCGGATCAAACTTTTCGCGCGGCGTGACGTCGAGCGGTTTTTTTCGACGAAATTGGGTCGCGCGTCGTGATTGCCGACATCCTGTTTAACGAAGACACCATTCGCGCTCGCGTGACTCGTCTTGGCGAGGAAATCTCCGCGGAGTACGAGGGCAAAAATCCGCTTGTGGTCGGCGTATTGAATTCCTCTGCCGTCTTCCTTGCAGACCTCACGCGCGCCATCACGATACCCTGCGAATACGATTTCATCGCGGTGAGCCGCTACACCGAAGCCGAAGGGATTCGATTCGAAAAGGATACGTCCACCTCGGTTGAGGGAAGGCACGTCTTGCTGGTGGAGGACACGATCGATACGGGGTTGACGCTGCAGTACGTGATCAAGACCCTGAGCTCGAGGAAACCCGCTTCGCTGGAGGTTTGCGCACTTCTCAACCGCGATAATCGCCGAATCGCCGAGATTCAGCCGCGGTTCTGCGGCTTCGATATTCCCGATGTGTACGTCGTCGGGTACGGATTGGATTATGAGGGCCGGTACCGGGAGCTCCCCGCGCTCTACGCCCATGGAAGCTGGCCAAAATAAGGTGAAAATCGCTCTGGGGGTTCTCCTCGCCGGGGCGCTGGCGCTCGGTCCTCAACACGCAGGTGCAACGGATATCGCCTCCATTCAACGCGCCGCGGCACAGTACCAAAACGCCAACGAACGCTTGCAGACGATGTTCCGCGCGGCGCTGCTCGACACGACAAAATTGGCGCAATTCGAGCCGGATGGAACGGCCTATGTGAAAACCGGCGACATTCCCGCGGAGTGGCTGCGCGATGCGAGCGCGCAGGTGCGGCCGTATCTCTACTACGCGAAATCGGATCCCCAAGTGCGCGTGCTCTTACGCGCCATCATCGCTCGGGAGGCCAAGTATCTCCAGGTCGATCCCTACGCTAATGCTTTTACGCTCGACTACAAAGTGTGGGAGCAAAAATTTGAGCTGGACTCGCTGGCTTATCCGGTGACGCTCGCCTGGAGCTACTGGAAGGCGACCAGGGACGCCTCGATTTTTACGGGCGAGGAGAGCAAAGCTCTCGATACGACGCTCGCCACGATGCAACGCGAAGAGAACCACTCGGCAAACTCGTCATATACGCACAAGGAAATGGTCGGCGGGAAGGGCCGTCCCGTGGGACCTACCGGCATGATCTGGACGGGATTCCGGCCGTCGGACGATGCGTGCTACTATAATTATTTAATTCCGTCAGAAATGTTTGCCGTCGTCGCCCTGGATGACATGGCGGACATTGAGCGTTCCATCTATCGGGATTCCGGCAAATCGAAGCAGGCGGCGACGTTGCGCGATCGCGTACGAGACGGTATTCGCCGATACGGGATCGTTCCAAGCCCCAGCGGGTCGGGGCCGATTTACGCGTACGAGGTCGACGGCTTGGGCCATGCGATCGTTACGGACGATGCGAACATTCCAAGCCTGCTATCCGCTCCCTACATCGGCTACACCTCAAATAAGGATCCCGTATACGTCAACACGCGCTCGTTTCTGCTCTCGCTCTCCAACCCGTCGTTCTTTACCGGCACAATGGCGCGCGGAATAGGCAGTTATCACACGCCCGATCATTGGATTTGGCCGCTGGCATTGATTATGCAAGGCATCACCACCAACGGGTCCATGGAGAAAGCGGACGTCTTGGACGAGTTGCTCGCGAGCGACCCGGGAGATCACCTGTTGCACGAATCGTTCGACCCAAACGACCCCAAGAAATTTACGCGCGCGGATTTTGGTTGGCCAAACGCCCTCTTTTCTGAATTCGTCTTGACGTCGTTTCAAGGCGTAAAGCCGATTCCCATGGGCAACGTACCCGGCGCAGTGGGAACCAAATGACCCGCGCCGACATTATCGTCGGCATCCAGTGGGGTGACGAAGGGAAGGGCCGCGTCGTCGATTACTATGCGGCTGACTATGATATCGTTGCACGTTTTGGCGGAGGTGATAACGCGGGCCACTCCATTAACGTCGGCGAGCAAAAGTTGGCATTACGTATCGTCCCTTCGGGCGTGTTGCAAACACACTGCGAGCTGTTCATCGGGAGCGGCACCGTCGTGAGCCTCGACGGTGTGCTCGCCGAATTGGAGACGCTCGCCGCGATCGGCGTCGACATTTCGCGCATCAAAATTTCCGATCGCGCTCACGTCGTGTTCGACTATCATCGGTTGCAAGACCGTGCGGCAGAAGAATCGCGAGGCTCCGCGGCGATCGGCACGACCGGCCGCGGAATAGGCCCTGCTTACGCCGACAAAGTTGGGCGCGCCGGAATTACGTTCGGCGATTTATCGAATGGCGCCCTACTCGAAGCAAAGTTGCGCGCCAATATCGCCGCAAAACGCTCGTCGTTCGGTAGCGCACCCGACCTCGTGCCCGAAGACCTCGTCGCGCAGGCGACCGAGCTGGCCAAACGCGTTTTACCCCACGTCGTCGATGGCGTGAGATACATCCACGCTGCGCTCGAGGGCGACAAACGCGTGTTGATCGAGGGTGCGCAAGGGTCGCTCCTCGACGTGGGATTTGGGACCTACCCGTTCGTGACGAGTTCGCACACGATCGCCGGGGGTGCGTGCATTGGCCTCGGCATCGGCCCCACCACGATCGCGCGGGTAATCGGCGTCGTGAAAGCCTACGCCACCCGCGTCGGATCCGGCCCATTTCCATCCGAACTCGACGGGGCCGAAGGCGATCGTCTGCGACTGAACGGTGCCGAATTCGGCACCGTCACCGGCCGCCCGAGACGATGCGGATGGTTCGATGCGGTGGCCGCGCGGTACGCAGCCAGACTCAACGGCCTCTCATCTGCCGTTATTACGAAGCTCGACGTGCTCTCCGGTTTCGAACGGGTCGGCATCGTCACGGGCTACCGTTTGGATGGCAAACCCGCCGGATTCGAAGCAGCCGGCCACCCAGGATGCGAAGTCGAGGTCGAGTTCGTCGAGGGCTGGACGCAAGATCTTACGCAGGTGAGGCGCATCGCGTCGCTTCCGAGCGCCGCGCGCACGTACGTTCGGCAGATCGAGCGCGAGTTGGGCGTGCCAGTCGAAAGCGTCTCGCTCGGCCCGGAGCGCTCCGCGCTCGCCGTCTAGCCATGGCCCTGCGCGCGCCACATAAGGATTAACAGGCCAATGGCCGATACTTGTATCGATGCGTAAGGACGTTTGAGGCTCCCTTGATTCGTACGTTTCGTTTTTCGCTCGCGCCAGTGCTCGCGCTACGCGAACGCGTGGAGGAGGAACGGCTCGCTATTTTTGCCGGGCACCAGGCGCAGTTTCGCGCCGCTTCGGCTACTCTGACCAAACTGCGTTCGGATTTGCGGCGAACGGTGCGCGCGCTCGTTCAAACCCGGTCAAGCCGGCCGGAAAACCTCCGCCTCTTGTACGCGCAGATCGATTTTCTGGATGGGTCCATCGCACGCTACGAATCGCTCGTCGCAACCGAACGAGCACGTTGCGAGGACGCGCGAAGCAATTTGGCCGAGGCGACGAAAGAGCGTAAGGCCATGCAAATCCTTAAAGAACGCCAATTGTCCGAACACCTGCTCTCCGCGCAACGCCGCGAGCGGCACGAACTCGAAGAGAGTAACGCGCGTCGTTTTGCAGGCGTCGAAACCGAGCGCCGCGCCGCCAGACACTAGCCCGAGTTTCACGCAGTGAGGGCGCAAACGCGCACCATCCCGGCCGATATCTTCACGCCAATTGGGGCCTATTCGGCGCTCGCTCCTTCGGGTGCGGGCTGTTTGCTGGAGAGCGTCGAGGGCGGCGGGCGCATCTCACGCTACTCCTTTTTGGGTTTTGACTACGTCGATACGCATACGTTTGAATCCGACGAGCGGCTTCTCGAGCGGATGCGCGCTTTCGTCGAACCGCATCGGATAGCCGCGCCCGCGGGGTTTCCTGCGGGCGGAGCGCTCGTCGCTTTTGCCTACGATGCCGCGCGCCCCTTCGCCCGACTTCCCGCAAGAGAGGGTTGCGCGCCGCTGATGCCCGATGCGTTTGTCGCGATTCCGGCCACGTGGCTCATCTTCGATCACTTCAACGATACCATGACGTTCTGGACGTGCGGGAATGACGCGGAGAACCTCGAGGCACGGATCGATGGGTATCTCGAGCGCTTGATGAGCGCGCCGCCTACCTTGCGCGGAACGTTTCGCTTAAGGGGCGGAGTCTCGCAGTCTCTCGAGCGCGCGGCCTATCTGGAGTTGGTGCGCAGCGTCAAATCGCATATTTACGAAGGCGACGTGTATCAGCTACAACTCGGCATCCGCTTTTCGGCGCCCTTCGCGGGCTCGGCGTTTGATATGTACCGCGCGCTTCGCTCATTGAACCCGTCGCCGTACATGTTTTATGTCGATGGCCCCTTCGGACAAGTGCTCGGTGCGTCGCCTGAATTTTTGGTGCGTCTCGATGGCCGAACGGCTCGCATTCGTCCGCTGGCCGGCACGCGCTCGCGCGGCCGCGACGACGTGCAGGACGCGGAAATAGCGCGGGAGCTGTTAAGCAACGAAAAAGAACGTGCCGAGCACGTGATGCTTGTCGATCTTGGCCGCAACGATTTGGGCGCGGTGTGCGAGTACGGCTCTGTCGCGCACACCGAGCTCATGCAGATCGAGCGTTACAGCCACGTCATGCATATTGTTTCCGACTTGACCGGAACGTTACGCCCGGACGCCGATGCGTTGGATCTCTTTGCGGCGGGTTTTCCCGCCGGCACGGTGACCGGAACGCCGAAAGTACGAGCGATGCAATTGATCGATTCGCTGGAGCCGGTTGCCCGGGGTTTCTACGCGGGGAGCATCGGCCGCTGGTCTTACAACGGCGACTTCGATTCGTGCATTACGTTGCGCAGTATGCACGTGCGCGACGCAAACGTTGCCTGGCAGGCGTCTGCCGGAATCGTTGCGGACTCGCGAGCCGAAGACGAATACAACGAGGTGCTGCAAAAAACCGGGGTCGCTCGCGCCGTTCTCGGACTGGAAAGCGCACCATCGTGAAGGTTCTCTTCGTCGACAACTACGACAGTTTCACATACAACGTCGTGCATCTCCTGGCGTCGCAAGGTGCTCGCGTTGACGTGATGCGCAACGACGACCTCCGCTTGACCCCCACCG
Organism: Vulcanimicrobiota bacterium; assembly: GCA_030853005.1. Classification (GTDB taxonomy): domain Bacteria; phylum Vulcanimicrobiota; class Vulcanimicrobiia; order Vulcanimicrobiales; family Vulcanimicrobiaceae; genus JALYVW01. The sequence goes on from JALYVW010000031.1 coordinate 16,951, forward strand.
CGCTCGGCAGCTATCGGGCCCTTGTCATCGGGCCGGGGCCGGGACGTCCTTCCCACGCCCCACGCATGCTCGACGTCTTGCGTTCCGCCATCGATGGCGGCATGCCGGTCCTGGGCGTCTGTTTGGGACTGCAGGCGATCGCCGAGGTTCTTGGCGCGACGATCGTGCACGCGCCGAAGCTTATGCACGGAAAAACCAGCACGATCGCGCACGACGCGTCGGGAATATTCGCGGGCCTCACGTCACCGCTCGTGGCGACCCGCTACCACTCTTTATGCGTTGACGAGCTCACGCTTGTGGGTTCGTTGAGGGTGAATGCGCGCAGCGAAGACGGGGTCGTGCAAGGTCTGCTGCACCGGGGCGCCCCGGTGCACGCCGTGCAGTTTCATCCCGAATCGGTGTTGAGCGAATGCGGCGATCGCCTTTTTAAAAATTTCCTCGCGTTGGCGGTCTAATCCGCACTTCGGGCACCGCCTAAGAGGCATATGCCGGCAGGAGCGATCGTTCATTCGGTTCTTGGCTTGGTGGCCGTCGGCCTCATGCTGTTGGGACTGTATGCGATTCCGCGCATTTGGAGTAAGGCGGCGCGACGCCGGCCCGACGAAGGGCTCGTGCGAATTCTGCAGACGACGATGCTCTCACCGCAGGCTGCGCTTCACGTCGTGCAGATAGCCGAGCGCCGCTACTTGATCGGCAGCGGCGCGGGACACGTCAGTTTGATCGCGGAGCTCTCCAACCGGAGTTCCGCCGCCATTTCTACCGCTAGAAGTATCTGAACTGCCCCACTTTACCGGCGGCCGTTTCGGTGAAGTAGACGCGGGCATCCGGGCCGAGCGTAGCCATTGCCGGCTGCGCGTTTGCACTGGGAATGGCGTACTCTTTCACGGAGAATGTGCCGTTCACAACGGCCTGTCCGATCTTGTTCGCTGCGGGATCGGTAAAATAAAAGTTTCCGTCGGCTCCTAGAACGAG
>JALYVW010000088.1 GCA_030853005.1 Vulcanimicrobiota bacterium
CTCGCGCACGATCGTACGTTTTTCCGGGCGTGCGTTTTTGAGCATCGCGATGAACGCGCGCGACAGCTTGTCGGGATCAATGCGGTAACGCTGGTGGACGTCGCCCGTCGGATCTCCCGCGTCGCGAAAAAAATACGCGGCGGCCTGCGCTTGTAGCGACCGTAGCTCTTCGCCGACCTCGCGGTACTTGGAGTACGCAATCAGGCGCTGGCGCAAGCGTTCTTCGACCGCCTCGGGAAAGTCGTCGCCTTCTTCCTGGAACTCGTTCGGGATGGGCGGTAGCAGCGCTTTCGATTTCAGAAAAAGCAGCGTTGAGGCCATCACAAGATAGTCCGCCGCGAGCTCCACGTCGAGCGATTCCATCATGCCGATGTAGGCGAGATATTGCTCGGCCACTACAGCCAACGGCACGGTCGCGATGTCGAGCTGCCGCTCTTTGACGAGATGCAACAGCAGATCCAGGGGACCGTCGAAGACCTCGAATGAGACGCGGCAGCCGCGTTCGTCCGCCGCGTCTTCCGCTAGGCCGATCTCCGGTGCGAGCTGGGGCGCGGTGCTCAAGAGCTTCGTTGATCCGCCGTTCTTGCTACCACGGGGATTGCGCCGAAGGCGGCTGGATTCGCCGCCAAATAATCGAGGCTGAGATCGACGAGTCGTTTCTCGTTGACGTACTTCAAGCTTTTCTTAGCCGCCATAATTTCGAACCATTGCGCTTCGTCAACTTCGTGGTCGTGATTGGCCGTATCGCCACTCAAATAGCGCATCAGGTAAAAAGTCACGGATTTTTTATGTTTGGCACCGTTAACGTAAAACCAGTACGAGATGTCGTTCAATTTGCCGATCAGCTCCGCCCAGCACCCAGTTTCCTCGCGGACTTCGCGCAGGGCCGCCTGCTCGGCGGATTCGCGATGTTCGAGATGCCCCTTAGGCAGGGACCAAATGCGCGGCGTACCCCGCCCGATGAGCAGGGCGTCGTAGGTCGTGTCGCGCCGGCGCAGCACGAGCCCACCGGCCGAAACCTCGTATTTTATCCGCATGGTAAGGCCCCGCTGAAGGACGGCAAAGGCGCCCAAATCGACGCCTTTCATTACCCCCATTATAGCGCGGACGGCCAAGAAGCGCCTTCCGCAACGCTAGCCGCAGGGCAAGATTCGTTCCGCCGAAGAGGCGCCTGCCTGGAGGCGCAAGCGGTACCCGCCCGCCGGGCAGGCGGGCTCGGTTGCGATGGGTTCGAGGGCGCCCGAGGCGGGCGGGTACGACGCAGCGCCGCTCGGGTAGCCGGCGCTCGTGACGAAGATCGAAAAAGGCGGCGCGCCCAACGTCGTCTCGGTCACCGACGCGTCGAAATCGGCTGGTGGACCGGAAGCCGCGGGCGTGGCCGACCCGTCCGGCCGGCCCGCGTACAGCTGCAGTTGAAAGGCTTGCCCGCCAGCCGGCGCGGGGCGGAAAACCAACGTCGCCCCATCACCGCTCGTTGCGGCCACGGCAAGCGCCTGGGCTACGCGCCATCGAACGCTCGTCCGGCGGCCGCGGCGCCCCCGGGCTTGGAGGCGAGGGTGCCCGCAACGACGGCGCAGACGATCGCCACGATCGCCGCCGCCACCGCGACTTCGACGAGAGAGAATCCGCTCTGCGCTCTCACGCAGAACGCAGTACCCTAGGACGCGGCCGGACGCCAGCGCAAATCGGGTTGCCGGGCCGCGCGCGTTTCGTCCAACCGACCCACGACCGTATTGACGGGAGCTGCGAGTACCGTGTCGGGATCGGTCTTCGCGGTTTCAACGATCTCGCGCAACGCTTCAACGAAGGCGTCCAGGGTTTCTTTCGATTCCGTTTCGGTCGGCTCGATCATCAAACACTCCGGAACGATGAGCGGAAAGTACATCGTTGGAGCCATGAATCCGCGATCGAGGAGCGCTTTGGCAACGTCGAGCGCGCGCACGCCGGTTTCCTTTTTTAACGGTTGCGCTGAGGCTACGAATTCGTGACGGCAGATTTCCGGGTAGGGCGTTTCTAAAAACGGTGCGATCTTCACGCGTAAATAGTTCGCGTTAAGCACGGCGAGTTTCGAAACGTTCGTTAAACCTTGGGCGCCGTTAGCATAAATATAGGCTAACGCGCGCACGGCGTGAGCGAAGTTCGACCAGAACGAACGCATCGGGCCGATCGACTTCGGAAGATCGAAATCCAAACGAAACGCAAGTCGATCGCTCGGCGCGAGGTTCGGGTCGGCATCCGGCTTGGGCTCGGCGCGTACCACCGGCGTTGGGAGATACTCGACCAGGTGCGCGGCAACGCCGACTGGCCCGTGCCCGGCTCCGCCGCCTCCGTGCGGAATGGTGAACGTCTTATGCAGGTTCAAGTGCATGAGGTCGAAGCCCATGTCGCCGGGCCGCGTGTTTCCCATGATTGCGTTGGCGTTGGCCCCGTCGTAGTACATCAGGCCACCGACTTCGTGCACGGCCTGCGTTAACTCGTGAATGTGATCTTCAAAAAGCCCCAGCGTGTTCGGATTGGTCATCATGCACACCGCCGTGTCTGGGCCGATGACGCTTTTTAGGGCGTCGACGGCGACGCGCCCGCGGGCGTCACTCGGCAGCGAAATCACTTTGAATCCGCACATCGCGGCCGAAGCCGGGTTCGTGCCGTGCGCCGTATCGGGTACGATAACCTTATTGCGCGCAACCTCGCCGCGTTCGGCAAAATATTTCTTTGCGATCAGCAGTGCGGCAAGCTCCGCGTGGGCCCCCGCGGCGGGGTTGAGTGAGAAAGCCGCCATGCCGAACAACGAGGCAAGGTTGCGCTCCAACTCCCACATGATCTGCAAAGCGCCTTGCGCGAGATCGTCGGGAGTCCAAGGATGCAAGTCCGCGATCCCATGAAGATTGGCCATCGCATCGTTCACTCGCGGGTTGTATTTCATCGTGCACGAGCCGAGCGGATAGAAGCCGAGGTCGATGCCAAACGTCCGTTGCGACAGGCGCGTGAAATGTCGCACGACATCGAGCTCCGAGTTATCCGGCAACGGCAGGTCGTCGCGCAGAACGGCCGCCGGCAAATACGCTTCGAGCGGTTCGCCCGCCGCAACGTACCGGTTCGCCCGCCCCGGTTGGCCGGTTTCAAAAATGGTCGGAGATGCCGAATGATCAGACGCGAGCCGTGACATGAACGACCTCTTCAAGTCCCGAGCCAAGTTTTGCGATGTCGCCCGAGCTGGTCAGCTCCGTAGCCGTCATCAGAATGCACGTCGACATCTCTGGATAAAAGCGCCCCAAGTCGATGCCCCCAAGAATTCCCCGCGACTGTAGAGCGCGCAAGACGCCGCTCGCGGGCTCACCCACGTCCACGACGATTTCGTTAAAAAACGGCGCATCGAACGGCAGCTTGAGCCCAGGAATGGAACTGACGCGGGTCGCCAATTCGCGCGTGCGGGCGAGATTCGCAGCGGCTACATCGCGCAATCCGGTCGCGCCCATGAATGCGAGATACATGGTCGCAATGAGCGCGCAGTGCGCCTGGTTGGTGCAAATGTTCGACGTCGCGCGCTCCCGCCGGATATGCTGTTCGCGCGCTTGCAACGTCAGCACAAACGCCTCGTTGCCCGCATTATCGACGGTCTTCCCAACCAGCCGTCCGGGAATGCGCCGCAGATGCTCGGTCGTGGCCGCGATAAACCCAGCGTAAGGGCCGCCATACGCGACCGCGATGCCGAAAGACTGGGCTTCGCCGACGGCGATTTGGGCGCCCCACGATGCCGGCGTTGCGAGCGCGGCAAGGGCCAGCGCTTCGGCCACGACCGCAATCGGAATCGTTCCGCTGTGCGCGATGGCCTCGCGAGCGCTTTGGACGGGGACGTCGACGTTGCCAAAAAAATTCGGCGACTGAACGGCAACGCAGGCGTAGGTTTTGTCCGCCACCATGGTCGCGAGCGCGTCGAAATCGGTGGTGCCGTCCGCGGCGAGCGGGATTTCGTCGATCGCGATTTCGAGTCCGTCGCAGTACGTCTTCAGGACGGCGCGGTAATTTGGGTTGATCGCGCGCGAGAGCAAAATGCGTTTGCGACCCGTGGCGTTGATCGCCATGATCGCCCCTTCGGCCAGAGCCGTCGCGCCGTCATACACGGATGCGTTCGCGATATCGAGCCCCGTCAGCAGAGCGATGTACGTTTGCCACTCGTAAATCGCTTGCAGATAGCCTTGCGAGACCTCGGCTTGATACGGCGTATACGAGGTCAGGAATTCTCCGCGCATAGCCAGCGTGGCAATCGCCGGCGGCGCGTAGTGCGCGTAGCTGCCGCCACCCAAAAACGACACCGCATCCGCGCCGCCGTTCCGGCGCGCGAAGTGCTTGAACCTGCGGACGATCTCCATTTCCGGAAGCGCCGGAACCATATCGAGCGCCGTCCGGAGTTTGACCGCCTCGGGCACGGCTACCAGTTCGTCTAGGGAAGCGACGCCAATCGTCTCGAGCATTTGCGCGATATCGCGCTCCGTATGAGGAGTATAGATGATGGAGCTCCTCTATTCGCCGATTTCTTTTTCGTAATCGGCGGCGGAGAGAAGGTTGTTTTTTTCAGACACATCGATGAGGCGAACTTTGAGCATCCAGCCGCCTTCAAACGGCTCGCGATTAACGAGCGCGGGATCCGCCTCCAAGCCGGCGTTGACTTCGACGACTTCCCCGCCGATCGGCGTAAACAGATCCGACACGGCTTTCACCGATTCGACGACGCCTACGTTGCCGAATTGCGAAATGGTCGCGCCGACGCGCGGTAGCTCGACGTAGACGATGTCGCCAAGGGAATTTTGCGCGTAGTCGGTGATGCCGACAGTCGCAACGTCACCGTCGAGTTTCACCCACTCGTGCTCTTTGCTATACAGCAGATTTTCGGGCTGAGCCACAGTGCTCCGTCTCCTTCTGATGCGCTACGCGCGTTTGTAAAAGGGAAGCGGCACGACGGTCGCGTCGTGAAGCGTTCCGCGAATCTCGACCCGTACGGCCGTACCGGGGGTTGCGGCTTCCGGCGTAAGGAGAGCCGTTGCGATGTTCTTGTTCCCAACCGATGGCGCCGTGGTACCACTGCGGACTTCGCCCACCCGAGCATCGCCGAGGAAAACGGGATACCCTTCGCGCGCCGGGGCCCGTCCCGCCATCACGAGGCCGGCAATCCTCGAAAAATCGCCGGAATCTTTTTGGGCCTGCAACGCGTCCTTGCCCGTGAAGCCCGGCTTCGACAGCTTCAGCGCAAATGTCAGACCGGCTTGCAGCGGCGTAATCTCCTCGGTGAGCTCGTGTCCGTAGAGCGGCATGCCGGCCTCCAGACGCAACACGTCGCGCGCCCCGAGTCCCGCAGGCTCGAGCCCCATGCCGGCCCCATCTGCTAACAGGCGCTGCCAGATCTGTGCGGCATCCGCGCCATCGACGAAGAGTTCGAAGCCATCTTCGCCGGTATAGCCCGTGCGCGCGATCGTGGCGCGCTTACCGTAGACGGTTCCTTCGCAACAGAAATAATACTTAAGATCGGCTAACGGCGGTTCCGCGTGCGGCGCGAGAATGTCTAGCGATTTCGGTCCTTGTATGGCGATGAGCGCGCTCTTGCCGTGCAAGTTGGTGAGCCGAACGCCCGAGGTGCCGAGATTCGCGTTAAGATGCGCCCAGATTTTATCGGCGTTGGATGCGTTGACGACCAAGAGCCAGCGCCCGTCGAGGCGGTAGAAAATAACGTCGTCGCGCGCGCCACCATGCTCGTTGGTAAAGATGTTGTAGCGCGCCTGGTACGGCTTCATCGTGCCGACCGCGTTGGTCGTGAGGCCGTCGGCCCAGTCGGCAACGCCTTCGCCTTCTAAAATAAACTGCCCCATGTGCGAGAGATCGAAGAGGCCGGCACGATGCCGTACCGCTTCATGTTCTTTCAAAATGCTGCCGTACTGTACGGGCATATCGAAACCGCCGAATTTGATGAGTCGCGCGCCGGCCCGCACGTGCTCGTCATACAGTGCCGTACGTTTAGGATGTTCGCTCATACGCTCTTCGGTTTTTCTTGCGGATAGGTGTTGAGAAAGCTCAACGTTGCGTGAGCGATCGTTTTTCCATCGCTTCGCACGTGCACTTCTCCGTAGACGATGCGCCGCCCGGATTTCAACACGGTGGCTTCGGCAACGAGATCGTGGGGCGGGAGCGCCGGCGCCAGAAACGTGCATGCCAGTGCCGCAGTGGTCGTGTCCTGCTCGCGCCCGTAGATGGAAGCGAGCGCGATATAAAAGCATGTGTCGCATAAACTGACGATGGCTCCGCCGTGCACGGCTCCCGCGCCGTTGCTGATTTCGGGACGAAAGGGCATGCGCATGACGGCTTTGCCGTCTCCGACGCTGTCCAGGTGCAGATCCAGCAGCTCGACGAAATGCGACTTTTCCTTGTCCCATTGGCGAATCGCGGACGCTTGATCGATCGTCATGTGCTCCCTAGCCTAGAAGACTCGTGCGATTTCGTCTATTGCTTGTGCCGCCCGGCATGCTCCCGCTTAAAATCGGTCGCCGGCTTTGGAAAGCTCGCGGCGCAGGTAGAGCGGGAGGGCGAAAAGGCGCCGGTGCGTCTGCGCGTCATAAAAAAAGTTTTCTCCGCGCAGCTGCGCGCAATAGGCGTCGATTCGAGCCACATCGAGCGCCGAGGGGTCGGCCTCATCGGAGCACGCGATGAACGCCCAATCGTTATCGAACGCCGGAATGTGTGTGTAAAACGATACGACGTGACGGTAGTAGTCGCGCAACGTTCGCGCCATTTTTGCGTGCAGCACCATGTTGTGAAAGCCGGCGGTACTCGCCTGAAGCACGTAGACGCCCCCCGGCTCCAGCCGGGATTTGATG
>JALYVW010000089.1:0-2082 GCA_030853005.1 Vulcanimicrobiota bacterium
TGATGATCTCGCGCGGAAATATTCCAAAGAGCAAAGACAACCCGACGAGCAATTCCACCGATCCGGAAGCATACACAAAGGCGCTGTCCGGCATCGCCATGCCGATGTACGGCGTGAAGTTGAGATGGTAGTGATGCAGGAAGGCTAAGGCGAGCGGTAGGTTTGCGAGTTTTTCCGTGAATGCGACGACGACGAAGCTTGCACCGATCCCAATGCGCAAAGCGTCGACGGCGTATCGTGCTAGGCGCGGCGATGGTTCCAGAGCGGGAAACATGAGCCGGTCAGCGCTGATCGGCCCGCGTCCCGCCATAAAGAAAAACGCTGCGATTCCCAGGAAGAAAACGTTATCCAGCACGTCTTGCGGTCTTGCGAAAAAAAACGCTGTAGCCCATAGCAGAGCGAGCATTATGGCGGCCAGACGCGTCAGGCCGCCATAGAACAGCGAGAGTCCGATGCCGATCTCGATGACGCCAATGAGGTAGATCCCCGGGCCGCTTAGATGGATATTTGGAGACAGCAGCAGCCCATGCGTTCCATTGACGAACAGGGGAATGGCTACGTGAAGCCCGATTGCGAGCGGTAAAAGCGCATAGATCATTTGCCGACCGCGTTCGGTCGCGCCAAAGCGTTCGGGTCCGGGGATGAAGTCGCGGCCGCCGCGCGCTCGCCAAAGTACCGCAAGGACTCCAAAAACGAGCAAAGTCCCGAACACGTACCAGATGGCTCCGCTGCCGATTATCAGGTCCGGTCGCAGCGGATAGGGGGAGGCATCGGTAAACCATTTCTCGTGCGCCTGTGCCGTTTTTGGCAGCAAGATCACGATCGTGGCGAGGCCAAATATCTTGCGCTTCATGACTTATCGGAGGTTCGGGCTACCGAAAAATGGGCCTCGCACAAAGACAAGAGGGGGAAGTGCCCGAGCACTTCCCCCTCTTGTCTTCGTTCAGAACGACCGACCTAGTATAAGCCTTGCGTTAGCGAAGGCGTTGCCGGAATGCCTACTTGCAGGCGTCGTGCCCGCAGTGGCAGTGCCCGTGTTCCGTGGCTTGCTTGCAGTCGTCGCTGCAGAATTCGCCAGATTCGGCCTGGCACTTACAATCTTGACCTTTGCATTTCATAGTAAACCTCCGTATTCTGTAGTGTATCCAGAAATTCGAACCGGAAACGTTTAACGGCGGCGCGAACGCGAGCGATAGACGACGCGCGCCTTGGGTGCCACGACGCTCGCCTCGGGAAAGAGTGGGTTTACCGCGCGGGCCAGGGGCTTGCCTAGCGCGTACTCGATTTGTTTGATCAGCGGCTCTTCGTCGTAGGACACAAACGTGATGGCGTCGCCCGTTGCATTGGCGCGCGCCGTGCGTCCGACCCGATGCATGTAGTCCTCGGCAATTGCCGGCACGTCGAAATTGACCACGTGCCCCAGTTCCACGATGTCGATTCCCCGAGCGGCGATATCGGTCGCCACGAGAATGCGGTGCTTACCCTTTTTAAAATCCGCAAGGGCGCGCGTACGCTGTGCTTGCGAGCGGTCGCCGTGAATGAGTTCCACCGAGATACGGTGTTTCTCCAACGCCGCCGCGAGCCGGTTTGCTCGCGCTTTGGTGCGAGTGAACGCAATTGCAGAGTAGATGGCGTTATCTTTCAATAATTCAAGCAGCAAATCGGTCTTGCGTTCCTGCGGAACGGCGTATACGGTTTGCGTGAGTCCCGCGACAGGCGAGGCCTTCGGCGCCAGTTCCACGCGTACCGGCTCGTGCAGCATCTCCCGCACCAATGCGGCGATCGCGGGCGGAAGTGTTGCCGAAAAGAAGAGCGTCTGACGCTTGCTGGGGATCGCTTTCAACAGCTTGCGAACCGACGGTAGGAAGCCCATGTCCAACATGCGGTCGGCCTCGTCGAGCACGAGCGTGTGAATGTCGTGAAGACGCGCGGTACCGCGATTGAGGTGGTCGAGCAAACGGCCCGGCGTCGCGACAATAATGTCGGCACCGCTGCGGAACGCGCGTACTTGACCTTCGAATCCGACTCCGCCGTACACGGGCGCAATTTTGATGTCGGTCTTTTTGGCGAACGAAACGAGAG
>JALYVW010000089.1:2092-6848 GCA_030853005.1 Vulcanimicrobiota bacterium
TTTGTTCGGCGAGTTCGCGCGTCGGCGCCAGAATCAGCACACGTGTTTTTCCTCGAGGCTCGTCCATAAGGTGCTGAAGAATGGGCAGGCCGAACGCCGCCGACTTGCCGCTGCCGGTTTCGGCGCTGGCAAGAATATCGCGCCCTTCGAGGGCCGGGGGGATGGAGAGAAACTGGACGGGAGTAGGTTCGGCGAAGCCGAGAGCTTCGACCGCGCGCAGCAGCGCCGGCTTTAAGCCGAGTTCTTTAAAGGTTGAAATGATTATCGATCTTTCGAGAGAGCGCGGCTCGATCACATTCGAAAGATCGCGCAGGAGTAGCGTCCAGCATGGCACGCCCCTCGAGGCCCTGTCAAATGCCGTGGTCGCACTTGGCGCGTTCTTAACCCCGACTCCAGAGCGAGGGAACGCGGCCATCTTACGTCAATGGGGCGGAATGAACGATGCGCAGCGCCTCGCCCAGGCCCTAAACCCGCTGACGAAAAATCCCCAATTTTCTTACGTAAAAGCACGCGCGGCGGCCCGACAAGACCCCGCCGTGGACACCGGCGGGACCAAACAATTGAACGGGGACTTTAACCCCGACGTCGATGGATGCGAATCATTTGCCATGCGCGATGGCTCCGTGTGCGAATGGAAGCCGGGCCAATATCGGTACGTCGCCCGCAACCCGTGAATCGATTTCGTAGCATTTCCGCCGTTTTAATCGGTGTGGGATTTCTTGCCGCCGGCGCGGCGCATTTTCTGCATGCCCCGGTCTACGAGCGGATTGTCCCTCCGTGGCTACCCGCCCCCGCCGCGCTCGTCGCAGTGAGCGGCGCATTCGAAATACTCGGAGGCGCGGGCGTCCTCGTACCGGTCACGCGCAAAGCTGCGGGCATAGGGTTGATCGCGCTGCTCGTCGCCGTGTTTCCGGCCAACGTGCACATGGCGACGCATCCTCACGCGTATGCCGACATCGCCCCGCCGGTCGCGCTCTACCTACGGCTTCCGCTGCAAGCCGTACTCATCGCCTGGGTGTACGGTACCTGCGTGGGCAAACATTCGTAATCTTTTACGCGATCCCGACGTGCGGGCCTATTTTCTGGCTCGACAAACGGCATTGTTCGGATCGGGAATCGAAGATGTCGCCGTAGCGTGGCAGGTGTTCAATGTTCGCCACTCGGCGTTCGATTTGGGGCTCGTCGGACTCTTGTTATTTTTACCGCAGTTGCTTCTCGCCGTCCCCGCCGGCGTCCTAGCCGATCGCTTTGATCGACGCTTGGTGTGCGTCATTGCGACGGCGGCCGAAGCTTTGGCCATCGCCATCTTCGCACTGCTGGCATTTTTGCACGTTGCGAACATCGCGGCGTATTTCGCGGCGGTTGCGGCAATCGGAACGACGCACGCACTGCGGGTTCCGGCGCAACGCGCCCTGCTCGCCAATATCGTACGTTCGGAGCATTACGTGCGCGCGCAAAGCCTCTCGTCGTCGGCGCAAGAACTCGTTTCCATTGCCGCTCCGGCGTTCGCAGGCGTATTGATCGCCGTCGGAACGCCCCTGGCCCTTGCGATCTCGGGCGCGTTCTACGCTGCCTCTGCGGCAAGTTTCGCACGATTACGACCGCGGCGTCGCGACGAACGCATAGCGCTGCGGGCAGGCTCGGCCCTGGAGGGCATCCGATTCATCTTCAAACAGAAGGTGGTGTTCGGTGCAATTTCGTTAGACTTGTTCGCCGTGTTGTTCGGCGGAGCGACGGCGCTGCTGCCGGTTTATGCTACGAGCATTTTGCACGTTGGGCCGACAGGGTTCGGCCTTTTGCGCAGCGCTCCGGCCGTTGGCGCCTTCATAGTGGCTATTGCTATCGCTCGCAGGCCGATCGTGCGCAATGCGGGGCGATTGTTGTTTGCATGCGTGGCCGGATTCGGGGCCGCGACGATCGTCTTCGGACTTTCGCGTAGCTTGCCGCTCTCGCTCGCGGCGCTCGCCTGCGTCGGTGGGTTCGACATGGTCAGCGTCGTCATTCGGTCGGCGCTCGTGCAGTTAGGAACGCCCGACGCGATGCGCGGGCGCGTGAACGCCGTCGAAAATGTGTTCATCGGCGGATCGAACCAGCTTGGCGCATTTGAATCGGGAACGCTCGCCGGATTTTCGAGTGCTCCGGTGTCCGTTGTCGTTGGCGGCATCGCCACGCTCGCCATCATCGCCCTCTGGGCGGGGATCTTTCCCGCACTGCGCGCGTTTGATCGACTCGAAGCCGAGCCTGAGGTCAGTCCGGCTACCGTCTAAGCGGGAGTCTTAGCGGTCCGGTTTGCGAGCGCGCGTACATTCACCAGACCGCAATGCCGAAACGTTTCCTGAACCACAGTTGGATCTTCGCCCGAGGAGCTGTGGAAAACAACGACGCTGCGGCCTTCGTGAATAGCGACGTTATAGTTTTCCGCAAGATCGGGATTGATCTTGGTTGCGCTCAAATAGTGCGGAACCGATGTTCGCCCAACCAGCGACGAGAGCGTTGCTCCACGGCTCATTCCGGGAACGCCCGTTCCTCCGGATCCCGTTCCCATCGACGAATTCTCGGCATGAACGAAGTGGAGTGGGGACGAGTCTTGGGCCGGGCTTTCTTGCCGGGTGATGACGGTGAGACGCGCTGGATCGAGATGCGCGCATCCCATGAGAATCTTTTCAAGTTGCGCAGGATCGGACGTACGCGCGATCCCGGCTACCACACATTCAGCCAGAACAATCGCCTCCTTTGGCGTTATGCCAACAACCAGAGTATGGGCTTCTTTGCCTGAAAGTGCAACTGCCGCTATGGTGCGCTGCCGGCCCAAAAAAAAGCGGCCGTTCGGCCGCTTATCCGGGAAGTTTGAAGTGAGTTACTTCATCATTCCTTTGCGGCAGTAGCCTTTGACCATTTTGCCGTTACGCTTGAAGCCGTGGACGTAGTGCATGCCGGTCGAGCAATGAGAGCGCGTCATCATGCCGTGATGCATCATGGAATGTTTGTGCATTTTGGAGGCAACCGCCGGGCCTGCTGCGAGCAGCATCATGGCCATGACGGACGAAATAAGACGTTTCATAAAAAACAGACTCCTTCAGAAATGGAAGTACTTGGCCCATCATAGCCGTTTCCGATTCGGGTGACAAGGCGAATCCTTGCTTTCCTGCCTCGAGGCTAGGGTAGGCGCGAACGCCGCACGAAGATAGGGCTAGCAGATTACCGCTTGGAGGCTCCTATGGAACACTTCTTCGTTCGCTTGGCCGAAACCGCGGCTTGGTTCCTCGGCATCATCGTTATTTTCGCCATTATTGGCGTGATCGCCGTCATCAATTGGATCGTCAATGCCACCCGGAAAACGGAAAACGCCGTTCAGAGCGGCGTTCAAAATGTCGAGGGGCATTTTCACCACCACGACGAGTCTTAGGCGCCGCGGATTCGACTTAGAACAGAAGCGTCTGGAATTCCCCGACGCGCATAAAACCGAGCCGCTCGTAGAGCGCGATGGCTGGCGCGTTGAACCCGTTCACGTAGAGCGAGAGCGTCGGCGTTTGCTCGAGTAGGATGCCGCAGATCTCTCCCAGCGAGGCCGTTGCCATGCCTCGTCCGCGCATGTGCGGCGGCGTCCAGATGCCCTGGAGTTGCAGTGTGGCGCCCGTCTGCGGTCCGCGATTGCACATGAAGCACAGATCGCCCGCATATTCGCCCATCCACCACTGTTCGCGTGCGATCATGCTCCGAATGTTCGCGTAAAATTCCGAAGAGAGCGGATTGTATTCCAATTCTTGCTCGATCATTTTTGCGGAATTGTGCGCAATCGTTTCCCAGTCGCGAGCTTCCGCCGGCCTTACGCGCACGCCCTCTACGGGACGCTTTGAGGAGCTCGCGGGGCTCAGTGCAAAGAGCGGCTGGCTCATCCGAATAATGCGAGGCGGAAGGTGCCACGCGCGGACGGCCTTCCAATACGCCTCGGCGAGCGTGCGCGGAGCGACGATCATTCGTTCGTTGCGATAACCGCGTGCCGCAAAACGTGCGGCCACGGACGAATCTTCGGCGGCCAACACCACTTGGCGGCCGAAGTATGCGACGCCGTCGATTCGCGACCTTTCATCGTGGAAGACGTAGACGGCCTCCCGCACCGAAGTCGAGCGTTGCCCTTCGATGATCCACATTAAAAAAGCGTTATCGTAGGGGGCGCGGGCGAGGAATGCGAGCGCTTCGCTTTCGTGCGCGCGCGTAAACGCCGTTACGCCGGGGGCCACTTTACGTGAGTTTCACCACGAAGGTCGGCTTGGATGTCGGCTGTTTGCTTCCGCCTTCCGGTTCGAGCGAAACCGCCACGGCCTGCCACACTTTGGCATTTCCGGGAATCGACACGACGGCCACGCCGCTGCGATCGGGCACGAACGTCAGTGAAGGCGTCATGCTTTTGGCGCCTGCGCGCAGGTACCACGCCTGATACACCTTGCCTTTTGGAGGCTGCGGCGCCGCGTGCATTGCGATGTATACGCGGCCTTCGTTCTTGACGATTTCGCCCCCGGTGACGGCGAAGCGTTGCGAGTCGGTAGCCATGAGGTCGGCAACCATTTGCTTTTGTGTTTCGGAGCCGCTAGCGAGCGCATTTGCATGCGTGGTCAGTGCGACGATTTGCGAATCGGCTTGGCGAATGCGCTGGCTCAGTCCAATATTGTATACCGACGTAATCAGCGCGATCGCAAAACACGCGGCCGCTACGGCATAGGCTGGCCAAACCACCGGACGCATGCGGCGCATTCCC
>JALYVW010000090.1 GCA_030853005.1 Vulcanimicrobiota bacterium
CTGCGTCGCCCGCCGCAACGAGTGCGTCGCCCGCCGCAACGAGTGCGTCGCCCGCCGCAACGAGTGCATCGCCCGCCGCAACCGCTGTCTCAGCGCCAAAAGCAACGGCTGTGCATCCAATCGTGAACGTTAGCGCTTCAAATTGGAAATTTGCGCCGGCCACCATTACTCTGCACGTCGGCCAAACCACGCGCCTGCGTCTCACGAGCACTCAAGGCGTCCACGGTATCCAGTCTCAAGATCTTGGCATTCCTCTCACCCCGATGGAGTCGGGAAAATTTGTAACGCTGAACGTAACGCCGAAGAAAGCCGGGAGGTACGTGCTGCACTGCGCAATCGTTTGCGGTCCCGGCCACGAACGCATGGCGCTCACGGTCATTGTTACGAACTGAACTACCAAGTAGCCGCGATGCGGATCCATCGCAATTGAATCGCACTAACTATCTATGTTATTTACCCGAAAGGTATTACAACGTGAAAATTCTATCCGCCGCCTTTATCATTGCACTGTCAGCCCTGTCGATCGCTCCCGCGATCGCGCGCGAGCCGCAGATCCACGTATACGCCAAGGATTTCTCATTCAATCCCGGGACGATAACACTCAAGGTGCACCAGCACGCTAAATTGATCTTCGTCGGCAAGGGAACCCACGGCATTACAATTCCAGAGATCGGCTTGAACCGAATCGTTACTATCGGCACCAAACCTTCAATCGTCGAAGTGACTCCGGGACACACGGGCAAATTCGTGGCTCGCTGCGCCATTTATTGCGGGATAGGCCACGGGAAGATGTTGCTTAAGGTGAACGTCGTCAAGTAAAACGCGACCTACCCAGCAGGTTGCTGCTGCAAAAATGTATGGTACGAAAGATAGTGTTTACAAATCCAAATGGGAACGAAAGGCTTCAGCAAATGACAACAGTCAATAGCGAGCGATACGGCTTTACCGTCCAGTCCGAACACCCCTACGATGAAGCGGTCGCGCGAGTAAAGGCATCGCTCAAGGAACAAGGCTTTGGCGTTCTCTCTGAAATTGACATCGCCAAAACGCTAAAGGAAAAACTGAACGTCGACCGAGATGCCTATGTAATTCTAGGCGCTTGTAGTCCGCAATTTGCGAACGAAGCCTTGACTATTGAAGAACAATTGGGCCTGCTGCTTCCGTGCAACGTGACAGTGCGGCGGAAGGGCGGCAAGACTTTAATAAGCGCAATAGACGCAAAAGCGATGATGGCGGTTGTCGATAGCGCCGCTTTGAACAAAGTGGCAGAAGAAGTCAATACCCGTCTGCAACTCGCGATTTCCGATGCGGCGTAAAAAAGTCTTTACGGATCGGATCCTTGAACATACGTTTATACGACGAGGCGAAGAGAAAATCGATCGCTACGCTCGCATTCCGCGGAAGATGATCTAACGGCGCGTCGCCGTGCAAATCACCCGAACGGTACGCAAGCCTCTCAACGATGCGAGGCTGCAGATTGAGGAAGAATTGTGATACAGCAACCATCCACGTCCGCGACAACTCTTGCGGTCATGCGTTTGAATCCACTTGCTCTCGCCGTCGGCTTTGGCGTAGCCGGCGCCGTTCTTATTCTACTGTCCGGCGCCCTGATGGGCTCCCACTGGGGCATGATGGGTGGCGGCGGCCGGATGATGCACGGCTACCCCGGCGGGGGCCCCGGCTACGGCGGGGGTTCGCCGATGGGAAGCGGCGTGGGATTCTTCGTTTTCGCGCTGCTTGCCGGTTTCTTAGGCGGCGCAATCGCTGGCGGCGTGGCAGCGTGGGTCTACAACGCGGTGGTTGCGCGAAAGACATGAGCGTCGCCCATCGCGTGCGAAAAACGTGCGCGACGAAAATATGTTGAGAACTCGCGTTCGGATACTCGGGCTTTCTACGGCGATGCTTCTCGCGTGGTCATTAAGCTCGCCAAAATCGGCGTCGGCGATCCCCGTATTTGCAAACGGACAAGGCGGCGTGAACTGCGGCCTCTGCCACACTGCGGTGCCGTACTTGAATAGTTATGGCCGCTACGTCTTGATGACGAATTTTTCCAGAGGCCTCAACAAGCACCTACAAATGATACAGAACCGCAGCTTACCGGTGGCGCTGGAGGTTACCGGTAATGCATCGAATCCGCCCGCTAAGATCCTTCCGGGCGTCTACAGCGCGATCGTGCAGTTCCTCGCCGGCGGCTTTGCTGGGCCCGATGTTTCATATTTCGCATCGGTGCCGGTCGTAGCCGGCGGCTTTCCGGCCGGTTCCGTCGATCAGATATGGGGCGCCTACAATGGATTCTCCCACGGTAAGGGCAGTTTGCAGATCGGGAGATTTCCAACGCCCATCTTCGCCCCCTGGACGAGCCAGTCGCTGTCGCTCTCCGGATACGCGGTGGCGAGTTTGCCGGTAGGGCTAAACGGTTCGACGCTTGCCGACAACCGTTGGGGTGCGTCGTACACGCAGATGGGCCATCTTGGATTGATCGGCAACGTATCATATTTGAGCGGGACTGCGCCAATCGAGCGCGCTTTTAGCAGCGAAGGCGAGGGAACGGCCTGGAGCGCTTCGATCCAATATTTGTCTCCGGAATCGAGATGGTCCGGCGGATTCGCTGGACTACGTGGTTCGTATCCCCTGCCATCCGGCGCGAACGATTCTTACACGCGTGCGGCGGCGCTGGCTTCGTACGGAGGTGAACGATATCAACTGACGGCGATGGGAACGGTCGGACACGATATTAATCCGAACGATGGGGCGTCGCCATCGGCATCGAGTCGCGGCACGTCCCTCGAATATATTTACGGCCAACAGTCTTGGCTGCATGTCGATCTTCGATACGAACACACGGATGACGGGCGAGGTAGCGCGACTGTCAACTACGTGTCCGCGGCTGCCTTCAGCCTAAGACCGAATCTCGTTTTGACGGTCGAGGATCTCCTGGGCCCCGGCAAGCTACCGGTGCAGAAATATCAGTTACTCTGGGCCGGGCCGTGGTATCGGGATCGCTTTCCGCGCGGAACCGTGCCGAGCGCCATACCAGTCGCTACTGCGATGTCGGTGTCGAGTGCGACACCGATGGCTATGCCGCGCTCAAGTGCGGCGCCCAACATCCCGACGTCCGCCCGTGATGCGGCGGCGATCGTAAACGGGCGCTCGATTTTCCTGACGAATACAGATATTGATGGCACGCGAATCACGACGGCTACTCCCACGCGATACTATCAAAGTTGCGCGGTATGCCACGGCCCCGACGGGGCGGGTGGCGTGCAACTCGCAGACGGCGCGATAAGCGCGAAACTTGGCTCTCAGGCGCACATGTTAGACATGGCCTCCATGGGCTCGACGAACGCGAAAAACACGCCCTGGACGCTCGCGCTTTTCCAGCGCGCGATTTCTTCTGGAGTAGATCAGAACGGCGATCAGCTGAGCCTAGTAATGCCGCGCTGGGTTATGTCCAAGCGAGACCTTCACGATATTGCCTTATATATCTCAACTCAAATCCGCTAATTGGGCGACTTTCCCGTGTCGGAAAGTCCATCCCAAAACGAATTCCGGCAGCGCTGGTAGAAACTCGTTCCGCGTTAAAAAAGCGGGCTTAGTTTTGACCGCCGCGCAGCCGCACTCCGCCTACGTCGATCAAGAAGGCCACGGTGACAGCGCATTATTCTGCCTTTGGACTCTTTCCGGATCTCATGTCGCCGCCTTGACCACCAGACCGCGAGCTATGTGAAGATGCTTCTCGACGGCGTGATGCTGCTGTGGTTCATTTTGGTGGGCCTGTCTCTGCTCTTTGTGGTGATCGACATCCGATCAACGCCTGCATCGCCGGTCCTGAAATGGGGCTTTATTCTCCTAACGGCATACATGGGGCCGGTCGGAGTTTTTCTTTACGTGCTCGGATGTCGGGAACCGCTGAAGGGTACGCACGAGGCGTACACCGCAGCACGTTGGCGGCAAGTATTGGGCTCGACTATGCATTGCGTCGCGGGTGACGGCGTCGGTATTCTCGCCGGTGCGGTGCTCGCGTCCTACCTTGCGCTCTCTCGACCGGCGGACATCGCGCTCGAGTACGTTCTGGGCTTCGGCTTCGGCTGGACGATTTTCCAAGCACTCTTTATGCGCGACATGATCGGCGGATCGTACCTCACATCGCTTCGGAAGACGTTTCTAGCGGAGTTTCTGTCAATGAACACCCTAATGGCGGCGATGTTGCCGGTTGCAACGTTCGGTCGTCTCGTCGTCGGGACAATACTGACGCCGCGCATGCCTGAATTTTGGTTCGTCATGAGCATGGCATTGCTGGCGGGCTTTATTGCAGCGTACCCGATGAATTGGTGGCTCGTGGCGCGCGGCCTTAAGCATGGCATGCTGACAGTACAACCTTTATCGCGCGCCACGCCGAAGGCAGAGACCATGCAGACGTCCGAGCCGACACCGATGAAGATGACCATGCCCGGCAATAGCGAGCGCGGCAGCCCGCAGATTAGCGGCAGCGCGATTATACGCACGACGCTCCTGTCGGTGTGTCTTCTCGTCATCGGCGTCGCCCTTGCTCTTTCTTCGTCACGATTCTTATCCAAGATCAGCCTGGGCTTCGGCCATTCGACGGTAATCCAGCCGTGGGCGGCGCTTTTGGGCGCTCGAGCCGCACCTCTGCGACTCCAAGATGGGAACAAGCGCTCCAGGTAGCGAGCCGATGACTGAACAAACCCAAGTTGGGTATAGCAATACAAAAATACTGAACTTCCCAGAAAGCTGTCGTGTGATGATCGTCGCGAAACCCCCTTCGATGATCGACGTGGTCTGCGGAATGGAAGTGGCAGCCGACGATCACGAGCATGTGTCGGTGCACAACGGAACGACGTATCACTTCTGCTCCGATGGCTGCCGAGCGAAATTCGCAATGTCGCCCGAGAAATATCTCGCTCCGACGACGGCAGCTGCACCTGTCGCTTCCGCGCACACAACCTACACCTGTCCCATGCATCCGCAGATTCGCAAAGACGGTCCGGGGAGTTGTCCGATTTGCGGTATGGCTCTCGAGCCGCTGACCATCTCGGCCGAGGCGCCCCCGAATGAAGAACTCATCGACATGAGCCGCCGCTTCTGGATCGGCTTGGTTTTCGCGCTGCCGGTGTTCGTTCTCGAGATGGGCGCGCATATTCCAATGCTGCACCTCGACCAACTCGTTCCAGCAAACATATCGATTTGGATTCAGTTCGCGCTGGCGACTCCCGTGGTGCTGTGGTCCGGTTGGCCGTTCTTCGAACGTGGTTGGGCGTCGCTCGTTTCGAGAAACCTTAACATGTTTACACTGATCGCCTTGGGGACCGGAACGGCGTATCTCTACAGTCTTGTCGCCACGTTCGCGCCCGGTATTTTTCCGCCAAATTTCCGGACCATGGACGGGACGGTCGCAGTGTATTATGAAGCCGCGGCCGTCATCACGGTCCTCGTGCTCCTGGGTCAGGTGCTCGAACTCCGGGCGCGCGATCAGACGGGCGGCGCAATCCGTGCGCTGTTAAATCTGGCCCCGAAGACGGCCCGGCGGTTGCGCGACGGGGCCGATGACGAAGAAATCCCGGTGGAGCAACTGCGCGTCGGCGATCGGCTCCGCATTCGTCCGGGCGACGCTGTGCCGGTCGATGGCACGGTGCTCGAAGGGTCGAGCGCGGTCGACGAATCGTTGGTCACCGGCGAATCAATGCCCGCACCGAAGGGGCCGGATGATAAGGTCATCGGCGGCACGGTAAACGGTACCGGCTCCCTGGTCATGCGCGCCGAGCAAATCGGTTCCGATACAATGCTCGCGCGGATCGTCGATATGGTCTCCCAAGCGCAGCGTAGTCGCGCACCGATTCAGAAGCTCGCCGACACGGTGTCCGGATACTTCGTGCCGGTGGTACTCGCCGCCGCGCTTCTTGCATTCCTCGCTTGGGCGATATGGGGGCCGGCGCCGTCGTTCGCGTACGCCCTTATCGCAGCGGTCTCGGTCGTCATCATCGCGTGTCCATGCGCGCTCGGCCTCGCCACGCCGATGTCGATCAGCGTCGCTGTCGGCAAGGGGGCTGGCGCGGGCGTCCTCATCAAGTCGGCCGAGGCGCTCGAACGTCTCGAGAAAGTCGACACACTCGTCATCGACAAGACTGGAACGTTGACCGAGGGTAAGCCCAAGGTGACGGCAATTTCAACGGCGAGCGGCTCGACCGAGGCCGACGTCGTCGGCCTTGCCGCCGCACTCGAACGTTCGAGCGAGCACCCCTTGGCCGCGGCAATCGTCGTCGCCGCCCGCGAGCGCGGCATCGAGATCGTGGAAGCCACGGGCTTTGAGTCGGTCACCGGGAAGGGCGTGACGGGCACGGTCGCGGGTCGCAGCGTCGCAGTGGGCAACGCCAAACTCATGGAGGATCGTAAAATTTCGTTCGACGACCTCACGGCGAAGGTCGAAGATTTTCAGCGCAACGGCGCAACGGCGCTTCTCGTGGCCGTCGATGGCGCGCCCGCGGGCGTCATCGCGATCGCCGATCCAATCAAGCAAACAACGCAAGCGGCGCTAACCTCGCTGAAGGCTGATGGCATGCACATCGTCATGCTGACCGGTGATAACACGACGACGGCTCAGGTTGTGGCGACCAAACTTGGGATCGAGGACATGCATGCAGACGTTTTGCCTGACGACAAGCAGCGCATCGTCAAGGAACTCCGCTCGAGCGGCAAGGTCGTCGCCATGGCGGGCGACGGCGTTAACGACGCGCCCGCTCTTGCCGCGGCCGACGTCGGCATCGCGATGGGAACGGGGACGGACGTCGCCATTCAGAGCGCCGGCATAACGCTCGTTAAAGG
>JALYVW010000091.1 GCA_030853005.1 Vulcanimicrobiota bacterium
AGCGAAGGACGGCCGGACCGCTCGCGCTAGATGACACCGCGGAAAATTCGCTCCTTTGGCCGGTTCGTCTGTAGACGCATCACGTTCGAAGCGAATAAATTGCCCCGAATAAGCAAAAGGGCCTGTCGTGACAAGCTCTTTGGGATGTGGTGCGCGAGACTGGACTCGAACCAGCACGCCCTTGCGGGCGCTAGCCCCTCAAGCTAGTGCGTCTGCCAATTTCGCCACTCGCGCATGGGCAATAAAGCCCCCGAAGATTCGCGTCCCCAGGGGCCTCTCCTTTAGCGCTTAGCGCATGTTGGGATCGAGTGCGTCGCGCAGCCCGTCGCCGATGTAGTTGATCGCAAGGACCGTCACCAGAATGCACACACCGGGCAGAACCGCCACCCACCAGGCCGATTCGAGCGTCCCCTGCGCGTTCGCGAGCATGTTGCCCCACGACGCCGTCGGCGGTTGAATGCCGAAGCCTAAGAACGAGAGGGTCGATTCGGTGATGATGACGCTCGCGACGTCGAGCGTTGCCTGAACGATGATCGGTGCGAGTGCGTTCGGCAGAAGGTGACGCATGATGATGCGCCCGTCTTGGTTGCCAATCGCGCGCGCCGCCTCCGTATATTCGCGCTCGCGCAACGAGAGGAAGCTCGCTCGCACTAAACGCGCGACGCTCGGCCACGACAGGCCTCCGATGATCAAGACGATCACTCCGAAACTCAAGCTCGCTTTGCTTGAGCTGGCCGCAACGATTGCGGTGAGGACCAGGAGTAGCGGGAGCAATGGAATCGACAAAAAGACGTCGGTGACGCGCATAACGACATAGTCGATCCATCCGCCATAGTACCCGGCAATCGCGCCGAGGAACGTGCCGATCACGATTTCCATGATGACGGCAAAGACACCGACCGTCAGCGAAATGCGCGCGCCATACATCAGACGGGAGAATAAGTCGCGCCCGTCCTCATCGCTGCCCAACAGGTGGCCGCCACACGCGGCGTGGCTTTCAAAACACGGTGGCAGCGGGTTGCCTTGCCAGTGCACCTGATCGATGCCGTTCGGATCGAATGGGGCCAAGAACTTCGCGAAGACGGCGACGAAAATCATGATCGCGAGAACGACGGCGCCGGCGATGGCGAGCTTGTGCCGCCGAAAACGACGCCATACCGTATTTTTGGTGTAGGCCTCTTCTTCTAAGACCGGGGCCGGGGTCATAGGAACCGCTGCTGCCATACGTCCCCTAGTCGTACTTCACGCGCGGATCGAGCCACGCGTAAGCGACGTCCGCGAGCAAATTAAAGAACACGACCAAAAACGCGTTAAAGATCAAGTAACCCATAAGCAGCGAGATGTCTTGCTGCTGCAACGCATTGATAAAGAGGCGGCCTTCGCCCGGCCAAGCAAAAATCGTTTCCGTAATAATGGCGCCGGCGAAAAGGCCCGGCAACGAGAGCGCCGTCACGGTGACGAGCGGGATGAGTGCGTTTTTCAGACCGTGCTTAAACAGGACGACCCGGAAGTGCAACCCCTTGGCCGAGGCCGTCCGCATGTAGTCGGTCTTGATGACTTCCAACATCGAACTGCGCATGAATCGACTATATAACGCCACAAACAGCAACGAGAGCACGATGGTCGGCAACACGAGGTGCGAAAGACGGTCGCCGAGCACCACCGCGTCCGTGTTGTCGGCGATCCCCGCCGACGGCAAATGAATGCCGTAACCGAAGCCCAGCGGGATGCCGTGCACGGCAAACGCGAGCTGCATCATCAATGCAAACCAAAATACCGGCATCGACTGGCCGAAGAAAGCAAACGTGGTAATAAAGTAGTCCCAGCCCGAATAGGGCCGAACGGCGGAGAAAATGCCGGCCGAAACGCCGATGACGAACGCCACCACGAACGCCGAAAACATGAGTTCCAGGGTGGCGGGCAGCCGTTCCAGCAGCGCCTGCAGTACGGGCTCGGAGTTGCTCGTCGAGTAACCGAAGTCGCCCTGCAGCACGTGACCCAACCAGTGGATGTACTGAATGTAGCGCGGCTGATCTAATCCCAGGTTGTGTTTGAGACGCTCGATATCGGCGGGCGTGATGTGTGGGTTCTGTAAATACGGCGCGAGCGGCCCACCCGGGGCGTTCATTAAAATGACGTACAGGATGATCGAGATGAGGATCAGGAGCGGAACCGCTTGGATGGTCCGCCGTACCACGTAAGTAAACAGAGCCTGGAAACCTCCACATCCACCGGGGCGAGAGAACTCGCGATAGTTTGGTTACCCCGCGACCGTCCCCTCTAAAAGCTACTTTGTTCAAACTTTAACGAGATATGTGCAAAAGGGTCCGCGCCTGCTCGGGTGTCGCTATCGGGCGGCCCGCCTCTGCAGCGATCCTCACGATACGCGCCACCAGCTCTTCGTTGCGAGCGAGCCGTCCCTTCTCATAGTAGATATTGTCCTCAAGTCCCACGCGCACGTGACCGCCCATGGCGACCGCTGCCATCGCTAGCGGCGTTTGCATGCGTCCAATTCCCGCCACGGTCCAGGTACAGCCCGCAGGCAACGCGTCTACCAAATCGCACAAATTTTGCACGCTCGCATCCAATCCGCCGGGAACCCCGAGAACGAAATCGAGGTGTTGCGGAAACGTTAAGAGCCCTTCACGCTCCAGACGGCGTGCGTTGGAAAGATGGCCCTTGTCGAAAATCTCCAACTCAGGACGGACGCCGTTGTCGTGCATCTTCCGCAAAATCGTGCGCATAATCGGAAAACTGTTTTCGAAAACGTCATCCCCGAAGTTTACCGTACCGCATGTCAGCGTCGCCATATCGGGCTTGAGCGTCAGCACTTCGGAGCGCTCTTCGGGCGTCATACCGATGGCGCCGCCGGTGGAAAATTGTACGATCAGGTCGGCCGCTTCGCGGATAGCGCGAAAGGCGGCATCGAAACGTTCGACGGCATGCGTGTTCGTGCCGTCGTCGTTGCGGCAGTGCACGTGGATGATCGACGCCCCGGCTTCCCGGCACGCTGCCGCTACCTCGCCTAGCGCCTTCGGCGTGACGGCGAGATAGGGGGTCTGGTCGGGCGAGAGTTCGGCCCCGACGGGCGCGACCGTTATGATGAGCGGATCCATTTGCTACTGGTCTTCGACGGGCGCATGCAGCGCCTTGCGTGCGGATGCGATAATGCGGCCATCCAGCCCCAGGAGCTCGGCCAGGGCAATCGCGTCGCCTTGGACGCTGCGCGTATTCGTGACTTCGACAATGCTATAGTCCATGGAATCTCCAAGGGCGCGCAAGGCTTCGTTCACGTCGCCGTGCGGCGGCGTGCGCGGCACGTCGCGAAGCCCGCGCACGGCGAAATGACGAACGCCCGCCAATCGCGCGATGCCGGGCAAGTGCGTTGCGAAGAGGGCGATATGATCCTTAGCCTTCAGCTCGCCGATGAGCGCGACCAGGAGCGCAGTGCCCTCTTGCGGTGTGGTCGTTCGGGCGAATTCATCGACCACCATCAGCGCTGGCGTGGACCCACGCTCAAGCAGTTCGCGCAACCGAACCACTTCTTGTGCGAACGAGGAAAGCAGCGTGGCGCGTTCGGACTCGGTGCCGATGCCGAGCCACGCGATCGAGGCGAACAGCGCGACGCGGGCCGAAGCCGCCGGAACCGGAAGTCCGAATGCGGCGAGCAGCGCTATGCCCGCGCAGGTTCGCAGTGCGACCGATTTTCCGCCCATGTTGGGCCCAGTAAGCACAGCGGCGGCGCGCACGTCGAGCGAAATCGGTTTGTACGTTCCACCTTGCGCTTCCACCGATTGCGCGACAGGCAGAAAACGCCCGTCCGTAAAGGCGAGGGCGGGCTCTTGCGAGATCTCCGCTGCCACGCAGCGGTGGATCGCGCAAAAGCGCACTGCGGCGACCAGCATATCGAAGGCACCGAACGCGTGCATCGCTTTGCGCAGGCCCGGGGTTTGATCGCGCACCGCGCGCGAAATGCTCGCTCGCGCAGCGTCTTCCACCTCGCAAAGCGCCCCCTGCGCGCCGTCGCGCGCGGTCCTGGCAGCGAGGGCGGCTTCATCGAGATCGATCGCGCACAGCACGTAAGTTGCGGCTTCTCGAATGGCGCGCACCCCTTGCGGCAGCCCCTTCGGAAGGTCTTCGCGCATGACGACAAATTCGTCGTCTTCAAGGTGCTCGCGGTGTAAGTCCGCCGCAATACGCCGGGCGATGCGCGCACGTTCCGCGTCGAAGCGATCCGAGCTTTCGATCGCGCGCGCGCGCGCCTGGGTTAATCGCGCGTCATATCCATCGGCAAGAAAAAATCCGTACCCGCCACTTCTCCCGGGCTCCAACACAACGAGCAGGGCATCGACCGACGCGCTCGGCGAAAGCGCCCACCCGTCGCTCGCCGACGACTGCTCCTGCGCGCGCCGGTACGCGTCGAGAAAACGCAGCACCTCGAGAAAGTCCGCGTCTTCCAAGGTAGCGCCCATCGAAGCGCGGGCCGTGGCGTCCGAAATTTCCGGAGTCGAGGCAAGCGTGCTTCGCATGGCGTCGAGATGCGCGCGGTCGCATTGCGCGGCTAGCGACGCGATCCGTTTTGCCGCATCGGCAGCTTGGCGCTCCTCTCCGGGCACGTATGGATGCATCTCCGTGAAAGCGCGCGCGCCGTAAGCGCTCACCGGTTCCAGCTCCTCGCGCAGCCATCCCGTGTCCAACGCGATTTGCGTTGCGCTGTCGACGAGGGGTTCGAAGTTCACGGTCGTGCCGCCGTTCCGGCATACACGTCGAAGGCCGGAAGCCCCGTCGCTGCAGCAATATCGCAGAGCAAATTTCGAGGGCTGAAACTCCGGTCTCGCGCGAACGCGCACGCCGTGGCAGCGACGACGTGCAGCGGGCGCCCGCAACGCAGCCGTAAACGCCCGACGAAGCCGCGAAAAGCGCGCCCCGAAATCGTCACCTGCGTCGGGTCGCGAACCACGATCTGACGCCGCTCGCCGCTCGCGACGAACGCGGCAGCCATGTCCGCCGTCAGCGCGCCATCTACGCGCACGAACGGTTCGCGCGGATCGTAACGCGTTAACTGCAATCGCGCCGCAAGGGCCGCAATCTCTTCTACGACCTCATCGGCCGTGGCACCGGACGCGGCGCCGGTGGCCAACACGATTGCGTCGTCCCCGCCCGCGAGCGCCGCGAGGCGATCGATCGCTCCATCCACGACGACGTGGTCGCATCCAAACGCGAATAGCCGCTCGACGACGGTTCGTACGCCGCTCGCCGTCGGCGGGCCGGCGATTTCGAAGCGCCCGGGCAAACGGACGCGAGCGAAGACCACGTTCCCGGCCGCCGTCGCGTGCTTCGAGATGTCTAATACTTCCGAGGCCGGGGATCCCGGCAATAACGTGCGCGCGGTGGCGACGACCGTTCCTTCGCGCAAGAACAGCTGCGGCTTTGCTCCGCCATCGCTTGCGTCGACACGTTCGCCGTCGCGTCCAATTGACGTAATCCCCAATGTAAGCCCGGCTGCATGCGCGGCTCGCGCAATCGATCGCGTCACGACCGTCTTCCCAACGTTTTTCGCCGTTCCGACGACAAAGACCGACCGCTTGCGAGCGCCCCGCGCCAGCGCAAGAAGTTCGGCCGGCACGTTCACGCCCCGCGCAAAACTCGCGGCGTTATCCGCCAATGTGAAGCGCCTTGAGCAAGATGAACGCGACGCCGGTAATGGCCAAGACGACACCTGCAAGCAGCTCCGCCAGCTCTTCTATTTTATGGCCGAGGAAACGTCCGAGGGCGAGGCCGAGCGTCGTGGCAAGCACGGAAACGACCGCGATGATACTTAAAGAAATGGCGACGGGTACGCCCACGTATAAAATTGAGAAGCCAATGCCCAGTGAATCTAGACTGATGGAAAGCGATGCGATGAAGAGCCCCCAACCCCGGGTCATATCGATGGGGTGCGCTGCCTCTTTGCGGCTTTCGTAGATCATGTAGATGCCGACCAAAAGCAGCGCGATAAATCCCAAATAGCCCGCTACGTCACCGATCAAGCGCCCCACCACCGCGCCCAGGCCGGCGCCGATGAGGTTCATTATGACCTCGGCGCAAGCAAAAGCGATGCCGATGCGGACTTTAATCCACCGGTCGACCCCGCGCATCCCAACGCCAACGCTCACCGCGAACACGTCGAGGGCAAGGGAAAGCGCGAGAATGAGAACTTTAAGTAACGGCACCTGCGCCGTTACTTATCCCGCTGTGGCGGTTCGGTCCTGGAGCGGGGCTACGGCTTGCGCCAAGAGGTCGGCGACGGCGGCGCGCAACTGCGAAATGGTAAACGGTTTGTTGAGGAACATATCCGCACCGGCGCTTTTGGCGCGCCCGTCCATCGCATAATTCGTGTGGCCGCTGATCATAAGGATCGGCGTCTGTTGCGTACGCGGATCCGAGCGCAAGCGCTCGATCAGGTCGATGCCTGAGATTCCGGGCAGCATGAAATCGCAGATGATGATGTCGAAGCGGTCCGGCGAATCGATGGCTTCGAGGGGCGCTTTCGGCATCGGGTTGCGTCACGATTTCGTAGGGTCCACGCTTGAGAACCGACTCGATCAACGTGCGAATGGCCGGATCGTCGTCGGCGACCAGGACGCGTGAAAGCATTTGGGGCATCACAGTACTTTCAGCTAGCTTGCTTCCGCGGCCTAGCGGGTAAATCCGACCTACGTAAAGATTGTGACATGAAATCACTGAAGACGAGTGCCACGATCTTTCCGGTCGCGGCCGTCGTTCTGGTCGCCGTCATGGCCGCCCCCGTCGTCGCCACCTTTGCCG
>JALYVW010000092.1 GCA_030853005.1 Vulcanimicrobiota bacterium
GAAAAATCGATCGGAATATTTTTCGTAAGTAACCAGCGTCGCTTTTTCTGAAAGACCGGTATCATGAGCAAAACCGTCAGCGATTTTCTCTTCGAGCGCCTGATGGAGTGGGGCGTTCGCCGCATTTTTGGCTACCCCGGAGACGGCATCAACGGCATCATGGGAGCGTTCGGCCGACTCGATGGCAAGATCGAATTGGTTCAAGTGCGGCACGAGGAAATGGCCGCATTTATGGCGTGTGCTCACGCGAAGTTTACCGGTGAGGTGGGCGTCTGCATGGCCACTTCCGGCCCCGGTGCAATTCATATGCTCAACGGGCTCTATGATGCGAAGCTCGACCACATGCCCGTCGTGGCGATTGTGGGTCAAACGGCAACGAGCGCGATCGGCGGCAACTATCAGCAGGAAGTCGATCTGAATGTCCTCTGTAAAGACGTTGCGTCGGAGTATTGCTATACGGTTTCGAGCCCTATTGCGATGCGACACGTCATTGATCGCGCAATGAGAATCGCGGCCGCTACCCGATCGGTCACGTGTGTAATCATTCCGAAGGACGTGCAAGAAATGGCGGCCGTGGAAGTGCCGCCTCACGAGCATAATACGATCCATACCGGAGTCGGATATGCAGAAATGCGTAAAGTGCCCTCGGACGCCGAGCTCCGTCGCGCGGCGAACGTGCTCAATGCGGGCAAGCGGGTGGCTCTTCTCGTGGGCGCCGGTGCCGTAAATGCCGCCGACGCCGTGGTTGCCGTAGCCGATCGCCTCGGGGCCGGCGCTGCGAAAGCGCTGCTCGGAAAGGCCGTACTGCCCGACGATCTGCCATGGGTGACCGGCGATATCGGCTTGCTGGGGACGCGGCCAAGTGCGGACATGATGCGCGATTGCGACACGCTACTGATGATCGGGTCGACGTTCCCCTATGGAGAATTTCTTCCTAAAGAGGGTCAAGCTCGCGGAGTTCAGATCGATATCGATGCCAAATTCCTGAGCTTGCGCTACCCCATGGAGGTCAACCTCGCAGGCGATGCGGGGGATACCCTCTCGATGCTGCTACCGCTACTCGAACAGAATCACGACACCTCGTGGCGTGATTCCATAGCGAAGAATCGTTCGGGATGGGCCAAGGTTAACGCGGCTCGCGCCGATATCGATGGCGAGGATGGTCAGCTCAATCCCGAGTTGCTCTTCACGACGCTGAATACACGCCTTCCCGAGCGTTCCATCGTTTGCGGCGATGCCGGCACCGCAACGAATTGGCTTGCCCGCCACCTGCAAATGAAACGCGGCATGAAATTCTCGCTCTCCGGCAGCCTTGCCACGATGGGGCCGGCCGTTCCCTATGCGATCGCCGCCAAATTCGCGTTTCCCGATCGGGTCGCGTTCGCTCTCACCGGCGACGGCGCCATGCAGATGAACGGGCTGGCCGAGATGATCACGATTCAAAAGTACTGGAAGCAGTGGACCGATCCGCGGATCATCATTCTCGTCCTCAACAACCGCGATCTCAATCAGGTTACCTGGGAAATGCGTATCGATGCCGGCAATCCGAAATTTGAAGCGTCGCAGGATCTCCCCGACTTCCCTTACGCTAAATTTGCGGAG
This sequence comes from Vulcanimicrobiota bacterium, assembly GCA_030853005.1. GTDB lineage: Bacteria > Vulcanimicrobiota > Vulcanimicrobiia > Vulcanimicrobiales > Vulcanimicrobiaceae > JALYVW01. Next base: position 1,603 of record JALYVW010000092.1, read on the forward strand.
ATGCTCGGCTTCGTCGGCGTAAAGGTCGACCGGCGCGAAGACGTCGGGGCTGCATGGGATCGAGTGCTACGTGCCGACCGGCCGGCATTGATCGAGGCTTGGGTTGATCCGAATATTTCGATCATCCCGCCGCACATTAGCTTCGACCAGGCGAAGATGTTGACGTCCGCACTCGTCAAGGGCGATCCGAACGAAATGGGAGTCATCGTCGAGTCGGCTAAAAGCGTCATCGCCGGTTTGTTTCCGCACAAAAAGAATGACAACTAGGCCCGTGGTTGCCCAAAAACGACCAGACAAACTTTCCGTGCCGATAAAATCAGAACCACATCTCTTTCTTCATTGCGATCACTACACCGAAGGCGTCGTCCTCGATGCTGAGGGCAAGCTCTTCTTTTCGATGACCGGCGTATCGGAGATTTGGACCTCGCCTACACGCGAGAGCACGGGTAAACCTCGCTTGTGGGCGCACGTGCCCGGGGCAAACGGACACGCGATTTCGACCGACGGCTCGCATATCGTCATGTCGAGCACCGGTGCCTTTTTGCGACTCGACGAGACGGGCCGCATCGCAAAAGTGGTCGCCACAGACGCCGGTGGTGAGCCATTGATCTATCCGAATGGAGTCTCACTCGACGTCCACCGTGGCGGATTCTACGCCACGGATTCGGGCTACAAAACCACGCCTTCCCATATTGAGGGCATTCCCAAAGGGCGCATCGTGCGTGTCGATGCGAACGATCGCGTTTCCGTCGTCGCCGACGGATTAGCATATGCCAATGGGGTCGGTATGTCGCCAGACGGGGCTATACTTTATGCAAGCGCGAGCACCACGTGCGACATTTGGAAATATCGCATACGGGATGACGCGACATTGGGCGGCCGAGAATTATTTGCCCACGCACCGGCGAGCGAGGGAAATCAGGCCGTCTTAGACGGCATAACGGTTGACGATGCAGGTTTCCTATTCGTCGCGCACTATGGAGCGGGGGAAATCCTGGTATACGCGCCTGACGCCACGCTCGTGCGGCGGATTCCGTCGGGAAATCGCTGTACCAGTCACGTTGCGATCGATTCACGGCTTGGACGTGCGTTCGTAAGCGGCGCTCCGAACGACGAATCCGGCCCGGGTGCGATTTTCAAAGTGGATCTCCCGTCCATGACGCCTTTACATTCGTTGGTGGCCCCATGAGCTCGAGTTCTCGGTTCGCCGTCGAAAAAATGACGGTCTCGGCTTTTCAAATCCCTACCGCTCGATCGCCCGAATCCGACGGCACGGCCGTGTGGGACAGCACGACGCTGGTACTCGTCGAACTCGAGGCGTCCGGCATCCGCGGCATAGGGTGGAGTTACGCCAGCAAAGCAGCTGCGGTCTTTATCGACGAAAAGCTTCGAACGCACGTGGTAGGCTGCGACCCGTTCGCGGTGCGGTCGGTTTGGACGCAGATGAACGCTGCAGTACGCAACGACGGCCGGTCGGGCCTGGCGTCTTATGCAATTGCGGCGGTGGATACGGCACTGTGGGACCTGAGCGCGCGCTTAGTAGACACCCCATTGTGCGATCTTTTCGGCCGGACCCGCGACAGCGTCCCGATCTACGGCAGTGGCGGGTTTACGTCGTACACCGAGGCCGAACTCGCCGATCAGCTGGGAGGGTGGGCTCGCGATGGTTTACGCGCCGTTAAAATGAAGGTCGGCCGCGATCATCAAGCCGACGCACGACGCGTTGCCGCGGCTCGGACGGCGATCGGACCCGACGTACGCCTCTTCGTCGACGGGAATGGCGGCTACGATGTCGCCGATGCAATTGCTTTCGCCTGCGGACCATTCGCAGCGCAAAACGTGACGTGGTTCGAGCAACCCGTAGATCACGAAGACCTCGAGGGCACTCGTCGCGTACGCGAGCATGCGCCGCCGGGAATGGCGATCAGTTCCGGCGAGTACATCACCGACACCACGCGCGCCGCGGCAATAGCGCCGGTGGTCGATGTGCTGCAAGCCGACGCGACGCGATGTGGTGGGTTTACGGGCCTTCTCGCTATCGACGGCTTTTGCGAAGTCATACGGAAGCCGCTTTCGACGCACTGTGGTCCGATGTTGCATTTGCATGCAGCGGCCGCTTCGCTGCGCGTGCGACACATGGAATGGTTTTACGATCACGTCCGCATCGAGCGTATGCTTTTTGACGGATTTATCGAGCCGGTCGACGGGCAGTTGTCACCGAACCGAACTCGACCGGGTCACGGCTTGACGTTGAAGCTCGTCGATGCGAAGCGCTTTGAAATCTGACCCGATGAGTGAGCAAATGATGCGCGACGAAGCAACGCCCGTTCATAAAATCGCAGATGACGTCGAATCGCTCGAAAGGGCGATACGCGAGGGCCGTTTTCAGCGCTGGCTTTCTTTGATCGCGGGCGTTTCGAGCGTGCTGAGCGGACTGGAAGTCGGGTACGAGCACTACCGCGCAAGCTACAGTCAGCGGATAATGTACACGCCGGTCATACTCAGCGGCGCACTTTTCGTCGCCGGAGTCGCCGGCTTCCTTAGCCGGCGCGCCGCAAAGACGGTGTTGCCGGCCGTTTCGATTATTACGTTGGTCGATGCCGGAATTGGGTTTTATATGCACGTGCGTGGAGTGCAGCGCAAACCGGGCGGATGGCGTCTGCCCGTTACGAACATCGTTATGGGGCCACCGCTTTTTGCTCCGCTACTCTTCGGTACCGCGGCGTATATGGGACTGGTGGCATCGCGACTCGAGCGATCCACACGCGGTTCGGGCGGCTTGTTGCCGCGAGCCGCCTCCGCTACGCATTTTGCTCGACGGCTCGGCATTTCTCACGAGCAGATCGGCACGAGGCAAGACGACCGCGAGCGTCACCTGCAATCGCACATGGCGCTTGCAACGGCCCTGTCTGCGGGGCTGAGCGGCCTCGAAGCGAGCTATTCGCACTACAAGAACAATTTTCGATACGGCGTTCAGTGGACGCCGCTCATCGTCGCTTCGGTCTTGACGGTAACGGCCTTATTCGGAATGCGCAGTCGAAAAACCGCACACGGCGCGTTACCGGCGGCGTCGTTACTGGCAATCGTCAACGGCACGGCCGGATTCGCCTATCACGCGAGAGGCGTTCTGCGCCGTCCGGGCGGTACGTCGATGCCGTTTTACAACATCGTCTACGGACCACCGATATTTGCGCCGCTGCTCTTTGCCGCGAGCGGCTTCCTAGGGCTTCTCGCAAGCCTGCTTCGGAACGATTCATGAGTACGCCCCGAAACGAAGAAACGCTGCGACCCGTCGATCCGATCACGCGAAAGCCGATCGGGCCATTCGCGCAGCCAGGGTACTATCGGGGATTCAACACGCTCGCGCAGCAAAATTTTTGGGATGAGGCGACCCGAGCGGTTGTCGTCGCGCGCGTTCGAGAGGTTCCGCCGATCCGGTTTTTCAGCTCGGAGCAACATGCAATTTTGGACGCGATCTGTTCGCGCGTCATTCCACAAGAGGATCGCGATGACGCGCATCGCATTCCGATCGCCCCTCGAATCGACGCCCGTCTTCATGAGGGTCGGCACGATGGCTACCGGTTCGAAGGAATGCCGCCCGACGGCGAGGCGTTCGTACTCGGCATCCGAGCGATCGACGAGATGGCGCACCAGTTATACGGGAGAGGATTCGTGGACGTCACGATCGCCGAGCAAGAGCGATTGCTCGAGTCGATTCACGATGGGGAGCCCGCAGTCGCAAACGCGATATGGGACCGGATGCCCGTCGGGCGCTTTTGGGGTTTGCTGACGCAAGATTGTGCAGAGGCGTACTACGCTCACCCGTTCGCCTGGGACGAAATCGGATTCGGAGGCCCGGCTTATCCGCGCGGTTATATGCGGCTCGAGCACGGCGAGCCGGAGCCATGGGAGGTGCGGGAGCGGAGATACGCCTGGGAACCGCCGACCGGCACGCGATCTGGCGACGCAAGGCCACGTCCCGACAACGAAGATTACGCTTCGCCCGGTCAAGGGGGGACGCATTGAAACAACCGTTGGGTGGAGCGTTTGACGCGCATCAAAATGGGGTTCACGCCCTCGGTCCGATGCAGCATCTCGAATCGCCAATGCGCCGATACGAGCGCGATGAAGAGGTCGATTACGTCATCGTCGGCGTCGGAGCGGGGGGCGGCGTCTTAGCCCAGCGACTCGCGCGAGCGGGCTTTCGCGTGGTCGCGTTCGACGCTGGGCCGTTTTGGAACACGGAACGCGACTGGGTCAGCGACGAGAGCGGTTCCCACAAACTCTACTGGACGGAAAAGCGCGTAACCGGCGGCTCGGAACCGCTGAGCCTCGGCGCGAATAATAGTGGCCAGGGGGTAGGCGGAAGTACGGTCCACTGGGCGTCCTTCGCGCCGCGTCTGCACCCATCGGACTTTCGCACGGCAACCCTCGACGGCGTCGGCGTTGATTGGCCCATTTCGTACGGCGATCTCAAGCCGTATTACGAACTCATGGAACTCGAATTGCCTGTTTCTGGCCCCGCATACTTTCCCTGGGGCGATCCACACGGGTATCCGTACGCATCTCATCCGATGGGTGGCGTCGGCAACGCACTCGTTCGCGGCTGTACCGAACTCGGCATCGGCGTGGCGGCCGGAGGTCCGGTCGCGATCTTGCAAGGCTCGCGCGGTAACCGTCCACACTGCATCTATCGTGGCTTTTGCATTCAGGGTTGTAAAGTCGGCGCCAAGGCGAGCACGCTCGTAACGCACGTTCCCGACGCCATCGCCAATGGCGCCGAAATTCGGCCTAATTCGATGGTAGCGCGCATCGAGATGAATTCGAGCGGCCGCGCGCGCGGTGTTTCGTATTTCGACGAAGACGGCAAAGAGCGTTTCCAACGTGCCAAGGCCGTGGTGGTGTCGGGCTATTCGATCGAGACACCGCGACTGCTTTTAAACTCCGCGTGCAGCGCCTTTCCTGACGGCCTTGCGAACTCCAGCGGAACCGTCGGAAAGTACCTTATGGCTCAGGCCGGCAATGTCGTCCTCGGCCGTTTTGACGACCTCGTCCGAATGTACAAGGC
>JALYVW010000093.1 GCA_030853005.1 Vulcanimicrobiota bacterium
CGTCAGCAGCGCGACCGTTCAAAGATCGCGCATCGCGTTTTCCCTGGGGAGCGAAGTCCTTAACGGATCGCCGCGGCCCCGCCCAAGGCGACGCACAGGCAAATTACTTCACTCTGTCTCGCAAATAGGCAGAAATGCCGTCGCGCCAGGTCGGCATCGAAATACCGGCTGTGGCGAGACGATCATTTTGTAATGCAGAGTAACGGGGGCGACGGGCGGTTGAAGCGAATGCGCTCGAATCGATCGCGTCGATGGGGACTCTCAGGCCGGCCTGCTCCAGCACCTCAGTCGCAAACTCATGCCAGGTGACGTTACCCTCGTTTACCATGTGGTACAGGCCATACACGGGCGTCCGAACGAGACGGCGCAATGCGCCGGCGACGTGCCCGGTGTACGTTGGGGAAACGGTCTGATCGTTCACAACGCGCAGGCGCTCGTTGTTGCGCGCTTGATCGATGACCCGGTCGATGAACGTATAGCCTTTCGACGAACTCACGCGTAACCCGTAAAGGCCGCAAACCCGAACCACATAGGCCTTCATGGCCAATCGCAGGACCAACATTTCCCCCGCGTATTTCGATACCCCATACGTGTTCACCGGGCCCGGAGCGTCGGATTCGACATACGGCTTCGAATGGTCTCCGCTGAAAACATAGTCCGTGCTGAACGTAACGAAGCGAAGGTCGCGCGCACAGCAAAGTTCCGCCAATCGGTTCACGGCGAGAGCGTTCGCCGCGAAGGCGCGCTCGGGTTGCTCTTCGCATCGCTCGACATGATGAAAGGCCGTGCAATTGATCACCAGATCAGGGCGCTCCGCGTCTAGTAGCGCAATGATTGCCGGAACGTTTTCGACATCGGCATCGGAACGCGTGGGCGCGACGATGGTGTAATCGGTCCACGTTCGCCGGATATCGGCTCCCAGTTGCCCCGAGCCGCCAAAAAGCAAGACTCGGCCCATGGTCACCTGGGAAAGACGTCCTTAAATCTCGGATTCCCGCGATCTTTGGCCGAGACGGTCGGCGCGCCGTCCAACGGCCACTTAATACCGAGATCGGGATCGTTCCACGACACGGCGACTTCCCGCCCCGGGTCGTATTCGGCGCTTTGCTTGTACGAGAAGATCACGCCATCCGTGAGAGCCAAGAAGCCGTGCAGAAAACCGGCCGGGATGTACAGCTGCGTGTCGTTTGTATCCGATAAAATCAAGGCGTACCACTTTCCAAACGTCTGGGATTCGCGGCGCGCGTCGACGATCACATCGAAGGCCTCACCTCTCAGAACCTGCACGAATTTGCTCATACACGGGTCCGAGTGAAGGCCCCGAACGACGCCCAGGGCCGAGACGGACAGGTTATCTTGAACGAACGTATCGGTAATGCCGGCAGCCGTGTATTTGCTCGCTACGAAGGTTTCACGAAACACACCGCGGTCGTCGCGGTGAGAACGTGTTCGCAGAACTATGGCGTCGGCGAGCGGCGTCGGCGATACGCTTAGCTCGGCGTTATCTGCGCGCATATTGACGTTCATAGTACAATGCAAACTCGCCGCTCTTTAATGGCCGCCACCACTCCTCGTTTCGCTGGTACCATTGAATCGTCGAACGCAATCCCATCTCAATTTGTACCTTAGGGCCCCAACCCAGCCCACGGAGCTTGTGCGTGTCGACCGCGTAACGCCGATCATGTCCCTCACGATCTGCGACGTGCCGAATGTGCGTCTCGGGCGCGCGCCCGCAGGCTTGTACGAGGGTGTGCGTGAGCTCCAGGTTCGTCCGTGGGTTACCGCCGCCGATGTTGTATATATTGCCGACTTCGCCGCACTCCAATACTTTCAAGATTCCGCGCGCGTGATCGTCAACATGGATCCAGTCGCGCACCTGTAAGCCGTCGCCGTAAAGCGGAACCGCGTCATCGTCGATCAGGTTGGTCACAAAAAGAGGAATGACTTTTTCCGGGTACTGGTAGGGGCCGTAGGTGTTGGAACCGCGCGTAATCATGGCCGGCACGCCGTAAGTCGAATAGTATGCCAGGACTTGTAAATCGCCGCCTGCTTTGCTCGCGGAGTACGGGCTACGCGGAGCAATGGCGTCGGTCTCCTTCGATTCGCCCTGCGGAACGTGGCCGTAGACTTCGTCGGTCGACACTTGAACGAACCTGCCGATCCCAAACGTACGCACGGCATCCAGCAAAACGTGCGTTCCGAGAACGTCGGTTGAAATGAATGCGCGCGAATCTAAGATCGAACGATCTACGTGGGTTTCGGCGGCAAAATTAACGATGGAGTCGACGCCGTCGCCGACGGCCGCTCGCACAGCAGCTTCATCACAAATGTCGCCTTTGACGAACCGATAACGATCGTCGGATTCGATGTCCTTGAGATTCGCAGGGTTGCCGGCATAGGTTACGGCATCAAGGTTGACGATCCGAACGTTGGGCCGCGTGCCGAGAACCAGCCGAATAAAATTGGAGCCGATAAATCCGAGGCCGCCCGTAACTAAAAGTCGCACGGCTTTTTTGTTCGCGCAAAAGCCTCGAATCCATGCAGCCCGACTTGGCTCGTTCTCTTAGAACGACGCGATAAACGAGGTGAAAAGCGTACAGTTGTAACGTGAAAGAAGATGGATTCCCCGTGCGCCATGTTCATGCTTAGTTACGCGGTGTCCGGAGCGACGCAGTTCGTTTGCGTCCCTATTTCAGGCAAGCGCCCGCGGCGACCCTGCTTTTTGGTGCCGGCATGCACGAGCTCGCATTCGCATTACCGCGCGGAAGAAGTCCGCACGCGCGGCTAGTTAGTAGCGATCACCTCGTTCGTGTGCGTCAGTGCGTTATTGCAAGAATTCGCGGCGCTGGCTTTTTGCGCGGGGGTGTGGCAGCACTCGCGCTAGGCGTTGCTCGTCCTGACGGTGCGCTTTAATCCGCGGTACGTTCCCAGCAACGGCCCGTGGCGCTCGCGTGCTCCTTCGCTTTCCGCCGCGCCGGCGCTCGCCCCCTACCGAACGGACGCTTACCGGCCGCCGAGCGTCTGGCCGGATCCACCACGTACGCATACAACGGCCGTCTCGGTACCGGGTGCTGGTATGCAGCGGCGCCTATCTCCCTGTGGCACCGAACCACTATCGGGCGAAGGACCTGAAAACTTCGAAACGGATATTTCGCAGATCACGGCCGGGTTACGGCGGACGCAAACAGCGCGTACTGTCAAGTGTTGGCGGAGCAAGACATCGTCGTAGAGAGCGCACTCATTGGGCTGGTTCCGATGGTAATTCTGGCATTTAAATCTTGTGCGAAGACGCCCCTGGCACGGCGTCCCTGACCGCAGCGACAATTTAGCTTTTCACCACATCGTGGACACGTTGTGCATCTACCCCAAGGTCGGTGTCATGTGGTGGGCGATCCTAGCGCTTGGCGCTGCTGCCCTCGACGCCAGCCGAGATCCCTAGCCGACTTTTTGCAACCATTTGAGTCGCGTGAAAGAGCGATTCGAACTGCCCGGCATCGGTCCACCAGCCCGGGAGGATGTCATATTCCAAATCGCCGCTCTCGATGTAAGCGTTGTTCACATCACTTATTTCGAGCTCTCCCCGCGCCGAGGGAACCGTGTTTTGGCAGAAACCGAAAACGCGCTGATCGTACATATATATGCCGGTCACCGCATATTCGCTCGTCGGGAGCTGCGGTTTCTCTTCGATGCGCACGATTCGCGGGCCATCGAAAACGGGGCACCCAAAGCGTTGGGGGTCGGACACCTTTTTCAAAAGCAAACGCGCTCCGGACCGCTGTTTTTCGAATTTTTTCAAGTACTCGCTAATGTCGTCTTCAATTATGTTATCACCCAATATGACGACGATCCGGTCACCTTTGGCAAAATGCTCGCACAAATTCAAAGCGTCGGCAATGCCGCCTTCGCGGTTTTGGTACGTAAAATTGATGTGCTTGAGGCCGAATTCGCTGCCGTTTCCCAGCAAACGCAAGAAGTCGCCCGCCGAACTTCCGCCCGTGACGATCATGATTTCATCTATACCCGCTCTGCACAGCGTCTCGATTGGATAATAAATCATCGGTTTGTCGTAAATCGGAAGCAGGTGCTTGTTGGTAACTTTTGTGAGCGGCAGCAATCGCGATCCCAAACCGCCAGCCAAAATCACGCCCTTCATATATACGCCTTTTTACGTTACGTCGTCCGGGATCTTCCTCGGATCGAATGTCGATGGCCGGCCCTCGAGATCGAACACCGGCGAGTAGCTTCTCCGTTCGCAAGCAGCTTTCGCATCCGTCACACGAGTTGTTGCGCACATTCGACCACCTCGGACATGGGACTTAAAACGATAGCGTTGCCGATTTCAGCACGATAATGGCAGGGCCAGCCCGCTAAGTATTCGGGGAACGAGCATTTCTCGAAGCCAAAAGATATTTACCGCAAGTGGGCTTTCGGGGGGTGGCTAAAAAAGTCCGTCAGTTTGTCGAGGCGTTCGTTCTGCTGCGCCGGAGGAAGCCCGTTGATAATCGTTTGCCCAAAGCGCGCTTGGCGAGTCGGGCGTATGTCGGGCGTATGTCGGGCGTATTTGGAAGTGAACGTGGCTCGGTTGTAAGGGGCACCCGGCAAGCAACGCAATCGAAGACCGGCTTTTCCGGTGTTGGGCGGCCTTTGCTTATGGGAATGAAGCGCTTGATCTGCGCGAGGCGCTCAGCGGTCAGCACGTCGATCACGAAACGGGGCAAGCATAACGTTCGGATACTGCGCGCACGCTTAGGTTCTTGATTGCGAAATGCGCCCAACACGTTCCCAAGCCCGGCACACTCGTAGGCGACCAAGGTCAAAAGGGCGACGGGAGACCAGCTAGCGCTGTAGCCATGCGGCGTTCCACCCGGGCCGCAACGCATCGATCAACCTTATATCACGCCACCGCGAAGACGTGAACAGAAAGACCGCGATCATCATGCACAACCGGGTATTTGCCGCTGCCTTGCGATTTGGGGCGGGCCACAAGGGCAAAGTTGGTCAAAGTCTTTCCTTTGGATTACCACTTGTCACGACGGCCGTTGGGGCGGAGGGTTTCCACCTAACTGATGACGTGAATTGTCTCTTGGCCGATAGGACGGAGGAGTTTGCGATGCAATCGTGAGGCTCTATACGGACGGCTCATTGTGGGAAAAAATTTCAAGAAATTCGATCGCGGCAGTTAGGCTGTTCCCCGCCGCAGCGATCTTACCGACCATCGCGCAACCCTTCGAAGGGTTTACGCAATGGGCAATCCGGCTTAAGCCCTCCGGCGCTGGAAGGTAATCGGTTTTTGTCAAAAAAGGCGAAGGCTGGAGCAAGGCGAGGCCGAAGATTGCCGAGTTTATTCGTTATTCTTCCCGTTCTATATTTTATATGGTGCGCGTCGGCAGACTCTGACGTCCGATCGACGAAGGCATGCAGCAAAGGCATTACGTTGGCGCGAACAGATGTTCAAAGGACAGGGTTTAAAACTTGGGCGACGGACGGACGGCGATGCTAAACACTCTTCATAATGCGTCGTGTATACGGCGTCAGCGTACGCTTTTTTGAGGATCCCCGTAAGAAACGGCGAGCCTCGTTCACGACTGACCGGTTTTTGAGCCGCTGTGGACTTGTATAGCTCGTGGTGAGGAGTAAATACCTGGCGCCTAGCTTGCCACAATACCCTTACATCGTGCTCGCCTGGGCCTTGATTGCGGTCGGTCTGCACCTCGTGTTCAACGGGCGCTACGGCTACGCTCGGGACGAATTATATTTCATCGCATGTGCCCGACATTTGGCCTGGGGCTTCGTTGACCAACCCCCGCTCGCGGTGCTTGTGGCCTGGGCCGCGTCTCCTTTTCACTTTTCGGTGTGGGCTATTCGCTTTCCGCTGGCGGTGCTTTCGGGAGTTACGGTTCTTGTAGGGTGCGCCACGGCAGCGGAATTGGGCGGTGGAAAATTCGCGCAAAACTTGTGTGGGTTGCTGTTGGCTCTCGCACCTCCATATCTGGCACAGGGCTATGTCCTTTCCACCGAATTTTTGCAGCCCCTAATGTGGACCGCGATCATGTATCTTTGCATACGCCTGGTTAAGACGGGTAATAGTCGCCTTTATTTCCCCATCGCCCTCGCCGTCTCCGTGGCGATGTACGCAAAGTACACAGTTGCGGCACTCGTGATGTCAATTGTGCTGAGCTGGGTTTTGACAGGCCGCGCGAAGCTGCTCGCATCGCGTTACGTCGTGATTGCAGGCATGTTAGCGCTTCTTGTGCTCTCGCCAAATGCACTCTGGCAGTGGCACCACGGATTTCCGATGTTAGAAGTTCTTCGAGGCGGCCAATTAAATCGTCACGCAGTGCACGGCATGTCGGTTGAGTCCTCAAATATCTTTACAAATGCTCTGTATTTCACAGTCATGCAGGTGCTTCTAGTTAATCCATTTCTTGCGCCAATCTGGATTTGTGGCCTCGTAGCGCTGTGCCGCAGTGGTGGATTTGCTCCATATCGGTTCATTGCAATCACCTATTTCTTGCTCTTTACCTTGATGATCGTCGCAACGGCCCGCGTTTATTATTTGGACGGTTTTTATCCGACGCTTTGAATTTGTGCGAGCATTTTGCCAAAGGTGACCGGATCGTCGTCATATT
>JALYVW010000032.1 GCA_030853005.1 Vulcanimicrobiota bacterium
CCCGGGATGAGGACGGAGGGCCAAAACGGCGATGGAATCAGGTGTCCCCAGAGGTGAAGGCTCAGCGCGGGGCCGATACGCAACGCCCCTTCGAGCCAGCCCATGTACCAGTCGGGCTGCGCCGGCGACATAGCACGCCACGGCACGTATGGGCCATAGAGCCAAATTGGGTTGATCTGCACGAATGCGCCCAGAAGGGCAAGCACCGAGATGACCGCCGCTCCCAGCGAAAAAGAGCGCAGCGCGTAGTTCGGCACGAGCGGCGAACCCACAACGTTGTCTTCCGTGCGTCCGGGACCGCGGAACTGCGTGTGCTTCTGACGCCAAATGATGGCTAAATGCAGCGCCATGAGCGCCGCGATGGTAGCAGGAATCAGGTAAACGTGCGTGATGAAAAGCCGCGATCCGGCATGCGGCGACGGGAATGCGCCGCCAAGTAATAAGAACGAAAGCCAAGTGCCGACCAAGGGAACGGAAAGCAGCACGGAGTCGGCAATGCGCAAGCCGATCCCGGAAAGCAAGTCGTCGGGCAGTGAGTAGCCGGCAAATCCTTCGAAGAGCGCGGCGGCGAAGAGACCGACGCCGATCACCCAATTGATTTCGCGCGGTCGGCGGAACGCGCCGGTAAAAAACACGCGTGCGATATGGATGAAAATCGCCGCCACGAAGACGAGCGATGCCCAGTGGTGAATTTGCCGGATGAGCAATCCCGCATTGACGTCGAACGAGAGATGCAGCGCCGAAGCGTATGCCGTTGAGACCGATGCGCCGTCCAGCAGCATATAGTTGCCATGATAGACCGTGCGCGCCGAAGCGGGATCGAAGAAAAACGCAAGAAACGTTCCCGTCGCCACAAGCACGATGAAGCAGTAGACGTTGATTTCACCCAGCAGAAACGACCAGTGGTCGGGAAATGCTTTACGCAGCGCGTGACGCGCGAAGGGGGCCGCTCCAAGCCGGTCATCCAGCCAGTTGACGAGTTGCTCCGTCATGCGTGTTCCCAAAAGCCTGGGCCGACCGAGTCTGAAAAATCGCCTTGCGCGCGCAGAAACCCGTCGCTCCCTAGCATGAGCGGAAGCTGCGGAAGCGGCCGGTCGGCCGGGCCGGACAACACGCGCCCGTCGTCGAGTACGTCGAAAAGCGATTGGTGGCACGGGCAGAGCAGTTGCCGTTGCTTCGCGCGGTAAAGCGCGACGGGACAACCGGCGTGCGTGCAGACTTTGGAATACGCAATATACCCGTCGGGAGTCCAACCGTTGCGATCGCGCGCGCCGGCTAGTTCGCCCGGTCGCACGCGTACGAGTGCGGCTTGGGATGCGGGATCTCCGACAAACCCCTCCGGAAACACCGTGACGATCGCGTCCACGTTGAGATCTTCAGCGCGAACGGGCTGGCCGTCCTCGCGCACGACTCGCAAGCCGTTGCGCCACCGCGTCTTAAAAAGCGTATCGTGCGGCGCCGGCCCTAAAGATCGGAATGGAAATAAAGAGGCAAGACCCATCGCGCCCACGGCCGCAAGAAAAAGCCGAACCAGTAGCGGCCGCGACAGCATTTTTTCATCATGCGCGATTTCGCGACCCAGCTCGGCGCGATCGGCAACGTCTGCCGGAAAATCTTCGCGTTCGTCAACGACCTGTTCTTGCGGAATAAGCGTGAATGCCCAGACCCCGAATGCGGCACACATGCCGCCTGCTGCGAGCACGACTCCCAGACCGAGGAGCGCGGTGCCTGCATGCGCGACATAAGCCACGGCGAAAACGACACTTCCCAAAATGGAAACGGCAAAGGCCGCGGCTACCGGGCGTTCGTTGTTCATCGCAAAAAGTAAATCGTTCCCCAGATGCCGAGCCATACGATAAACACGAAGTGCCAGTAATACATAATGGCTTCGGCGCCGGCACGATGGTTAGCCGTCAACGCCGGGCTACGCAGTCCGAAAAACAGCGTGCCGAGTAAAATGACGCCTACCGCGACGTGTAATAAATGAAGGCCGGTCATCGCATAAAACGTGGAACCGTAGGCGTGTGAGGCAATCGTAAAACCCGCATCCTGCCAGCCTTTGACCGCAATGCCGATAAAGATGATGGCCGAAAGTATCCCGGCAAAGAGCCACGGGTACGCCCCCGTTGCGCCGGTGCGATCCAGGGCGCGAGTCATGCCGATCATCGAGCCGCTGGAAATCGCCAGAAACGCCGTTCCGATCGTGGCCTCCAGAACATTCAAGTGCACGTCGGACGGGGGCCAGACGGCCGTCCCGCTGCGCAGGTCGAAATAGGCGGCAAAAAGGCCCGCAAAGAACATCAGTTCGGACGCCAAGAAAATGGCGACGCCGAACACCAACGGATGGGTGCGAACTGCGAGGGGCCTCATCCCCTTTTTTGTTCCCTACTGAGTAGAAGTTTTAAACCTTGGGAACAGTAAGGCTAATGTCCGTTCTGAACGATGCCGGCACGACGCAGGGACAGACGCTGCTAGGGGACTGGCAGATTTTTCTCTATACCGCCTTAGCGATCGTCGTGATCGTCGTTTTGTTGATTTTAGTTCCTTTATTCGTGTGGCGGCGAAAGAAAAACAACGATTTTCCGCCGCAATTCAAAAAAAACACCCCGCTGGAAATCACCTACACGATCATCCCGCTGTTAATCGTGGGCGTCCTATTTTATGTGACGATGGTGCGCGAGAAGAGCGTAGAGGCGCAAACCGCCAGCCCCTTTGCCATCGTCGACGTAACGGGTTATCGTTGGTCCTGGCGATTTCAGTATCCACGCGACCGCGTTACGGTGTCCGGCACGCCCCAAGCGCCTCCGGAGTTTGCATTACCGCTCGGGCAAACCACGCGGATCGTGCTCGACTCTGTCGACGTTAACCACGCCTTCTGGATTCCGGCATTTCTGTTTAAGCGCGATGCGATTCCCGGTTTCACGAACAGCTTTGACCTCACGCCAACGCGGCAGGGCGTGTTCCACGGCGTGTGCGCGGAGTTTTGCGGCTTGGATCACACGGGCATGACATTTTCAGTGCGCGTACTTCCGCCGGCCGCTTACCGCCGCTGGCTGGAATCCCATCGGAATGCCAAGTCGTGAAGTGGATCACTTCGACAAACCATAAGCACATCGGCATTCTTTACATGGCGAGCTCGCTATTTTTCTTTTTCGTAGCGGGCATACTAGCCATGCTGATCCGGCTACAACTCGCGCAACCCGGGCAAACCATCATCGGGCCGCATGCGTACAACCAGATCTTCACGCTGCATGGCACGGCGATGATCTTTTTCGTGGTCGCACCCTTTGGTCTAGGGCTCGCCAACTTTCTGGTGCCGCTGCAAATCGGAGCGCCGGACATGGCGTTTCCGCGCCTCAACGCGTTTTCGTTTTGGATTTTCTTATTGGGCGGTATTACGGTGTTTTCCGGCCTGCTGGTGGACGGGGGCGCCGCATCGTCTGGCTGGACGGCTTACGCCCCACTCTCTGAAATCAAGATCGCCACGGGATCGGGACAAGACCTTTGGGTGCTCGGGCTATTGATGGCGAGCATTTCCTCCATCGTAACGGCGATAAACCTCATCACCACGACGTTTATTTACCGCGCTCCCGGAATGACCATGTGGCGGTTGCCGATCTTCACTTGGGAGATGATCGCAACGTCGCTGCTCATCCTCATGGCGTTTCCGCCGCTCGCCACGGTCATGCTGATGTTGCTCATCGATCGGCACCTCGGCGGCCACTTTTTCGATGCCGCTTATGGCGGCAATCCGATTCTCTATCAACATTTGTTCTGGTTTTTCGGCCACCCGGAAGTCTACGTGATGATCCTCCCGTATTTCGGCGTGGTCACCGAGATCGTCTCGGTTTTTTCCAGAAAACCGGTCTTCGGTTACGTTGGGCTCGTCCTTTCCGCATTCGCCATCGCCGGACTTTCCATGGGGGTGTGGGCGCACCACATGTTCACGACGGGCGAGGTAACAAACGGGTTTTTCGCCGGCATTTCATTTTTAATCGCGGTCCCGACCGGGATCAAGTTTTTTAACTGGGTAGGCACGATGTGGCGCGGTTCCATCGTGCTGGCGACACCGATGCTTTTCGTCATTGGCTTTATGTTGAACTTTTTGATCGGCGGCGTGACCGGCGTGATGGTGGCGTCACCGCCCATCGACTTTCATGCCGAGGACAGCTACTTTCTGGTGAGTCACTTTCACTACGTCCTGGCCGGCGGGAGCCTGTTTGCAATCTTTGCGGCGCTATTCTTTTGGTTTCCGAAAATCTTCGGCATCAAATTGGGTGAACGCAGTGGGAAATGGTGTTTCGCATTGTTGTTCGTCGGTTTTAACGCAACGTTCTTTCCCATGTATATCATGGGGATCGAAGGTATGCCCAGGCGCGTCTTTACCTATGCGAACACCGGCGATCTCGCGACGCTCAACCTCATCGCCTCGCTGGGGGCGGCGATGATGTTCGTCGGCGTACTGGTCTTTATTGTCAACGTGATCGCAAGCGCGATCGAGCGGGCTCCCGTCGGGGATAATCCGTGGGACGGCTACTCACTGGAATGGGCCACCACGTCACCGCCCCCAGAATTTAACTTCACCTCGCTTCCCCCCATTCATTCGGAGCGTCCTGTTTTCGATATGAACCATCCCGAGCTCGCAAGCGGCTCTGCGAAATGAAAGCCGGCCGTTCGGTCTTTATCAATTCGGCAGTTTTTGGGATAGTAATTTCAGTCGTATACTGGTTTTCGTCTCACCATCCAGGCGGAACGCTTTTACTCGGCTTCATGGCGTCGGCCATGATTTTCGCGGCAGGGTTCATGTTTGTAGCGCAACGCGAAGCCAATCTCGCATCGGATAAAAAAAATGTTACCTACGCACATGTCGCAGGGCAAGAGGTCGGGAGTTTTACAATTTCGACCGCCGCGCCGTTTCTCGCCGCCTTGACGGTATTTGGCGTTTTTGTCGGGTTGTTGTGGTCCCCGTTTCTTGCCGTCGTATCGTTCGTGCTGATGCTTCTGGTCTTGGGCCGCCTGGCGGCTGAAAGCAACCGGACGGAGAATTCTACGAGCGGGAACGCGCGGGGGAAGTCCCTGCAACGATAGGTCGGCTCCGCGTTCGAATCAAATCCTATATTGAGGGTATCACAGCGTTTATGGACGTCAACGATTGTGCTTGACCGCGTAACCCTTTGGGGCGGGCAATGATCAAAATTCTTGAACCCAAGGGTGTGAGGCTCACCGACACGACCGGGAAGAAGCCGATACCCACGCGTCGCACGAACGCCGTGGACGCTTCGCCGGTGGATGCGGCGGCATTGGCAGAGGCGCTTCGCGCGGCGGTTCGCGGCGAAGTGCGTTTCGATGCGGGCAGCCGCGCGATGTACTCTACGGACGCTTCCAATTACCGTCAGATCCCCATTGGCGTGGTGCTTCCGAAGGACGCGGCCGACGTTATCGCGACGCTTGCGGCGGCGCGGGCGTTCGGCGCGCCGGTCGTTTCGCGCGGTGGCGGCACCAGTTTAGCCGGCGAAACCTGCAACGTGGCCGTCGTCATGGACTTCAGCAAGTACATGAATCGCGTCACGGCCATTGACTGGGAACGCAAAGTTGCGGCCGTAGAGCCGGGCTGCGTGCTCGACGACTTGCGCAATTTGGCCGAAGAGCGCGACCTTACGTTTGGCCCGGACCCGGCGACGCACAGTCGCAACACGCTCGGCGGAATGATCGGCAACAACTCGTGCGGCATGCACGCGCAAATGGCGGGCAAGGTTGAAGAAAACATCGAGTGGCTGGACATCGTAACGTACGATGGCGTTCGCATGCGCGTCGGGCCCACCAGCGATGAGGAATTGCGCGACATAATCGCCGCGGGCGGCCGCCAAGGCGAGATTTACGCCAAGCTGAAGGCCATCGCAGAAAAATACGGGGACGAGATTCGCAAGCGCTTCCCCAAAATTCCGCGCCTCGTTTCCGGCTTTGCGCTGCAGCAATTGCTTCCTGAAAATGGATTTAACGTCGCGAAAGCGCTTGTCGGAACCGAGGGCACTTGCGTGACGGTGCTCGAAGCGGGTTGCCGGCTGGTGCACAGCCCGCAGCACCGGACGCTGGCCATTTTCGGGTTTGAAAATTTACCCTCCGCCGGTGACCAAGTACCGTTTTGCGATTCGTTCGGACCCATCGCACTCGAGGGTTTGGACGCAAGCATGTTCGACTACATGGCCAAAAAAGGCATGTCCACCGAGCATCGCTCCATGTTTCCGTCCGGTAATGCTTGGCTGATCGTAGAATTCGGCGCCGATTCGAAGCCGGAGGCCGATGCCAAAGCGCGCAAACTTGCCGATGCGTTCACCTCGCGACCGAACCCTCCGGGTGCGAAGATCTACGATAAAAAAGCAGACATGGCCATCATTTGGGAGATTCGCGAATCGGGCTTGGGGTCCACTTCCAAAATTCCCAACGAGGGCGACTACTACCCGGGATGGGAAGACTCCGCCGTCGCGCCCGAGCGGCTTGGCGACTATCTGCGCGATTTTCTGGCTCTGTTGGAGAAATACGGCTATCGAGCGTCGGTGTACGGGCATTTCGGGCAAGCCTGCGTCCACTGCAGCATCAATTTCGATCTCTACACGACGGACGGGATTGCTAAATACCGGCGCTTCGTAACCGAAGCCGCGCACGTTTGCGTTGCATACGGCGGCTCGCTATCGGGCGAACATGGCGACGGACAAGCGCGCGGTGAGCTGTTGCCGATTATGTTTGGCGAGGATCTCGTGCAGGCATTCTGGGAATTTAAAAGCGCCTGGGATCCGGAAAACAAAATGAACCCGGGAAAAGTGGTGCATCCCTACAAGCTGGACGAGAACCTGCGTTGGGGCGTGAACTACCAGCCCTGGGATCCGGATACATACTTCAAATTTAAAAACGATCGTGGGAGCTTCGCTTACGCGGCGAACCGTTGCGTCGGTGCCGGCGTCTGCCGCAAGCACGACGGCGGGACCATGTGCCCGAGCTACATGGCAACCAAAGAAGAAGCGTATTCGACCCGCGGCCGTGCCCGGTTGCTCTTTGAGATGATGGAAGGCAACCCGCTGAAAAACGGCTGGGCCGATAACGCGGTGAAGGAAGCGCTGGATTTTTGTCTGGCCTGTAAGGCGTGTAAGACGGAGTGTCCGGTTAACGTGGACATGGCGACGTACAAGGCGGAATTTCTTTCGCACTACTATGAAGAAAAGCCGCGGCCCATCGCGGCCTACGCATTCGGGCTGATGTATTGGTGGGCCAGAGCCGCGTCGGTCGCGCCCCGATTGGTGAATTTCATTACGCAAGCCCCTGGCTTGCGCGAGATTTCCAAGGCCTTGGCGACCATGGCTCCCCAGCGCCGCATCCCCATATTCGCGGCACAGACCTTTGTGCAGTGGTTTTCAAAACGGACCGCTTCCGGGGGCGGGCAGCCGCCCTCCGCGCCTGAAGTCATCCTCTGGCCGGACACCTGGAACAACCACTTTCATCCGACGACCGCTCAAGCCGCCGTGGCCGTGTTGGAGGACGCCGGTTTTCGGGTGACCATTCCGAAGATGCGTTTGTGTTGTGGCCGCCCGCTTTACGACTACGGCATGCTAAGTGTAGCAAAGACGCTGCTTTTACAAATCCTTGAAGCGCTGCGTCCGCAAATCCGCGCCGGCGTTCCCATCGTCGGCCTCGAACCAAGCTGCGTTTCCGTTTTCCGCGACGAGATGTGCAACTTACTTCCCGACGATCACGACGCCTTGCGCTTACGCGACCAAGTGTTTCTGTTTGAGGAGTTCCTGGCCAAGAAAGCCCCTGCGTACGATCCCCCGCTCCTGCACCGTAAGGCCGTCGTTCACGAACACTGCCATCACAAATCGGTACTTGATAAGGGATCGGGCAAGGCGCTTTTTACTGCGATGGGCCTGGACTACGATATGCCCGATACCGGATGCTGCGGCATGGCGGGCGCATTTGGTTTCGAAGCCGACCATTACGACGTGTCGGTGGCTATCGGGGAACGCGTGTTGTTACCGGCGGTTCGCAAGGCGAAGCGCAACACGCTCGTTGTGGCGGACGGATTTAGCTGCCGGGAGCAAATTTCACAGCTGACGGACCGTCAAGCGCTGCATCCGGCTGAAGTTGTGAAGATGGCGATAGACGCGCGGGATGGGAAGCCTGCAACGGAATCATTGCCCGAACGTCAATACATGGGTGATCCCGGTGCAGAAGCGCGCCAGTCCACAAAGCGCGGCATCTGCGCGGTGGCAATAACGCTAGCCGCGTGCTGTGGTGTCCTTTTCATCGTGCGGGGATGGAAACACCGTGACTAGATTTCACGATAAAGTCGCGATCGTTACGGGCGGCGATACCGGGCATCGGCAGAGCGATCAGCATTGCGCTTGCAGGCGCGGCGGGATGAGCAGGAAGCCCGGCAGTTTATGAGCGTCGCCAAAATCACCGGCACCGGCGAACGCATCGCCACCTACGTCGTTCCGGACCATCAAATGGCGGTCGGGAGCACCTTAGGTGGTCCGAAATGCGCGTTAATCGTTAAAGCGACGGGCGCCATCGAAAAAATATACTCCATTGAAGCCGGCGAAACGATGATCGGCACGATCGTCTTCCACCACTGGGACGACCAGGCTGGCATTCCTCTTGCTCCCTCGCCCGGCGTATTTCACATTCATCCCGATCGCCAAGATCACCATTTTATGCTCGCCAACGGCGTGAGCGTGCGGCAGCGCATCTTCGTGCTGAACACGCGATGTCCGGGCAACAAAGTCGATCCGCCGGCGGCCTATAAAGTGATCCAGCTCGAGAACACGACCGACTCTGACGTGGCCATGGCGACCTATGCCTTTATCGAGTTGCGCGGCAGCTTGACGCCGGACGACTTACGTGTGCGATACGATAAGCGCCGCAACGCTTTCTTGGTACTCAACGACAAACGGCCCGATTTCGCGCGCATGGTTGGGTCGTCGCTAGAACCAACCTCCTGCCAAGTAAGCTCTGACCACGGAATGGCGACGGCCAATGCATCGCCCGCGGAATTGAACGGCAAGCTCGACGCGCGCGGAAGCGATCCTCTTGGCGTCTTTCACTGGCATCACCACCTAAAGCCGGGTGAAAAGCGCGAATATTATTTGAAGGTTGTGATGTCGGTAAACGGAGACCGGCACGTTCGCCGGCAATTTGACGAAAGCCCGACCGCAGCACTGGGCCTGAAATCTACTCGCGCGCATTTTAACGAGATCCTTTCGCGTGCGGTGTTGATCACGCCGGATTCGGAAGTCAATCGTGGGGTTCTGTGGGCGAAGGCCAACATGTTGCGCGTTCAACTGCAAGCACAAACCGGTGCGTGCTTCGTCAATGACCCGACGCGTTCGAACAACAGCGTCGCGCGCGACACCGCATGGTTCGCATTCGGTTCGGATTATATCACGCCGGAATTTTCTCGAGACTCGCTACTTTGGTACGTAGACAATTTAGAGAAGAACGGCATGGTCGTTGAATATTACGATGTTCGTACGGGTAAGACAGGGGACTATAATTTAAACATTAACGACGATACGCCGTTGCTCATTCTCGCTCTATGGCATCACTATAATACGACCGGAAACCGCCAATTTTTAGAGAGCATTTATGCCAAGGCAAAACGAGCAGCGCGTTACATTCTCTCCCAGCGCGATGATCGTGGATTAGTGTGGTGCACGGCCACGCTGTCCTCCGATTGGGGTATCGTGGGCTGGCGCAACGTCATCGAGGGATACCGGCTCTCCGGGGCAACAACAGAGCTTAATTCCGAATGTTACGCGGCTTTTGAGACGATTTCTCACATGGCGCGCGTGCTTGAACGGCACGATGATAGTCGCGAATTTCGCGATCATGCGGCGAATCTCAAGGCCGCGATCAACGAGCATTTGTTCGACCGGAAAAGCGGCCTGTACTACTTGAACATCGACGTAGACGGAACCGTTCGAACCGACGTCACTGGCGACTTGGTATTTCCGGTCATGTTCGGGGTGGCGGACGACGACGTGGCCGCGCACATCATCAGCCGTCTTAGCGTTGAAGAGTTTTGGACCGAAGGCGGCATCCGGACGGTTCCGAGGACTGCGCCCATGTACGGGCCAACGCATGGGTTCGGGTTACTCGGCGGGGTTTGGGTGAACGTGACGTTTTGGTATGCGATGGCTGCCGCCCGATTTAACCCGGAGTTCATGGCTTACGCGCTCTCGACGAGTTTCAAGTATTACTCGCAGGACCCGCGCCGCAACAATACGGTTCCGGGGCAGTTTTCGGAGTGGCTGCACGGCGAAACGCTGGTCAATCAGGGGATGATGCTTTCACCGTGGTTTCCACCGCATTACCTATGGGCGGCGATTGAAGGCGCGGCGGGATTGAATCTGGCCGGAGACCGGCCTAGCGTAACGCCGCGTTTGGCGCCTGACTGGAAATGGCTCGGCGTGCGGAACCTGCTACTGAGAGGCAAGAACTTAACGTGGTTTATTGCCCGAACGCCGGATATGGAAATGTACGGAAACTTTCAGTTCGATCAGTCTAGCCCGTCGAAGGTCTATACCGAAGATTGCACGGACGACATTGAGATCGGCGGCGAATCGGCAGCGCCGCTCGCGTTAGCAAGGGGGCGCGACTTTGTGATTTTCATCGGTAACACGTCGGACCGAACGATCACGACTTCGGTGCGCGTCATGCGGGATATCCACGGCATCTATAAGGGTCGCACCTACAACAGCCTGCGTAACGCATGGGTTGAGAAAGACTTTGAAGCGGATCATCTCCGATCGGGCATACCGATCCACCTGGACCGGAGAGGCTTTTGCCTCCTGGAACTCCGCCAAACAGTATGACGTACACTTTTAGCATGAGCGAGTTTACGAGATGATGGACGGAATCGACCGTTTGTTTGTTGCGGCTTCGGTAAAGTTACAAGCGACGGGCGGAGCCTGGAAGCGCCCCGTGCTTCGGGAATTCTGAGCGGGTGGACAAAACGCAGCTCTTAGCGCGAGTCGGAAGCCTCGAGCAATATGCCGGAATCACGCCGTTTGCCTATACGGCCGGAAGATCTGCTGGGGTCCGTGCGTTTCACGTACGCACCGGAACCGGGCTTGAATTCACGGCAGTAGCAGATCGGGCACTCGATATTTGCGCCGCTTCGTTTCAGGGCACTTCGCTAGCGTGGCAATCCTCAAACGGCGTCGCCGCGGCGGCATACTATGATCCCTCGCGATTTGACGAAACGTTTTTCGGTGGGTTGGTGACGACGTGCGGGCTAACGGCCTTCGGTCCGCCGGGACACGACGCGTATGGGCGTTGGGGCCAGCACGGCCGCGTCAATCATCTGCCTGCCTCTGAACTCTGCCACCGCGTAACGTGGGAAGGGCAGCGCTGTTTTTTCGACATTTCAGGAATCATGCATGAAACGCGTTTGTTCGGCGAACAGCTCACCCTCGAACGCACGTTGCGCGCGGAACTCGGCTCGAACACCATCGTTTTGCGCGATCGGGTGACGAATGAAGGCGGTTCACGCTCGCCGCACATGCTGCTCTATCACTGCAACGCCGGTTTTCCGCTGCTTGATGATGCCACGGAGATCAGCCTATCAACGCGCAGCACCACGCCTCGCGACGAAGAGGCGGCTCGCGGCTTGGCCGTTTGGAACCGGGGTGCCCCACCGCAAGCGGACTTTCGGGAACAGGTCTTCATTCACGAACCCCTCGCGGAAGGCGACGGTCTTGCGCGGGCAATCGTGAAGAATCCGACACTGCGCGATGGCCGCGGTCTCGCGCTTGCGATCGCGTTCGATCCGGCGCAGCTTCCAGCCGCGTTTAGTTGGAGAATGTTGGGTGTCAAAGACTACGTCATGGCCATTGAGCCGGCAAATTGTAACGCTATTGCCGGGCGGATTGACGCCGAAAAACGGGGCGTGCTGCCGTTTCTGGAGCCGGGCGAAACGCGCGAATATATGTTGGAGTTTTCGGTTATTCCGTAGTGAAAACGGCCTCCCGACGCTCCGCCGCCACAAAATGCCCGATGACCGTCATGACGATGACGCCCACAAAAACGACGATGATAAAACCGGCCATCGCATGGCTGTAGTCCGGATGCCCATCCGGTAACGGCCTGGCCTGTGCCCGCGCGGCGATGATCTGCAGCGTTCCGGCCGCAATCAAGTTGCCGACCTGATAGACAAAACCGGGAAACGTTCCGCGGATCGCGGGCGGCGAGAGCTCGTTCAAGTGCGCGGGGATAATGCCCCACGCACCTTGCACCGCAAACTGCATGAAAAACCCGCCGGCGGCAAGGGTCGCGAAGGTGTGGCTGTAGGCCCAAAGTGGGATGATCATTATGCCGACCAGGGCGCAAACGATAATCGAATTGCGCCGGCCGAACCGTTGCGAAGCCCAGCCGAAGAAGATACCCCCGCAAATAGCGCCGATCGACGCGATTGCCGTGATCGATCCAACGATCCCGGGATTGAAATCGAGTTGCTTTGTGAGAAAGGCCGGGAATGGATCTTGTGTGCCGTGCGACATGAAGTTGAACGCAGCCATAAAAGGAATCGCATACAAAAACAGCGGCCAGCGGCTTTTCACCGCATCGGCGAGCGCCCGAAAATAGCCAGCGCTTCGCGCCTTTCCGGCTTTCCACACTTTGGATTCCGGCACGCGCGCGCGGATAAAGAAGATCAGCGCTGCGGGCAGGACGCCGATGACGAACATGCCGCGCCAACCGATATGCGTGTAGAACAGCGCGAGCGCTAAGCCCGCCAACAGGTACCCGACGGCATATCCCTCTTGCAGGATGCCAGAGAAGAGCCCGCGGCGACTGGGCGGTAGCGCCTCCATCGCAAGCGCCGCGCCCAAGCCCCATTCGCCGCCCATCGCAATTCCATATAAGGCACGCAGAATGATAAATGACAGAATATTCGGCGAGAATGCGGTAAGGAGTTCGATAAGCGAATATACGGCAACGTCGATCATAAGCGGAACGCGCCGGCCGTAGCGGTCGCCAAGCCATCCAAATAAGAGCGCGCCTACCGGCCGCAGCCCGAGGGTCAGGGTGTTGGCGATGGCGAGGCTCGCAACCGTCGTTCCAAAGTTGTCGGCGACGTGCGAGAGAACGACGATGACGAGGAAGAAATCGAACGCATCGAGCGACCAGCCGAGAAAGCTCGCAACGAACGTGTTGCGTTGGTCGCGTGTCAGTCCGGCAAGCGCGGAAGTCACGGTGAAGCGCTCACCGCCGGCTTCGGTGATGGACTCCCGCTCGGCTCGTCGCCGGCGTAAAGCACGAAAACGTAGATCGAATTCTTGGCAACGGTGAGCTTGGGAACGGCAAAGTCGAACGTCAGCGTATTTTTCTCCAGTGACGATTTATTGAAGGTGTAGAGCGCGCGATAGTCACGATGCTTGCGGCGCATCGTTTCCGCGAAGAGCTGCAGGACGAAGCCCCGGCTGCCGATTTGCTCTTTTGGAAGCGTGAACTGGGCGACTGCTTCGCCTTGAAGAAGAAAATCCGCGGACGGCTGCATGCGCACGAGCACGAGCGGGGTGACATTGAGCGCACCCACAGGGATATGGACGAGGGCGGGGGCCTCTTTGGGCTGCGGCTCGATCGTGACCTTCATGACATCCCCGACGACGGGGGCGGGAGAAGGCGAAGGCGTTACCCCGCTCGGGAGAGGCGTCGGTGACGGCGTCGGCGACGGCGATGGGCTTGGCGTCGGCTTGGGCGTCGGAGTCGCTTTGATTTTGGCGGCCGGGCTCGGAGTCGAGGCCGGCAGGTTCAATCGTAAGGTACATGAGTACTCACCGACCACCGGACATTGAAAGCCGTTGCTCGCATCGGCGAGGGGAAGTGCGGCGTCGTTAGCGCCGAGATTCTTCGCGATGCTCGCGGCCACCGGACCACTCGTTGCGATCGCAGGCGCGACGTTCCCGCCGGGCATCGGCGGGTTAAGGCCGCCCGGTTGCGAAGGGCCTGCTGCGAAGTTTCCGGAGCAGCTGGCCAGTGCGAAGGCGGCTACCGCAAACGAGATCCGCGCGTCTATTCTCATGCCTTCGTTTCAATCTTGCGGCGCAGCTCGGCCGCAAACTCGTCGATCGAAACCGTTCGTTTCGCTTCAATGCCTCGCTCGTTCACGTTGACCGACCCCTCCGCGGCTTCTTGCTTGCCCACAACGAGAATATAGGGCACCTTTTGCGTTTTCCAGTGGCGTATCTTATACCCGAGTTTTTCGTTCGATTCGTCCATGTCGACGCGCAGGCCAAGCGCGCGAAGGCGATCGCGCGTTTCTCGCGCGTACTCGGCTTGATGTTCGGAAATCGGTGCGACGATCGCTTGTACCGGGGCTAGCCAAGCGGGAAAGTTGCCACCGTAATGCTCGACGAGGATGCCGAAGAAGCGCTCCATGGAACCGGCCAGGGCCCGATGGATCATGACCGGTCGGTGGTCGCCTCCGTCGCTCCCACGATATTCTAAATCGAAGCGTTGCGGCAGGACGAAGTCCACTTGTACGGTGCCGAGCTGCCATCGCCGGCCGATCGCATCGCGAACGTTGATGTCCAGCTTCGGGCCGTAGAAGGCTCCGCCGCCGGCGTCAATTTCGTACGGCAAATTACGACTGACGAGCGCGCGTCGAATCGCTTCTTCGCCGATTGCATCGCTCTCGCCGCGAGCCTGCACTTCGCGAGTGGAGAGAAAATATTCAAATTCCGCGAAGCCGAAGGCGTGCATCAGGCGTAGCGCTTCGTCGAGCGTTTGCTCGAACTCGCCTTGCAGTTGATCGGGCATACAAAACAAGTGCGCGTCGTCTTGCGTAAAACCGCGAACCCGCGTGAGGCCGTGCATCACGCCACTGCGCTCGTACCGATACACCGTGCCGAACTCGGAGAACCGGACGGGAAGATCGCGATAGCTGCGCGGATGGCTCTTATAGATGAGGATGTGACCGGGGCAATTCATGGGTTTCAGCCGGAAGCGCTGCTCCTCAACTTCCAGCGGACCGAACATCCCGTCCGTATAGTTTTCGAGATGCCCGGAAATCTCGTAGAGTTTTTCGCTAACGACATGCGGCGTGAACACGGGCTGGTAGCCGCGTTCGCGCAGTCCTTTGCGGATGAAGTCTTCCAGGATTTCGCGGACGATTGCGCCTTTCGGGTGCCAAAAAATCAAGCCGCCGCCGGCCTCTTCCTGGATGGAAAAGAGATCGAGCTCCTGACCGAGCTTGCGATGGTCGCGTTTTTGGGCCTCTTCGATTTGAGTGAGGTATCGTTCCAGCTCTTCATCGGAGTGCCAAGCGGTGCCGTAGATGCGCTGCAGCATCGGCTTGTGCTCGTCGCCGCGCCAGTATGCGCCGGCAACGCTCATAAGTTTCAGGCCGCAAATCTCCCCCGTGACGGGCACGTGCCCACCGCGGCAAAGGTCCGTAAAATCGCCGATCGTATAGAGCGTGATCGGCTCGCCGTCGGGAATCTCGCTTGCCATCTCGACCTTGTACGGATTGCCGGAAAAACGCTCGATCGCTTGAGCGCGAGTCACCTCATGGCCGCTCATTGCGAAATTCTCCGCGACGATTTCGTGCATGCGGCGCTCGATCCGGACCAAATCGTCGGGCGTGAACGGCTCCGCTCGGTCAAAATCGTAATAGAAGCCGTTTTCGATTGAAGGACCGATCGTCGGCTTGGCGTCGGGAAACAAATCTTGCACGGCATAGGCCAGCACGTGGGCGGCGGTATGGCGCAGGTCGGGAAGCGTGGTCACGCTTGGGCTTTTAGCTTTGCGCATCGACCGAGCCTTGTACGGGTAAGGGGTCGACATGCAAAGCCAAATAACCGCAGCCGCCTCGGGAACGCTTACGATCGGCGGGGACTTAGAAGTACATCGCATGGGATACGGGGCGATGCGCTTGACCGGACCGGGCGTGTGGGGACCTCCCGAGGACCGCGAAGACGCGTTGGCGGTCTTACGCCGTGTCGTCGAGCTTGACGTAAACTTCATCGACACCGCCGACGCGTACGGGCCGGACGTGAACGAAGAAGACATTGCCGAGGCGCTGGCGCCTTATGCGCGCGGCCTTGTGATCGCGACCAAGGGCGGCAGCGTTCGCAGCGGGCCCGGGCAGTGGAGCGGCGATTGTCGTCCCGAACGCATCAAGCAATGTGCCGAGGCGAGCCTCAAACGGCTGAAGGCGGAGCGTATCGACCTCTATCAGTTGCACCGCGTTGATGAGAAGGTGCCTTGGGAAGATCAAGTCGGGGCATTAAAAGATTTGCGCGACGCCGGGAAAATCCGTCACGCCGGGCTGTCGAACGTGTCGCTGGAACAACTGATGTCGGCCGAAAAGATCGTGCCGATCGTCTCGGTTCAGAATCGTTACAACATTGCGTACCGCGACAGCGATCCGATCGTCGACTACTGCCAGAGCAAAGGCTTAGCATTCATTCCGTGGTTTCCCATCGGCGGCGGAGATGCGCCGACCGCGGGCGCGATGCAGGATGCCATGCGCGCACACGATGCCTCCGACCGTCAAATCGCGCTCGCGTGGCTCTTGCATCGCGCGAACGTGATGCTTCCTATTCCGGGCACGTCGTCGCTCCATCATCTCGAGGAGAACATCGGCGCGACTGGCATCCATCTCTCGCAAGCGGAGTTCGACGCGTTGTCCGCGCAAGGCTAAAGCAAACGCATGGCAACAATCAGGCGTGTTTGCAGCGCCGCCTGGAACATCGTAAACGTTACGAGTCCTGGCCGAATGCTCCCGGAGGTTGTCGACCCCGCCATATGGCGGCGTTAAAATAAAACGCCCCGCATTGCTGCGGGGTTTGTGCGACGAGGACTGGGCCACGAATGGTGGGCGGTATTGGGA
>JALYVW010000033.1 GCA_030853005.1 Vulcanimicrobiota bacterium
AAACCGTTCGTCAGTGCGGCGAAGATATACGTGTCGTTCGGGCAGGGCGAGTAGGCGAAGCGAATATCACGCATCGGCGGGGGCAGTTACTTTGAGCAGGGCGTCGAGCACACTCGCTAGCCCCGCGACCCCGGCGGAAAAATCCCAGCCGCTTCGGACGCGCTCGCCCGCGCGATTGGAGATTCCGCGAACTTCGATTGCGGGAACTCCGGCAATCTCGGCCGCGCGTAGAACCGCGAAGCCCTCCATCGACTCCACGGTTGCGCCGCGCCGGGCCAAACGCTGCGCGGTTTCCTCCGACGCGGTAACGCGCCCGACGGTCACTCCCCGCTCGCAACGAAAGCCGCGTTCCACAAGCGCGTCCACGAGCGTCAAGTCAGACGCGACGCGGTCGACGACCGCTGCGCCATCGGGGAGCGCGAGCGCGATGCCCGTTTCCAAATCGAGCTCGAAACTGTCGTCGCTGACGACGACGCCCGATCCGATCGGCGCGCCACCGAGCGTACCCCCAAGGCCGGCGTTGATGACGAGGTCGTACGGACCCATGCCGAGCGCGCGCGATACGGCCGCGGCGGCTTCGACCGGTCCAACGCCCGTGACCAACACTTCAACGTGTGGCCGGGGCGCGAGGAATTGGAGTTCTTTTGCAACGGCGCACGCGATCAAAATCATGTCACCGCACGCCGATAAACTTGTGGGTTTGCAATGACAACCGGAACCGCTCCGGATGCGCCTTCGCATAGTCCAGGGCGAGCGCGATATTTTCGGGCTTGTTGCCCTCGGGCTGCAACAAGATCAACGGGCGTCCTTCGAACGACGACAGCCATTGCGTGGGCACCGCGCCGTCGACGATGAGTTTGATTTCGTCGGCACGGCGAGCCATGCTCGAATCCAATCGTTCCTTCGGCGAGACGCAGAGCCACACGTCGCTCGGGAGTTGCGTGGGAATGGTGCCGTTGGATTCGACGTGGACGCGGCGCCCGTCTTTGCGCAGGGCATCGATGAGCGCCAGCGACTGTGCTTGAGCCAGCGGCTCGCCGCCCGTCAACACGACCATCGGGCAATCCCCACCTTCCGCACGAACCCGTTCGACCACATTCTCGACCGATGCCACGAATTTTAGCGAGTAGTCGGTGTCGCAAAAATCGCAAGCGAGATTGCAGCCCGCGAGGCGCACGAACACGGCGGGGGTTCCGGCATAGGTTCCCTCGCCTTGCATGCTATAAAAGATTTCCGCAAGTTGCAGCATGGTCACGTTCGAAAATCGGTGCGACGCAGGATGGCGCACGACGTTCGCGTCTCCCACAGTACGAGTTCTTCCAAGCCTGGAAGCACGGGCGCGAGCCGTTCCCATATCCAAAGCGCGACGCGCTCGCATGTCGGGTTTTCGATCGTATCGTTGAGCGAGGTGTGGTCGAGCGCGTCCACAACCTCGCGACGGACTTGCACCTTAAGGTCGTCAAAATCGACGACCATGCCGCGAGCGGGGCCGGTTTCTTGCAACGGCCCGTCGACGGCAACGTCGAGACGGTACGAGTGGCCGTGCGGGCGCGCGCATTTGCCCTGGTGATGTGGAAGCACGTGGGCGGCTTCAAAGCTGAACTGTTTTCGAATCTGCACGATCGCTTCCGCCGCTTAAGCGCGGCGCTCGCGCATGAGGTCTTGCGCATCGAGTATTGCGAGCGAGGAGGTTGCGTGCGCGACGATTTTCCCGGCGCCGTTCGTTACGCTCGCTTCCGTCGCCGCAACGGTGCGCCCGAGGTTGACGAGCGTACCACGCGCGGTGAGGACGTCCCCGCTGGGGCGCACCGGGCGGAAGAAGCGGATCTGAAAGTCGAGGCTCGTGCAGGCTTTGCCTTTGGGCAACTGCGTGATGACGGCTCCCGTTAGCGCCGAGTCGACGAGCACGGCGAGCGCGCCGCCGTGTAACGTGCCGAGAAGATTGAGCATATGCGTTTGTGCGGTCATGGTGAACTCAACCCAGTTTTCGCCGACGGCCTTCAGGCGCATGCCGAGGACCTCGGCGACTGCTGGAGGTGCGACGTCTCCGCGCTCCATAGCCTTCAGAAAACTGCGGCCATCCATCGCGGCCCAAGCCTCCGCAGTCCGCGCCGGATCCGCGTAATCGACCGAAAAACGTAAGCGGTCCAGCGCCGAGGGGTCTATAACGCCCCGGCCGGACCCATCGCCTCGAGGCGTCGTTTGAGTTCTCCAAGGAATCCGCTCGCGACGTATCCGTCCACCACGCGATGATCGAGTGACAGACAGCAATTCATCATGCTGCGCACGGCGATCGACTCGTCCTTCATGACGACCGGTTTTTTCACGACGGCTTCCATCGTAACGATGCCGGCTTGCCCGGCATTGATTATGGGTGCTGAAGCGTACGACCCATTCGCGCCATTGTTGTTGACCGTAAACGTCCCGCCGCGAACGTCGTCCGCGGAAAGTTTGCCTTTGCGCGCTTTATCGATCAACTCGCCGGCGGCTACGGCTAGGCCCTTGATGGAAAGTTTATCGGCGTCGTTAATAACGGGTACGACGAGGTTCGTCGCGAGGCCGATCGCGATACCGACGTTCATGTGTTTTTCCACCGCAATGCCTTCGGGCGTGAACCGTGCGTTCATCAGCGGATACTTGGCCAGCGACTCAACGACGGCACGAATGAAGAAGGGCAGCAGCGTGAGCTTGTGGCCTGTGTCGCGTTCGAAGCGGTCTTTTTCTCCAGCGCGCCACTTCCATACGTCCGTGACGTCGACTTCGACCATCGACCACGCGTGCGGCGCCGTATGTTTACTTTCGACCATGCGTTCGGCAATGATGCGGCGCGCCGTGTTGAGCGGTACGAGCGTTCCCGGAATAGGATCGCCGTACGTGCTGGTCTTCGTGGCTCCGGTCTTGGCCGCGGGCATCGCCGCGGGCGCTCCGCTCGCGCCGAAGTTGGTTCCGACGCCGATCGATTGCGCGACGGCAGCTGCCGGCCCCATCCTGGCCGCGGTGAGCACGTCTTCGGCGGTGACGCGGCCGTTTGCGCCGGTACCGCTGAGCTCGCGAACGTCCACCCGGTGTTCCCGCGCCAACTTGCGAACGGCCGGCGACGCGCCGCGCAGCGCCGATTCGGGGGAGTCTCCGCGTGTCGCTGCGGGTTCGGGCACGGTCGGCCGAGCGCCGTTGCTCGAACCGCCGGTTTGCGCGACTGCGGCCTTCGTGGGCAGCTCCGGAATATTGAATCCGGGGACGGGCTCCGCGTTCGCGCTTTCTGCGCGCGCGTCGTTGTTGGCGGGCGCTCCTGCTGTACCGACTTCGTCGAGAATCGCAATCGGCGTTCCGGTCGCTACGGTCGTTCCTTCGGCGACGAGCAGCTCGCGAATCGTCCCCGTTACGGGAGACGGTACTTCGGAGTTGACCTTGTCGGTCGAAACCTCGAGAAACGATTCGTACTTTTCGACTTGGTCTCCGGGCTTTTTTAACCAGCGTTCGACGGTGCCTTCGGTGACGGTTTCACCGAGTTGCGGCATCGTAATTGTGGTGGCCACTAGAACCTCACCATCTCGCGCATCGCTTCGGCCATTTCGGCGGGAGAGCTCATGTATTCTTCCTCGAGCGGCTGTGCGTAGCCCATTGCGGGAACGTCCGGGGCGCAGTGGCGCCGCACCGGTGCGTCCAAATCGAAGAGCGCCTCTTCGGCCACCATCGCGGAAATTTCGGCACCGATGCCGCCGAACTTGTTGTCTTCGTGAACGATAAGCAATTTACGCGTTTTCCGCACGCTTTCGAGGATCGTCTGCTTGTCCATGGGGCGGATGGAGCGCAGATCGATCACTTCCACCGAGGCGCCTTCCTCTTCGAGCGCGCGGGCGGCGTCGAGGGCCCAATGCACGTACAATCCGTACGAGACCACCGTCAATTGCGACCCCGGTTTTTTTACCTCGGCCTTCCCTAGGGGAATGGTGTAGTGGCCTTGCGGCACCTCGCCCTTGATGAGGCGGTACGTTTTCTTATGCTCGAGGAAGAGCACCGGATCCGGATCGTCGATGGCGGCGTTCAACAGGCCCTTGACGTCGGCCGGAAAAGACGGCGCCACGATTTTGATACCGGGAACGTGGTAGAACAGGGCTTCGATTGAAATGGAATGCGAAAGCGCTCCGCGCACGCCGCCGCCGTATGGCGTACGAATGACGAGCGGGCAGGTGTACTCACCGTTGCTTCGGTAGCGCGTCTTGGCCGCTTCGCCGACGATCTGGTTGAACGCCGGATAGATGAAGTCGGCGAATTGGATTTCGGCGATCGGGCGCAAACCTTCCATCGCCATGCCGATGGCGATGCCGACGATCGATGCTTCGGCGATCGGCGTGTCGATGACGCGCTCGGTGCCGAATTCTTCAACAAAATCTTTGGTGATCAGAAAGACGTTTCCGCGAGCGCCGACGTCCTCTCCCAAAATGACGGTCCGGTCGTCGGCCTTCATCGCCTCGTACAACGTCGCGCGAACCGCTTCGACGTTGTTCATGATCTGAGACGGCGATTTCACTGCCACGGTTGCCAGGCTCCTTCGTAGATATGTTCGTAGAGATCGGCCGCCTCGGGGTAGGGCATCGATTCGGCACGGTCGGTGGCCTCATTGGTCTCGCGCAGGACGTCTTTCTTCATCGCATCGAGGTCCTCGGCCGAGAGCACGCCGGCATCCATGAGGATGCGTTCGAAACGCGGTACCGGATCGTTCTTGCGGTTTTCGACAACTTCGTCTTTGGTGCGGTACGTCATGTCGTTGTCGTCGGTCGAGTGCGCGAGAAACCGGTAACACACGCCTTCGAGCAACGTCGGGCCGCCGCCGTTACGAGCCCGGTCCATTGCCCGTTTCGTGGCCTCGTACGTCGCGATTGGATCGAAACCGTCGAACTGTTCGCCCGGCATCCCGTACCCTTCGGCGCGGCGGTAGATGTTGGGTTCGCCCATCTGCAGCGAAAGCGGCGTCGAAATGGCCCATTGGTTGTTTTCAACCAACATGACCATCGGCAGCGTGTGCACTGCGGCAAAGTTCATCGACTCGTGCCACTCGCCTTCGCTCGTCGTCCCGTCTCCGCAGGTCACGAGGATCGCCCGCCCCGCTTCCTTCCGGTATTTCACCGCGTACGCCGCGCCGACGGCGTGTGGAATGTGCGCCGCGAGGATCGACGAGAACGACATCAATCCGGCCTTCTTGGAGGAGTAGTGGTTGGGAAACTGCCGGCCGCCGTTATGATCGGCGGCGCGCGCAAAAATCGAGAGCATGATTTCGTATGCCGTGAGCCCGATGCCGACCGCGAGACCGAGGTCGCGATAATACGGCGCAAGGATGTCCTTGCCACGCTCGAAGGCCATAGCGGCGCCGGCTTGCAGCGCTTCGTGCCCTTCGCTCCCTAAGGCAAACGGAACTTTGCCTTGCCGGTTGAGCTGGAAGCCGCGATTGTCGAGCATGCGCTGTAAGAGCATCGTGCGCATGATCGCGCGAAGCTGGTCGTCGGACAGCCCGTGACGATCGAGCGTGCGCGCCTGCGCGTCGGTTTTCGGCATCTACATATCCTCGGGAGGAGAAGAAATCGTGACCCGTGCCACGCTTGACGAAATCTAGTGGAAGACCGGCCCTACTGCCATGGTTCCCAACTCCCCGCATAAACATTGCGGTACAAGTCGGCCGGCGTCGGGTACGGCATGGCTTCGGCCCGGTCCGTGGCTTCGTTCGCTTCCGCCAAGACGGAAGACTTCAGCTCGGCGGCTTCCCGTTCGCTCAGCACGCCGTGTTCGATGAGCGTTGCCTCAAAACCGGGCACGGGATCCCGCTTTCTCCGGGTCTCAACCTCCTCGCGCGAGCGATAGGTCCGGTCGTCGTCGTCCGTGGTGTGTGCGAGAAAACGGTAGCATTTCGCTTCGACTAAAGTCGGCCCCCCGCCGGTGCGCGCTCGGTCCATCGCGGCCTTTACCACACCGAAGCAGGCGATCGGATCGAATCCATCCACCTCCACTCCCGGCATGCCGTAGCCCTCGGCGCGTTTCCAAACGGCGGGTTGCCCCATTTGTTTGGAGAGCGGCGTGCTGATCGCCCACTCGTTGTTTTCGCATAAAAACACGACTGGCAAACGATGCACGGCCGCAAAATTGAGCGATTCGTGCCATTCGCCTTCGCTCGTCGCGCCATCGCCGAACGTCGTTAGTACGGCGCGGTCATTTTCTTTGCGATATTTTAGCGCATATGCCGCTCCGACCGCGTGCGAGGTTTGTGCGGCGATAATGGAGCTGATCGTGTACAAACCCAAGCGGCGGCTCGCGTAATGATGCGGAAACTGACGGCCTCCCGAATGGTCGGCGGCGCGAGCGAACAGCGAGAGCAGAACCTCGTAGGGTGTGACGCCGATGCCGAGACCCAGGCCTAAGTCGCGATAGTATGGTACCAGCAGGTCTTTGCCGCGCACGAACGCCATCGCAGCACCGGCCTGCACGGCTTCATGGCCCTCGCTCGCCGAGGCAAACGGAATCTTTCCCTGGCGGTTGAGCTGAAAGCCTCGATTCTCAAGCGTACGCTGCATGATCATCGTCCGCAGCATGTCTACCAGCTGCGCGTCGGTGAGTCCGCGCCGTTCCAAACCCACAGCCGCCATCAGTCGCTCGTCTGGTACCTTAACATGACTAGTGTGTCGCTCCTACGCGCCGGGAAATCCTGCGGGGTCGCAGAAACGCGAGCCTCCATGATCGTTTCGGACATAGTCGTACCGCACGACGAATTGGTCGCTTTGCGCCGCCACTTTCACGCTCATCCGGAACTGTCGCTTGTCGAATATGAGACGGCTGCCTTCATCGAACGCGAACTGCGCGCTTTGACTCTGGATGAGGTTCGAACGGGCATCGGAAAAACCGGTGTCCTGGGCACGCTGATCGGGGGGAGGCCCGGTCCCGTCACGCTCTTGCGAGCCGACATCGACGCGCTGCCGGTCGAAGAAACCGCCGACGTCGCCTACCGTTCGACGAATCGCGGCGCCATGCACGCGTGCGGTCACGACGCGCACATCGCGATTTTGCTGGCCGCAGCGAAGGCCCTCGTCGCGCGCCGCGCGGAAATTTCCGGTACGCTGGTGTTTTGCTTCCAGCCCGGGGAAGAGGGTTACGCCGGTAACAAGCTGATGATCGAGGACGGCGCGCTTGAAAAACCGCACGTCGACCGTTGCTTCGCGCTGCACGTGTACAGCGGATTGGATGTCGGCAAAATCGGCGTGCGCGACGGCGCATTTTTCGCATCGTCGGACGAATTCCACGTTTCGATTCGGGGACGTGGCGGCCATGGTGCGATGCCGGAACGGGCCGTCGATCCGATCATCGCCGGCGCACATGCAATAACGATGTTGCAGACGATCGTCAGCCGCGAGATCGCGCCTAAGGATCCCGCGGTGTTCACCGTCGCCCGTTTTACAAGCGGAACGACCTTTAACGTCATTCCGAATGAAGCGGAAATGGAAGGGACGGTGCGTTCCTTCGACGCCGCGGTGCGTGAGTCGATGCCCGAACGCATGGAGCGTATTCTCAAAGGCCTGTGCGAGGCGATGCGCGTGGAGTACCACCTGCGCTACCGGTTCGGATACCCACCGACCGTGAACAACCGGGCGATGAACGACGTCGTGCGCTCCGTGGGCTGCGAGCTTTTGGGCGAAGCCAACGTCGTCGACCCGCACGACGTGGTCATGTGGGCGGAAGACATGTCGTACATGCTCGAGCAACGGCCGGGAGCGTACTTCATCGTCGGCGCGCGTGGCCCGGAGCTCGGCACGTTTCCCCAGCATAGCGCCTCGTACGATATCGACGAACGCGCGCTCGACACCGGTTTTAAAATGATGGTGGCGCTGGGATTACATTCCTAGGGGCGCTTGTCGATGTCGTCCTGGATGGCGCGCTTGAACTTTTTGAGAAACCCGCCAACCTCGCCGATCGCGCGTTCGGCTTGCTCGCGCGTTTCTTTGACCGCGGAGCGAACCTCGGGCGAGGAGAGCTTTTCGCTGACCGCGTCCGCCGCGCGTTTGGCTTTATCGAGGAAGTCGTCGTTCATTCTTTATCACCGTAAGGCACCTATAGGAAATGGGGCGAGCCGGCCCGCGGGAGCAGGCGCTGCTCATTCTCGGTACCGGATGCGAGGTGGAGGTGTTTCGCACACGACAAGACGCTTCCCCGAGCTGACGAGCCGTAGCCGGTCGACACCCGAGAGGGACCCGTCCTGCTGCTGGTGCCGGGTCGATGAATGAGCCAGAGGAAGGGGAGCGGCGCTTCTCGTTCCCAAAACGAGGATGCGTTGATCGATTCGAGCGTCCGGCGATATGTCATCGTCGGAAACGGCTTTGCCGGAACCACCGCGGCGGAACAGTTACGCAAGCACGACCCTGCGTGCACGATTTCGCTATTCACCGATGAAGCCTATCCACTGTACAACCGCATCGCGTTGCCACCGCTGTTACGCAATCAGGTGACTGCTGCAAAAGTCGTTATGCGCGATCAGGCCTGGCACGAGAAACACGCGATCGATCTGCATTTGCGCACGCGCGTCGAGCGCATCGACGCCGAAGGTCGCACGGTGGTTGCCGGCGACGTCTCGTATCCGTACGACGCGTTATTGATCGCGACCGGAGGCCGGCCCAAATCGCACCCAGCTGCGGGCGCGGACGGCCCGAACGTCCATAACTTTCAGTACATGGACGACACGCTCGCTATTTCGCAGGCCCTGGAAACGGCCCAGGTCGCCGTCGCGATCGGCGGATCGTTTATCGCTTACGAGCTGGCCGAAGCGTTCGTTTCGCGCAAGGTGGAAACGCACTGGGTGCTACGCGGACCTCACGTATTGCACCGCGTTTTAGACGACGTCGCGGGAGAGCTTATCGACCGCGCGGCTCGTCATGACGGCGTGCATTTGCACTACAACGCCGAGGTCAGCGAATTCGTTAGAGAAAACGGGGCGGTGACGAAAGTCCGGCTTAAGGACGGGACCGAAATCGCAGCGCAGTGCTACGGCGTCGGATTTGGTTTAACGATGAACGTTGAATTGCTCGAGGGCAGCGGGGTAGCTACGGGGCGCAACGGCATCGTGTGCGACGACCACCTCGAAACCAACGTGAAAGGCATCTTCGCTGCCGGCGACGTCGCCGACTTTTACGACCCGATTCTCGAAATGCGCTACCGCATGGGCACCTGGAACAACGCCGGCGCGCATGGAAAAGTGGCGGCGCAAAACATGATGGGCGGAGACGAAAAATATCACGACGTGCCGGAATACTCCAGCCTACTCTTCAAGGGCCAAACGATCACGCAGTTCGGACTGTCTCCCGAATATCGGCCCGATCTCGAGACGGTCTTCAAAGTGGATGCGGACAAGGGCTGGTACCGGGCGCTGTATTTTTGGGAAGACCGCCTGGTTGGGGGCCTGTTCTTAGGCAAAGGCAACCGAAGCGGCAAACGCAAGTACGTTGAAGCGATTAAAGACAAACAACGCTTCCCCAAACCGCAGTGGAGGCCCATGCTCGATTGGGCGCACGATTAACGACTCGGCAGATCCCTACGATCGCCTCGTAGCGCGTTGGAAAGCCCTGCGAGGGCGCGACACGCTGACGGTGCGCGAAGTGGCATGCGTCGGCGCGCCGCGCACCTTGCTCGTCGCGGACTGTGGGAATCGAGCGCTTGCGAGCGTGGCCATCGCGGCGGGCATTCACGGAGACGAGCCCGCCGGGCCGTGGGCGTTGCTTTCGCTCGTCGAAGACGGCTTGTTGGACTCGCGCTTTTCATACCGGCTGTGGCCGTGCACGAATCCGAGCGGCATGCGCGCGCACTCGCGGGAAAACGCCGAAGGCGTCGACGTGAACCGGACCTTCGGGCGAGGCGGCCAGTCGCCGGAATCGCGCGCAATTCTCACCGCGAATCGCGATCGGAAATTCGCCCTTTCAATCGACCTTCACGAAGACTGCACGGCCGCCGGATTTTATTGTTTTGAGTACAACGGAACCGACTTCGGTCGCAGGGTGGTCGCTGCGCTCGACGGGCGCGGGTTGTCCGTTGCTGAGGTCGATGCCGAGTTCGACCTCGGTATGCCAATCGCGCGCGAACACGTGCGATTCGAACGCGGCTGCGTGTTTCCCGATGCCGAGCGCGAAGTCGAGGCGCTCGGTTCGTTTTCGTACAGTCTCAGCATGCGCCGCCACGCGGCCGCCTCGGTGCTGACCTTTGAAACACCCTTACGGGAAGCGTGGGAAGTGCGCGTACACATGCACCGTACAGCCGTTCTTGCAGCGATTTCCGGATTGATTCCCGAAAGGTAATTCCATGGCGGCGCAACGCGATACCCTGGAAGTCGACGTCCTTTTCGTAGGAGCGGGGCCCGCAAGCCTCGCGGGCGCGATCGCGCTCATGCAGCGTGCGAAAGAGAACGGTCGCGAACTCGAAGTGCTGGTTATCGACAAGAGCGGCGAAATTGGCGCTCACGGTATTTCGGGACTGGTTTTGGACCCGCGCGCGCTCGATGAGTTGCTTCCGGACTGGCGTAACGACTCGCCACCGGTCGATTCCGAAGTGACCTCGGACCAGCTCTGGTATCTGACCGAACGCGGGAAGATCAAAGCGCCGATAACGCCGCCGATGCTGAACAACCATGGAAAATACGTCGCTTCGTTACAACGCGTCGTGAAATGGATGGGCGAACGCGCGGAGCGGTTGGGCGCGCAAGTATTCGGAGAATTCCCGGGCCAAGAGTTGCTGTGGGAAAACGATCGCGTCATTGGAGTCCGCATTGGCGACAAGGGCGTAGACAAACACGGCAACCCGAAGTCGAATTACGAGCCGGGCGCGGATATTTTCGCGAAGATCGTGGTCCTTGGTGAGGGGCCGCGCGGCACGCTTGCCAAGCAGGCCGGAGCGCGGTTGGGGCTCAGTGAAGGACGCGATCCGCAAGTATATGCCGCCGGGGTCAAAGAGTTGTGGAAACTTCCGGCGGGGCGCATGCAGCCGGGCGCCGTGATTCACACACTTGGATACCCGCTCTCGCCGCAAACGTTCGGCGGCGGATTCATCTACGCGATGGCCGACGACATTCTGGA
The DNA here is from genome assembly GCA_030853005.1 of Vulcanimicrobiota bacterium. Classification (GTDB taxonomy): domain Bacteria; phylum Vulcanimicrobiota; class Vulcanimicrobiia; order Vulcanimicrobiales; family Vulcanimicrobiaceae; genus JALYVW01. The sequence goes on from JALYVW010000033.1 coordinate 11,097, forward strand.
TATCGGCCAGGTGACCGGTATCGACGCGAAAGATCCAACCACCGATTCGCACAACGAGCTGCAGCGGTTAAAAGAACATCCCTCGGTTCGCGCAATGCTCGAGGGCGCGACGATGATCCGCTACGGAGCGAAAGCGATTCCGGAAGGCGGCCTCTTTTCGATGCCTCGCCCTTACGCCGATGGTCTGCTCTTGGTCGGCGATTCGGCTGGATTCCTCAACGGCATGCGTTTGAAGGGCGTGCACCTGGCGATGAAGTCTGGGATACTTGCCGCGCAAGCGATTTGGGACGCGCTGGTCGCGGATCGTTTCGACGCAACGCAGTTGCAGGCGTACGAAGCCGCCTTTAAGACGTCGTGGGCTTATACCGAGATGCATGCGGCTCGGAATTTCCATCAAGGCTTTAAGAATGGACTCTATGCGGGCATGCTTAACGTGGGGCTCGGCATGGTCACCGGCGGCCGCGGATTTGGCGTTGAAGATCATCTGCGCAACCACGAAGGGTACGAGGCCATGGAGAAGCGTGGCTACCGGCCCGCACCCGGGCCGCGAGCCAAAATCGATAACGTTCTCACCTTCGACAAACTCACCGACGTCTATAAGAGCGGAACGATCCACGAAGAAGACCAGCCCTCGCATCTCCTGATCGCCGACACGAACATCTGCCGCGATCGCTGCACGGTCGAATACGGAAACCCGTGCGCGTATTTTTGTCCAGCCGCCGTGTACGAACCGATGTTCGAACGCACGGATGACGGTGTCGTGGGAAAACTGCAAGTGAATTTCACAAACTGCGTGCACTGCAAAACGTGCGATATCGCCGACCCCTATCAAATCATCACGTGGGTCCCACCGCAGGGCGGCGAGGGTCCCGTGTACACGGGGATGTAGGCGCTTCTCTTTCATGCAGCGTGACGGCGGAGACGTCGCGATCGTCGGAGCCGGAATCATCGGACTTTCCATCGCTTTCGAGCTCGCCGGGCGTGGCGCACACGTGCGCGTCTTCGATACGGGCGAACCGGCCATGGCCGCGTCCTGGGCTGCCGCTGGCATGCTGGCGCCGATAACGGAGGCGCTGGCCGACGAGCAGATGCAGTCGCTTTGCGAGTGGTCGCTCTCACTCTATCCGGAGTACGTCGAGCAGCTGCGGGCAGCGAGCGGGCTCGATCCGGGGTTGGAGTTGCGTGGTATCGTCCGCGCGGCGTATACGGGCGCGCAGGAAGAGATCCTTGCCGGCCGCGCCGTCGCGTTGGCAAAACGCGACCGGCGTTGCGAGTTGCTCGATCGACACGAAGCGCTGCTTTGCGAACCAGGTCTCGGCCAGAACGTTCGCGCCGCCCTGCTGGTTGCAGGCGAAGGGCAGGTCGATAACCGCCGCCTCGGCAGGGCCTTGGTGGCCGCATGCGAGTCGCGCGGCGTGCGCATCGAACGGCGCGTGCGCGAATTGCGACTGGAAAGCGATGCACGGCGCGTTCTCGGCTTGCGCTATGGCGGCGGGTTCGCTCCCGCCTCGTGCGTGGTGAACGCCGCAGGCGCGTGGGCGGGAGCTGTGGAGGGCGTGCCGGCGGAAAGCGAGGCGCCGGTCCATCCGGTGAAGGGTCAAATGTTGGCACTTGCAGCACCGGTCGATTTCGTCCGCCATCCGATTTGGCTGCCGGAAACGTATCTCGTGCCGCGGCCGGACGGACGGCTGCTCGTCGGCGCGACGGCGGAGGCCGGCGCTTTCGACACCCGCGTGACCGCACGCGGCATGCGTACGTTGCTCGACGCGACGCTCGACTTTATGCCGTCGCTGCGCGACTTTACCGTTGCGGAAACGTGGGCGGGCTTGCGACCGGCTACCGCCGACGAGCTGCCCATCTTGGGGCCCACGCCGACGGGCGGTTACTTTCTCGCAACCGGACACTATCGCAACGGCGTCCTCCTCGCTCCCGCGACCGCGAGGTTGCTCGCCGACGCAATTGAGGGACGCGAGCTGCCGATGCTTTCGCCGTTTCACCTTTCGCGTTTCGGCACGGATGCGCGACGCCGGTGGCGAAGTGTACCCTCACCACGATGACCACCGCTACGGTTCACATCAATGGCGAGATCTCACACATCCCCACCGGACTTACGCTCGCCGCGCTTCTCGAACGGCTGAACGTTCCGGCCGCAGGCGTAGCCATTGCAAAAAACGAGACCGTCGTTCCGCGGTCGGCCTTTGCGACCGAACCGGTCGCGGGCGGCGACCGCATCGAAATCATCCGGGCCGTCGCGGGCGGCTAGAGGAGAACGGCCATGGAGGACAAGCTGCGCCTCGGCACCCACGAATTCACGTCACGTCTGATCGTGGGAACCGGAAAGTATCCGTCGCTAGAGGTGATGCAAGCGGCCCACGCGGCTAGCGGCGCCGAGATGGTTACCGTTGCGATTCGCCGGATCAATCTCGACGATGCCTCCGGGAAAACGCTCCTCGACTATATCGATCCGGCACGCTACACACTGTTGCCGAACACCGCCGGATGTTACAGTGCAAAAGAAGCGGTGCTTACGGCAAAACTCGCGCGAGAATTGCTCGGAACCGATTTGATAAAACTCGAAGTCATCGGCGATCCCCAGACGCTTTATCCCGACGTCCGCGAAACGTTGGTGGCTGCGGAGGAGCTCGTGCGAGATGGATTCACCGTGCTGCCGTATATCAGCGACGATCCCGTAGCTTGCCGCCGTCTAGAAGATCTCGGCTGCGCCGCGGTCATGCCGCTCGCTGCGCCGATCGGCAGCGGTCTCGGTGTGTGCAACCCCTATTCCATCCGCATCATTAAAGAGCGCGCCGGCGTGCCGGTTATCGTGGACGCGGGCGTCGGCACGGCGAGCGACGCAGCCATTGCCATGGAAATCGGCGTCGACGGCTTGCTGATGAATACGGGAATCGCGCTGTCGCCGGATCCCGTCGGAATGGCCAACGCGATGCGGTTGGCAACGCAAGCGGGACGGTTGGCTTTTGAATCCGGCCGCATGCCCAAGCGGTTGTTTGCAAGCGCATCGAGCCCCATGCACGATCTTATTGCCGAGCCAAAAGGACAACGATGAACGATCTATCTGTGGAGCAACTCAAAGCCTGGCGCGACGAAGGTCGCGACTTCGTTCTACTCGACGTGCGCGACGAGGATGAAGTGCGAACCGTGAATTTGCCCGGCGCGACATACATCCGCGCGGCGGATATTCCGCAGCGCGCGGCCGAATTGGATAAAACGGCGGCGATCGCCGTGATGTGCCACGGTGGCGGCAGAAGTTCGCGCGTCGCTAAGTATTTGAGCGACGCTGGATTTGAAACCGTGTACAACGTCGATGGAGGCATCGATGCCTATGCCGAGCGCATCGATCCAGCCCTCGCGCGCTACTAACGACCTTCTGGCCGCGCGCGAAGGTGCGCGAACCAGTGAACGGCGCCTCGCGCGGATGCGTGCGCCCACGTCCCAACGATTTCATCGACCGCAATTTCCTCCAACTGCTCGATGACGAACGTCGGCGAAAGCAGCGCGTCCAGCCGATCTCGATCGTAGTAGGCGTGCGCGACACCGGATTCTTCCCCGCGTTCGGGTGCGAAGACAAACGGTTCCACGTTCGTCCCCGCTCCGAAGCGGGCATCTCGCGTCGATCCGAAGGTGCCGAAAAAGGGCGCGGATGGCTCGAGGACACGACGTACCGCCGCGAGAGTATGCGCCGCTTTTGAGGGCGTTCCATGGAGCAAAGCGTGCGTGCTGAGGGCCGCGCTACATTTTGCGATCCGTCCCGAGATGTGCGCGTAGGACGACGTTGCGAAGGTGCCGCCGAGAACCGCACAGCGAGCCTTCGCCGCAGCGGTGCGCTCGCGGTCGTCATCGATGGAGTGGACGCGGAATCCCGCAGCGAGCAACGCCGCTGCGTTTCGCCCGCTCCCGGTCCCTAGCTCCAAGATGCGGCAGCCGGGCCGTCCGGAAAGGCGGTCGATGAGCTGACGTGCGAGCGGGTGCGGCGAAGCGGCGTCCATGCGTTCGCTACCGCTCATTATCGTCGCGGGCGGCGACGACCTGGCCCTTCGCGCGTGCGAGGAGCTGTGCGCGATGCAAGGCCACGAGGTCGTCTTTCTGTCCCGCGATCCCGCGCATGAAGGACGCGTTCGTCTCGCCGGAGCGCGATTCGCGCGCGTCGACTCCTACGAATACCGCGCACTCGAGCAAGCGGGTATCGGGGACGCCTCGTTGTTGATGCTCGTCGGGCCTGACGACCGCGAGAATCTGCAAGTAGCGCTTAAGGCACGCGACGTCAACCCGGCCATTCGCCTGATCCTGCGCCAATTCAATCGCGGTTTGGGGCGCAAAATCGAACAAAATCTGCCCAATTGCACGGCGATTTCTCCCGCGGCGCATGCAGCCGCCACTTATGCCGCTTCCGCGATCGACCCCGCTTGCATCTATGCGCTACAGTTTCCGGATATAGATGGCCCCTTGTTGCATTTCTCGGCGCGTTCGGCGCGAGATTTTTCCGTCATTGGGTTGACGGTCGCACAGGCCGAGCGCCGGTTGCATTCGCGGATCGTTGCGCTTGCCAGCGGCGAGATCCCGAAACCGGAGCGTCGTTTGCGGGAAAGCGATCGCATTGTGGCCTGCGGAAAGTCCATACAGCTCAGTGGCGTCCACGCCGGCAGCGGCCAGCGCCGGTCCCTGACGATTCGCCGGTTTCGTGCGAATCTGGCCGATCTGCAGCTTAGCCTCGGGCGGATCGAGCCGGTGTTGCTACGTTTATTCGCCGCGGCCGCCGGCGCGTATTTCGTTGCAGCTTGGCATTTCGCACAGGCGCTACGCGTAAACTATCTCACGGCGATGTATTTCACCACCCAGACCATGGCTACCGTAGGATTTGGCGACATCACGCCGCTCCAGCGTCACGCGGGGAATGCGGCGCTTGTCGCAACGATCGTGCTGGTCATGCTCGGTGTGAGTGTATCCGGCGTTTTTATCGCGACGATCGTTTCGGCGCTCGATCGGTCGCGGGCAATTTCGCTGCAGGGCTTACGCCGCATTCACCGCGACGGCCACGTCGTCGTATGCGGCGCGGGCAACGTCGGCAGCCGCGTCGTCGATTTCCTTTTGCAGCTGCGCCAGCAGGTCGTCGTGGTCGAACGCCGGCCAAACTCGCTGCTCGTAGAACTGGCCCGAGACCGGCGTATCGACTTGCTATCGGGGGATGCGACGACCGATGAAACGCTCGCATTCTGCGACTTGCGCTCGGCGCGCGGATTTATCGCGACAACCGACAGCGATGCCGCAAATCTGGAAGCGGCGCTCGGAGCGCGGGTGCAAAACCCGAGCT
>JALYVW010000094.1 GCA_030853005.1 Vulcanimicrobiota bacterium
CAGCATACACGCGCAATTTTGGATCGGTTCGCCCTTTTGCTTGCGCAGCCCGCGGCGGCGCGCATCGCGGCCGTGTTGCTATCGTACGCGTCCCCTTCGGATGGTCTTACACCCGCGCTACCACCGTTGCCGACGATGACGCAACCCGAAATCGCGCGATTGGCCGGCACGGTCAAGGAAATTGTTCAACGATTGCTCCCTAAGTTCGACGCTGAAGGCGCAATTCGACGAGAAGGTGGTCGAATCGTCGAGGTTGATCGAGCCAAGCTTCTGCGTTTGACATAGCGAATAGTCACTAAGTTCCAAGCCGGAGGGACTGAACGGACCGTCGTGACGCCGCTGGCACTGATGTATGCCATCCTCAAGCGCCATATTATCGACGCGCGCTTCATCATCAGCCGCACCGTCGTGTACGCAGCCATCACCACAATCGTAGTCGGCATTATCGGTGTCGTGGACTGGGCGACGAGCGTGTATCTCGCTCAGGCGCGGACGGCGATGGCGATCGACGCCGTCGTAACGATCGGGCTCGGATTCGTACTGCACCGTGCCTACGCTCGCCTCGAGTATGCGGTGGACTTTTTGCTCTTCAGCGACAAACACGAAACCCAAGAGTATTTGGCGCGGCTCGGCCGCACGTTACAACGGGCGGAGCGTGAGGAAACCGTCGACCGCGCCGTCGTTGACGCGTCGAATGACAAGGCCGATCTCACCATGGCGGCGCTGTACCGGGTAGCCGGCAAAAGCTTCGTGATGACGGCGGCGGCGGGCATCCATGACGGCGAAGCACGCGAGTTCAATCGCGAACACGAACTTGTGCGGTTTCTCGCTACCGAGCGTGCAAAGCTGCACGTCGCTGACCTGCGCGCGCACATTGCAGCAGAATTTCAGGCCGAGGGCGGCGCGCCCGCCGTCGCAATCCCGCTCTTCCAAGGCGATAGGCTCGTAGCGTTTGCTGTGTACGGCATCCATCGCGACGGGCACAGAACTGGATCCCGATGAAATCGACACGCTGGAGCGGCTCTGCGATGCCGCTGCACAGGCGTATACGTCCGTCGAACTGCGGCGGTACCGCGCCGAGCCGCTGAACGGATTGCCCGCAATGGGCGATGCCGCAGCACTGCTGCTAGCAGCGGCGAGACTGAGAAGATATTTCATTGAAGGCTCCTTCGGGATCAGGTGAAGCTCCTCGTGCGATCGCGAGCGGCTTGGTCCTGCCTTAGTGCTCGATTACGCCCGGTCGCTGAGACCTGGCCGCCTCCGCAGAAAGGGCCTCGTTTTGCGACGCAGGCACGCAGCCCGGCACAGAAAGGGCCTCGTTTTCAAGCGCTCTGTCTCCTATCCCCGGGCTGCGGGGCGGGCTTGGCTTTTATCTCCAAGGGTGTGGCCTCGCCGCTTATGGGCTGCCCGGCGCAAATGAACGCGGGCGCGAAGGCCGCATGTATGGAGAGAACGGTACGCATCCACATTATGCCTCCCGGCAGCGCATTCCTTAACCGCTGTCGCTTCCGCTCGCGAATGGGAGCAATTCATATGCCCCTTGCGTCACCACGCGGTCGCCTTCGCGTAGACCGTTTCCCGTAATAGCCACGCGCTTTCCGGATTGCAACGCGATTTGGACTTGAATTTTGCGGTATCTCCCATTCCCGGTCGGCACGAACACGAGCGGCGCTCCGGTGTCGGGATCCTTTACAACCGCGGACTCAGGAACGACGAATGTGCTGCGCAACGTGCTCACGGTGATGGTCGCGGTAGCCGAAGCGCCGGGGGTGAGTGCCGTTCCCAATGGGCGGATGCGAGCGGACAGCGTGCGTGTGTCGTTGCCGTAGGCTGAGTTCACGACTTCCACCCGTGCCGGAATCGCGCGTTGCGTGCCGTTTAGCGTGAGAGTCGCGGGATCGCCAACATGGACCGCTGTCACTTGATCTTCGCTCAACTGCACTTCCACGAGTGACTTTTGTGGATTGACCATCGTGAGCACTTGCGCGGTGGGATCGACGCTTTCACCCGGATTCTTCAATCGTGCGGTTATCGTGCCGCTGAAAGGCGCGACGATGATCAGTAAAGATGCCTTGGTGCGTGCGGCAGCGAGCCCGGCCTGCGCTTGTTGCAACTGTGCACGCGCAAGGTTGACGTCTTGCGGTCGCGGACCGGCAAGCAAGAGCGAACCTTCGGCTTGTTTGGAGCGTAACTCGGCAAGGGCGTCTCCGTATGACGCGCGAGCTTGTTCGAGATCCCTGCGCGAGGCAATGCCGGCAGCAGCGAGCGACTCTTGGCGCCGTAATTCCGCGCGCGCTGAATCCGCTTTCGCTTGAGCGCCCCCAACAAGAGCGCTGTTCGATTGCACCTCTTGTGGACGCGCGCCGGCCGCGGCTCGTGCGAGCGCCGCCGATGCAGCGGCGACGTCGGCCTGGGATTGCTCTATTGCGCTTTGCGCGGTGCGACTGTCTAGCGATGCCAGGACCTGTCCCGCGCTAACGGTATCTCCAACGTTAACGTAGATGTTTGCGATTTGGCCGTCGGTGGGGAAGGACAGGTTTGCCTGAGCCCCGCCGTCGGAGACCACCGTGCCGGAAGCGCTGATGGTTCCGGAAATCGGCTCGCGAACAAGGGTAGCGAACTGTACATTCACGCTGGGTCGCTGCACCGTATTTGGCGAGAGCGTGGGTTCCGCCTTATCGACCATGGTGTGCCTCGCGCACCCCGATAAAAGGGCAAGCGAGACGGCAATGGCCAGAGTGGTGAGACGTTTCATTGATTGATTGGAACTCCAACAAGCAGTTGCAAGCGCGCAACTGCGGCGGCGAGATCGGCGGAGGCCTGGTCATAATCGGCCCGGGCATTCGAAAGTGCGTTTCGGGCTGCTAGGACGTCGAGCGTGCCGAGCGCACCTTGGCGGTAACCAAATTGCGCGATTTTCAGACTTTGCTCCGCCTGCTGCAGCGAAGCCGTAGCAAAGGACTGGCGCGCTCGAGAAGATTGAACATCCGCGACCGCCTGCGATACCTCCGAACGGATTTGCACGTTTCGACTGTTGAGTTGTGCCTGCGCATATGCCCCGCTCGCTTGCGCCTCACGCACCGCCCCCTTTATCGTTCCATAGTCCAGGAGAGGTACATTCATCGAAATCCCAGCCGTCGGTCCACGCGAGGTCATCCCGTTGATGGGAGCGCGCTGAACCTGAAAACCCGCGTTCGCCGAAAACGAGGGCGCTCGCTGCGATTGTGCGAGGCGCACGCGGGCATCTGCCTGTTCGAGGCTTGCGTGCAACTGCGCGACCGTGGGATCGATCGCGACCGCACGGGTGAACAGTGATTGCTCGTTTTGATCCGAGAGAGGCACGGTTTTTAATTGCACGCGTTCGGCATTTGTGCTGCCAAAGCGCCCAATCAGGGTGTTCAAGATGATTGCCGCAGTGCGCCCCGCCGCCTGCGCGCGTAGCGATTCCGTCTGTGCACGCCGCAGTTCAACATTGGCGCGCAGGACTTCGAATTGACCGACCGCTCCGGCGCGCTTTCTCAATTTGGCGCTGTGGAGTAAATCCTGAGTCGTTACGACGTTTTGCAGGGCTGCACGTCCCTGCGCTTGGGCGCTCGCCAATGCATAGTACGCGTTGATAACGCGGCGCTCCACGTCGCGCTTCGTAAATTGCAGTTGCGACGTCGCGATTGCGATGCCTGCCGTGGCCACCCGCCTGCCGGCCGCAAGGGAACCAGCGGGCGAGAGTTGTTGCGAAGCGCCAGCGTTCAAGGTCTGCAACGTGCCGAGACCCCCGGGCACATCGACACCTAAGGTCGGGCCCGCGCCGACTACAAGCGGCTGCGGTGCGATCTGTTGCAGTCGCGCCCGGTCGATTTCGATGGCCTGCGTCGCAGCAAGGATTTCCGAGTTTCGCGCATCTGCCTCCACGATTGCCTGCGAAAGCGTGAGAGTAGGCGGTTCTTGCGCGTACACCGGGCGAGCGGCGAGCAGGATGGACGCGAACAGACCACTTAGCAGTAAACGACTCAACGTACAGGCTCCGGAAAGGGCGGCATGGGTAGTGATGATGGAACGTGATGCTCTTCCAAATCAAGTCTCGAAGAGCCGCGAATGGATGCATAGAACGCCGGCATGATCAGTAGGGTAAAGAATGTCGAGAAGACGAGTCCGCCGATTGTTGCGACTGCCAGGGGTTTCTGCATTTCGCTGCCAGCCCCAAGGCCGACCGCGAGCGGCACAACGCCCAGAAGCGATGTCAACGTGGTCATGATGATGGGCCGCATACGCATGCGTCCCGCCTCGAGCATCGTCTCTTCGATGCTCTTGCCCTCGCGCCGCAGTTTGTCCACTTCATCGAAGAGCAGGATGCCGTTCTTGACGACCCCGCCAACGAGTAGGATGAGCCCCATGAAGGAAGACACGTTGAGCGGGATATGCGTCACCTTGAGTGCGATGACGACTCCAAACAGCGAGAGGGGTACGCTGGAAATAATGACGAGGGGAATGCGGTAGTTTCGGAACTCGAAGACCATCGTGATAAACACGAGTAGGATCGCGATGCCGATCGCAATACCGAACTCCCTGAACGACTGCTGCTGCAACGCGAATCGGCCACCGTAGGTAATGCGATATCCCGGTGGCAATTGCACGTTGGAAAGCGCCTTCTGGATGTCCGCAATCGTGCTTCCGAGGTCGCGGTCACTGACGTTTCCCGTAACGCGTACGACCTGCTGCAGGTTTTCTTCGTTCAGTTCCGTCGTGAAACCCAAGGACTGTACGTCCGCAAGTGCACCCAGGCTATAGGCGCTACCGTTCGGAGCGACGATCGGCATGGTCTGCAGATCCCCAAGCCGCTGATTCCAGGGGACGTCATACCGCACGCGCACCGGTATCTGCGCGGGCAGCATGGGAATCGTCGTCACGACGTTGCCGTTGAGACCGCCCTGCACCGCCGCCGTGAAAGATTCGGTGGTGAAGCCCGCGCGGCTGCCGGAAAGCGGACGCAAGCGCACAAGTGTGTTTGGGTTCGAGTAGACGACTCCGTTGAAGTCGTCCACAACACCGGGAACTTTTTTCATCTTATCGTCGATCGCGCTCGCCAATTTTATCAGCGTGGCCTGGTCGGTGCCAAAAATCTTAATTTCGATCGTCGATGGCGCGTTCGAGAGATCGTTTAGCAGGTCTTGAAGGATCTGCGTGATTGTGAACTTCAGAATGGGCACTTTTGCCGCTACTTGCGTGCGGATCTCATCGAAGACCGTATCGACGCTGTCAGCACGTTTATCTCGCTCGAGCAACGTGGCGCGGATGTTTCCGGCGTTCTGCGGCGCGGGAAAGAAACCCGAAGGGTCCAGACCCGTGAGCCTGCCGTAACTAAGCACGTTGTTGTTGGAGGCGATGACGCCTTCGACTTGTTTGAGCGCGCGGTCAGTTTCCTCGAGCGACGTTCCGGGTGGCATCGTGAAGTTGAACTCGAAGGCGCCTTCATCCATGTCCGGCATGAAGTCCGTGCCAAGCGTGCGCGCCAAAACGAACGTGACGAGCAGCACTCCTGCCGAGATCGCGCATGCGGCCTTGCGATGATGGAGAAACCAGAGCAGCGCCGGCTCATATTTCGCCAGCAGCCATGTCATGACACGCTGACCCATGAAAGTCTTGGGCTTCGTTCCGGACGGCGTAGGTCGCAAAATGTATGCGCTGAGCAACGGTGTGATGTAGAGCGCGAAGAAGAGCGACAGCGCGAGAGCGATCGAGAGCGTGACGGAAAGCGCGATAAAGAACGCTCCGGTAACGCCGGAAAGCAAGGCCATCGGTGCAAACACCACGATCGTCGTAATCGTCGAGCCGATCATGGGCACGGCGATTTCCGCCATCGCCTTCCGCACGGCCGTTACTCGATCTTCGCCATTCTGCAAATGCCGAAAGATGTTTTCGACCACGAAGATAGCGTCGACGATCACTAGGCCGACGCCAATGGCCAAACCGCCGAGCGTCATCAGATTCAGACCCTGACCAAACAATTTCATAAAGAAGAACGCGATGGCCATCGTCAGCGGGATGACGCTGGCCGCGACCAGCGTGCTTCTGATGGAACCCAGGAAGAACCACATCACGAATATGGATAAGAGCGCACCGATGAGGATCGCGTCGCGCAGATTCTTCACCGCGTCCTCTACGAGCGTCGCTTGATTCCAGTACGGCTTGATTTGGGCTCCTGGGCCT
>JALYVW010000095.1 GCA_030853005.1 Vulcanimicrobiota bacterium
GTCCAATGCTCCGTCCATGCCGACGTCTAGAAACTCCGCAAAAGATGGTATCCGTTCCTGAGATTGCGCTTCCAACAACGCCTTCCGCTCATGCATACTCTTGTTTCTGAGCTTTTGGCGCGCCTGGATACTCAAAACATTCGCATCAATTTCAGCGATAGTCCGATCGCGCGCGGCAGGTCCAGCCTGTTCGATCCGGCGCCGACGATTCTGGCGGATTTCTACTTCACGCTCGCACTCGCTTAGAATTTGCTGGGCCCATTGATCCGCTGGAGACGGGCTGCCCCCTAGATACTCGGCATACAGGGCAACCTCGGGCTGCAACTCATCGGGTACTTCTTCAGCAAGTTTAAGAAGATAACGCTGCCCCGCCCGCTCTCGTGCCTTAAGGAGTGCGGTGGTCTCCGCGTTCATATGCAAGTCCTGTTCATCGCCGGACCCCGATGAAATCTCGATGATAAAATGCGGAACTTGCACAACGGGTTCTGCTATGATAATCGCGTCCACCGACTGGACCGGGTGGGAACCTTGTTTCGTTGCGGCGTTTTCTCCCGCAGTAATAACTGGAGATTTTTCCAGGCTTGGAAGATGCAGGATGCGCAAGGCCTCGAGGGCGCCTGGGTCGCCATTTTTGGCCAGCGCTTTTAGCCAGTTACGAAAAGCCGGCGGCTTGCGCCTCTTTCGCAATTTCTTCTTCACTTGGGCCACTAGCGCGCGCATGTGTTTTTCGGCGATCTTCAAAAGTTCATGCGCAATTTTTTTCAAGACGTTTCGCCGAACGAGGGATGGGCCTTCCAATGCCTCTCGGGCGGCGATCCGTACGGCAGCAAACGCCGCCGTATGATGCCGAATTTCTTTTTCGGTCTCAAGATGATTCGCGGCCGGGACCATCCTGTTTGCCTCCCAAAGCCCGAGAAGGTCTTGGTGTTCCTTAAAAAGGGGCGCGATTTTCGGATGTTTTGCGATCGGCCTGATCAAGAACCCGCGCTCCAGATTAAATCCGTACGTCCTGTCCGGAAGTATTTCGTCGTGAGCAAGAGGCGCTTCGTAGGGGCCGAATTTCGCGATGAGCTGCGGCAAGCAGAAGTCAAAGCCGAGGTGAGACGCTTTGGCCGCGAGTGCCTTCCCAGGGCCGCGCTTGGCGGCGATTTCACTACCGGCAATATCCTTAATTGCTGCGCCTCGCGGGCGCGGAATGTATGCAATTCCGATCTCAGTAAGAGCCTGGTGAAGGGATTGCCACGAGGCCTGGGGGCTGTTGATGACCCGCAAGAGGTGCGGCGCGCAGTAGTCACCCAAATATCGCTGAAAGCTGGTTTGCAGCGTTCGCGATTCCTGATCACATGCCCGAGAGTCATAAGGAAAATGCGTCTTTGTGGCAGCGGAACGCGCGTCTCGTTCCCACCCTTTTTCCGCCGCTAGGTTACGACGGAACTTTTGAAGCTTTTGGTAATCATAGTGCAGTGCATGAGCGTATTTCGTTTTTGGGTCGATGCGATTTATCACGAAGTGGATATGGCGACAATCCGTATCATCGTGGATCGCCGCAACCCATTGATGCGAGTCTGAAAAGCCTAGGGCTCGTACGGCGCGCTTACCGATGAGCAAAAGCTCATCGTTTGCAATTCGGACACCGCTTGGCAATGTAAGCGAAAAATGGTATCCCACGCTGCGCGCGGCAAAATTGCACGCCGCCACGGCGGCCATCTGGTACGGGGCGGCTTCGATGCTCGCCAAGTTAGACGAATGGAAAAGCTTTACGACCTTTGCGCCCTGAGCGATATAGGCAATTGCTGCGTGAAAGTCTCGCGGGCGTCGGATGTCCTCCTGCTTACGCGGGATCATCGGCGGCGGCGGCCTTTAGGGCTTCCTCAAAAAGTCGAACGAGATCCTCGCGTACTGCGTCTTTTTTATCAATCGCTTGCAGAATGCGATCCATGCGGTCGACGATTTCATACTTCGGATGAAGAATTCGCATTCGGAAAAAATCTGAGTCTTTGGCGAATCCCGCTGCATCTCGTGCGCGCCTCAAAGCGGCCTTTTCCGCTGGCCACAACGAGAAGGTGTGCCGCTCATACGTCGGCTTCGTTCCCTTGGATCGACGGCTTCCAGGAGTCAGGCCTTCTTCAGGCGTTGCAGTCTCATCAATCAAGACGGATCGTCCTGTGACGAACGCCCGCAATGATCTCTGTCACGGGCATTCCGCTCTGAAGCAGCTGCAGTAACTTGGACTTGTTGCGGCACCATACCGCGGTGGGGGTGCGCTCAGATTTCAAGCCGGCGTTGTCTGCAGCACGGAGCAGCGCTTGACACGCCACGTCTGCCTCGTCTCGAGAAATGCGTCCGTTGGGATACTTCGATTTAGTCATCGGCCACGTCCCAATGTGGAACTGCCACATGCGAACGCAATGCGGCGAGTTCATTGGGCGTTATAGTCTGGGCTTGCGCCGTAGGCTGCACGCTATGCGCTTGAGACGGCGCTGGCGACCGCGCGGGAAACGCGGCTTGCGCGGTGAGGGGCGCGGATGGCGCATCACCGCGCGGGGAAGATTGCACGTTTTGCGGCGCGGACGGCGCTGAAGGTGCATGCGGCGCAACAACCGGCGGTGTTGGCGGTCGAATCACCGAGGCCGTGCCCTGCTGCGCATGCACTGTCGGCTGCGTGCCGCGCGACGGAGGCGCCTCTTGAGCAACTGCCTGAGATGCCGCTTGGGGCCTTCCGATAGGCGCAGATTGCGCCTCTGCGCGCGGCGAAGAAACCGGGGGTTGGGACGTCGACCTCGCGGGGATTGGACCCGATGCACCGACAGGCCCAATCGGCAACTGAACTCCGGGCGCGGCCTGCGGTGCAGACGACGCGCGCTGCGCGTTGTGCGGCTGGGACGGCGCTGACGATCCCGCGGAAGATGCGGCTGCCGGCCCTCCGATGGGTGCAAATTGCGCCTCTGGGCGCGGCGAAGTTGGCGGGGATGGGGCCTCCGCGATCGCATGGACTGAGTTGTGCGCCGCCGACAGCTGGACGCCGAGGGTGGCTGCCGGCGGTTTCGCTGCTGGTCGCTGCGCTTCGGCGGTAGAGCCGGCCCGGCTACTTTCGTACGCGCCTGCAACGCGGGTTATAGTCCGGCTTAAACGACTTTTCGCAATCGGGATTCCGGTGCTGATCATCATTTTAAGGATTTCGTTTCGCGGGCATTCCTTTCGTAAGAGCGCCCGAATCGCGCGCGCAAGTGCCTTACTCTCAAGGAATTCGTCCTGGCTCATTGTCATCGCGAAGGCATTGTAGATCTTTGCGCCGTCCGCGAGGGCGTGGAGCGTCGTCTTGGCTGAATCTTTCGGGATCCTTTTGTTCACGGTTTTTTTCGGACTGCCAAGCCCGCCTTAAGATCGACGGAGCAAAATTGCGCCGTACACAGTTTCTATCGGCTGTTTTCTTCCGAAAAATGGGGCAATCGCAAAAATTTTTCGAATTTGGCGAGCGCGACACACTAGATCTGCTACTTCGATAGCGGTCTGGTTTGAAATCCGGCGACCAAAATTCTCAAATATCATGGCCATGCCTCGGCGGATCAGCGTGCTAAATGCTCGACCGTGGGCTGTCCAACCAACCGGAATTCGTCGAAATTACGCAGATTAGCGAAGTTCGGGCCTTGAAACTCCAAACTCCCGACCAAAAGGTCGTCAAGGAAGCACCGAACTCAGTTTTGCGCACTTTATGGTCGGCAGTGGTCGGCTATCGAAGCGGACGCGCAAGGAGTCCAAAAACGAAGATCAGAGCGGCTGTGGGTGGCTTCCGATGGGGTTTTTCCCTCAAACGGGACGAGCGTAGTAGGCGGAAAGTTTGCCCATCGCATCAATCGACATGAAGATATTCAACGCAGTACCGGTGCTAAAAAGGACGCGGTACTGATATGTTGATATCGCGTTCGCATCCGAGGTTCGGCCTTTATACGTCCAGGACGTCGCGTCTCCCAACGTCGTGAACTGCGCCCTCGCCGAAGCTAGAACCGCCGGCGTCATCGCGGCGTTCATAGCCGCCGACAATTGCGAGCGATCGAAAACGCCAGTCATGAACCCTTGCCAGGCCGCCTTCGCACGGGCGGTGATGGCGGGATCTTCTCCCGCCGAGGCGGCGCTTTGCGCGGCTACGATATCGGGGTGGAGTCCATCGAACACAGCCTGTGCAATCGACGCAGCTTTCGCTACTCCGCTATTGGTCAACACGATGATGTCCTGGGCCAAGCCGGGATACACGTGGTTGCTCGCGTTGAACCCGTTGGTGCCGCCATTGTGCCATACACGGGGTTGGCCGTCGAACGTGTCAATGATCCAGCCGAACCCGTAGCGTAGGTCGCCGGCCGGAGCGGGCAGCGGTCCCGGGCTGGTCATCAAGGTAACGTCGGCCGGCGCAACGATGCGGCCATCAAAAAGACTGGTATCCCACTTTGCGAGGTCGGATGCCGTCGATACGATAGCGCCGGCGCTTGCCGCCCACCCGTCGCCCGTCTGCGCCGGGACGAAGGCACCGCGCGCAGGGCGGTAGCCGGTCGCAACGTCCGCAGTGCGCGGCTCGTCGATCATGAACGACGATTCGCGCATATCTGCGCGCGCGAAGATGTTCTTGGCAACGTAGGTTTCCCACGACATTCCTGAAGTAATTTCAACGATGCGGCCTAGGAGCACATAATTGGAGTTACTGTATTCCCATTTCGCCCCCGGAGCGAAATGGAGTGGCGTGTGCGCAATGATCGCCAGAATTGCTCGGAAGTTACCCGGGTGTAAGAACACGATCGCCCCGTGGCGAAGCGCCATTTCCCTTCCGAACGCAGGCGTGTCAGTGTAATTCGGAATCCCGCTAATCTGCCACAACAGCTGCCGAATGGTAACGTCCTTACCGGGCGCATACTGCGGGACGTATTTGCCGAGCCGGTCATCCAGTGACAGTTTTCCACGTTCCTTGAGCTGCAATATCGCCGCGGCCGTGAACTGTTTAGTGATCGACCCGATTTCGAACCGCGTGTGCACGTCGACCGGCGCTTTCGTCGTCACATTCTTAACGCCATACGCCGCGTTGGTAACGACCTTGCCGTGATCGACAACCACGACTTCCATGCCCGGCGCGTTCTGCGCGTTCATGAGCGTCAGGGGGTCGGGCGGAGCGGCGAGCCCGGGAGCCGCTATTGTTGCGGCTGCAAAGAGAACGAGTGCGCAAAACCGGGCGAGGTAATTCATTTGCTGGGGTGCTCCGGGGATGCCGTGCGTCGTACTGACTCATGGCGATAGCATCGCGAATGTCGAGGATGGCATTATAAGCCGTACCTTGCACGGCCTGCTGGGAATCGTTGGCTTTGATCTGGCGCAAACGCCGGGACGCCGACGGCCTGGCCGAGCGTTCCACCAGCCCCGCAACGGGCGAGTACATCTAGGTTTCAGCGTTTAACGCAACTCTGCTTCTTAGGTACTTTAGTGCAGTAACTCGGGCTCAAGCACAAATCACGCGTCACAGCGCTTAGCCCCGCAAAATGGGGGACATAAAGGTTTTTCGACGAGCACGAATTGGTCGACCTACCGTGCTGTTAACACCCGTTTTTTACCTCGCGTCAAATGAAGGGAACGCCCGGAACTCGCCCGCGAAGCGTTTAGCCACGGACTTCCCACACCAAGGATGTGGCGGCGGTTTGAGGTTAACTAGGGCCTGCTTGCAGCGTAAAACGTGCCTCCGTGGGTATAACCTACGCGCAAGTTCTTACTAATGTAAGGGGACCGATTTGGACCTATTAGAATTGATCAAAGCCGATCACGATAAGGTGCGCGAGCTCTTCAAACAAACAGAATCACTTAGCGGAGCAGCGACGAGCCGGCGCGACCTCTTCGATCAAATCGATGACGCGTTGAGTCTTCATGAAAAGATCGAAGAAACGGTGTTGTATCCGCAGCTTGAGCAACGCTCGCAAGGCGATCAGCGAGATGAAGTTCTCGCGCTCTTAAAAGAACAAACGGAGGCGAGTGGCCTCATTAAAGAACTCGAAGGCATCGAACCAACTAGCCCCGAGTTCGCAACAAAACTCAAGGCGCTTATAGCGGCTGCCGGAGCGCACGCAGATGAAGAAGAGCAGAAAATGTTCCCGATGGCCAAAACACTCTTCAAACCCGATGAACTGCGAACCATGGGCGAACAATACATCGCCATGAAAGATAAAGC
>JALYVW010000096.1 GCA_030853005.1 Vulcanimicrobiota bacterium
CCGCACCGGTTCTTGAGACCCCGCCTACGCAAACGCTCTACACTGTTTAGGTTTAATCCGGCACCCCCCAGTTTCAAAGTATCCGATCTTAACCAGTCACAATCCATGCGCGGGCATCCGAAGCCTCACTATTCATAAAGACGCGAACTTGTGGCATGAGGAAGCGAAAGGCATTCACGGCGTTTTGGATCCAGTCGACATCCGTCACGACCGCAATCCTTTCCCAGCGTAACAAATGCTCGACACCAACGGCGAAGTCTGCCCATATCGCGGCCGGTTCGAGACCCAAGAACTGCGGACCGAGCTGGTAGTAGAGCCGCAGCTTGTCGTGATGTCTAAGGGATTCTTCGATCTTCGGTATCAACACGTCGTCATAGTCTCTCTTGGAAACTCGACCCGTTGCGACTGCGGCCACGACGCCGTCCGGAAATCCCTCGATTAAATCGATCATGGATGGCTCCTTAACCATTTATCGTCGAACGCCGACGTTGCGCTCCCGCTCCTCGCGAGGGTAACCTTTTCGCCAGAGTATTGGGGCTCACCCCGAGGGTGGCGAACCTGTGGGGTGCCGGATTAAACCTAAACAGTGTAGAGCGTTTGCCAAGGCGGGGTCTCAAGAACCGGTGCGGCGTGCAAAACGGGCGCTGGCCAACACCAGCAACGCGATCCCCAGCGCAAACATCGAGACGACCGAGGGCCACAGCTCGGGCAGCCCCGCACCGCGTAAGATGATGCCGCGTATGATCTGCAAGAAATAGGTGAGCGGTATCCCGTAGCTCAGCCATTGCATGACCGGCGGCATGAGGTAGGTCTCGAAGAAAAATCCGGAGAGCAAGATCGATGGCAGCGTTAAGGCAAACACACCAAGCATTGCTTGCACTTGTGTCTGCGCCACGCTTGAAACGAGCAATCCTAAACCTAGGGCCGCGAGCAAGAACCCGAGCGAAAGCGTAAGCAGCAGCGCGAGGTTGCCAGCGATTGGAACGTCAAACACGAATCGCATCCCGCCCAAGACCAGCAAGAAATCAAGGAACCCGATGACGGCATAGGGTGTGATCTTGCCGAGCATGAGCCCCAGTGCTCCGATGGGTGTCACAAGCAATTGATCCAGCGTCCCGCGCTCGCGCTCACCGACGATCGAGAGCGCCGTGAGGAACATGGTGATCAGCTGCATGATGACACCGATGAGACCTGGTACGAGGAAGTTCGCGCTACGCAACCCCGGATTGAACAGCACGCGCGGGCGCACATCGACAAACGTTGGCAGCACGCCCGTAAACGTCGCGCCAATTGCCGTCGCGGCCGAGTAAGCCGGCTGCGCGATAATCGAGTCCGAACCATCGATAAGTGCTTGTACGGCAATCGGATGCCTCGCTTGCACGTGGGCCGTGAAGTTTGGCGGAATATCAAATCCGGCCCGAACATTTCCGGCAACAATGAGATCGCCCAGCGCGGCCCGCGAGCTCGCTTACACGGTCACATCGAAGACTTTAGACGCGCGAAGTGCGTCGATGAAGGCAATCGAACTTGTGCCACGATCTTCGTTAAAGACCGCGGTTCGGATATGTTCGACCTTCGTGTTGATCGCGTATCCGAAGATTGTCATTTGAATGAGCGGTAGCACAAGGGAGATAATCAACGTCAGCCGGTCGCGTAGAACGTGGCGAATCTCCTTGTAGAGAACCGCCCGGTAGCCGCGCAGGTCAAGTGGATTGCGATTCATTTCGCGTGGGCCCGGGTGAGCGCAACAAAGACGTCCTCAAGCGTCGGCTCGATCGCCGCGATGGTTGCCGGCGTGACGCCGAGGTCCGCTGCCATCTGCACCTGAGTTGTTGAATCGCGCACCAGTAAGTGCAGTTCGTCGCCAAAGATCGTGGCATCCACAACGTACAGCAGCGTGCGCGCGGTCGCAAGCATCGCAACAACATCGCGTCCACCGGCTCGGTAACGCGCCGTGCCGCGAGGCGTAACGTCGGGCAACGCCCGAAGTTCGTCCCGCGTCCCGACGGCAATCAAATCGCCGTTCCAAATATATCCGACCCGGCTGCAACGCTCCGCTTCATCCATGTAATGCGTCGTGACAAAAAGGGCAACGCCACTCTCCCCGAGTTTAAAGAGCAGATCCCAAAGATCACGACGCGCGACCGGGTCGATTCCCGCCGTCGGCTCATCGAGAAAGAGCACCGATGGTTCGTGCAAGAGCGCGCCCGCGAGCGCAAGACGCTGCTTCCAGCCGCCCGAGAGCGTGCCAGCAAGTTGATTGCGAAACGGGCTCAGCGCTGAAAACTGGATCATTTGCTCGATACGCTCTTCACGCTTGGCCTTGGGCAACTCGTATGCCAAACCGTAGAATTCGAGATTCTCGTACACCGTGAGGTCCAAGTACAGCGAGAAAGACTGCGACATGTACCCAATTGAGCGGCGCACGGATTCGCCTTGCCGCACCACATCGAAGCCGCGAATCGTCGCCTGACCGGCCGTCGGTGCAACGAGTCCGCACAGCATTTTGATGGTCGTGGTCTTCCCGCTGCCGTTGGGCCCGAGGAACCCAAAAATTTCGCCCGGCGCGACACGCAACGTCAAGTCGTTGACGACTGTGCTAGTACCGTATCGTCTGGTGAGACCATGGATATCGATCGCCGCGGCCGCGCCGTTCACGGGATCGTGACGGAAGCGGTCGTGCCGCCGTGCAATGCACGGCTGCGATCGTGAATGCGCACCTTGAGACCAAAGGAAAGGTTTGCGCGATCTTCGGCGGTTTGCACGTTTTGCGGCGTGAATTGCGCTTGCGAATCGATCGACTCGACCGTGCCCGCAATGGTTGCCTGCGGATTGGAATCCGGATGCACGGTCACCGCCGCTCCAACGTGCCAATGACCGAGATCAGACTGCGGGACAAACACGCGCACAAACGGTTCACCGTCCTCATCGATCGTGGCGACTGCGGCGCCTGGTCGGATCAGATCACCCGCACGTATGTCGAGGCCGGAGACGACGCCATCAGCCGGCGCGCGAACGGCCATCTGATCGAGACGCGCCCGAGCATTTGCCGCAGTTGACGCAGCGGCTGCGGCAGCGGCGGCAAGTTGCGCAACGGCGTTGGGCCGCGCGCCGATTGCGAGCGCACGATACGACTGATCAGCGGCACGGTAGCCTTCGAGCGCGGCAGCGGAATCTTCGGGAATGGTGACGCTTGCATCGTTTGCAAGTTGACTACGCGCGGCCGAATCCTGAGCCAAGGCAGCCTGCAACTGCCCTGCGGTTTGGGCAGCGCGCGATCGTGCGGTATCGCGGACCTGGGCCGAGACATCGCCTGTTGCAAACAGCCTGCTTTCCCGCGCGTCGTCCTTCGCGGCTTCATTTGCCGCCGAGCGCGCCGATGCGGCGGCCGCATCGGCTTGGCGTGCCTGATCCTCGAGCACCGCAACACGACGTGGCGTCGATTGCGATGCGCGTTCGTATACCGCACGTTGTTGGTCTGCAAGTGCGCGCGCACGCGAAAGATCCGGTTCGCGACTTCCGGACTGAAGATCGGCGAGGGCTGAATCGGCAGCATGCGCGAGATCGACGGCATTGCGGTATGTTGCGCTCTCTTGCGCCGCGTCCAGTTCAACAATCACCTCACCGGAGCGAACTCGCGCACCATCGCTCACGAGGACGCGCGTGACCGTTCCACCGATCGTGCTGCCGATCGCCGCGCTGGGCGCCTGCACCGTCCCGCTATAGGCGTGGGATGCATTTGAACTGCACGCGCCGAGCGCGCACGCCGCGAGAATCAGAACGCCCGCGCTAAGATAACGGGTGAAGCACTTAACTAAGAGCAAGGATCGCCACAAAGGCTTCGATGACCCGTTTGGTTTCGTTCGGGTCCCTCACTTGGATACAAACCGCGCCCGTCTCCCGCGCCGGCGCGTCGTTACCGCCCGGAAAAAGAGCATCGCCGACGTAAATCATATCGCTTTCAGAGATGCAAAGAATGTCGCGCAGTTTACGGATGCCGTACGCCTTGTCGATGCCGGGCAAGGTGATGTCGATCGATGTCGAGCCGCCAAGCCGCACGGAGAAATTCGGCAGCTCAACATCGAGGGCGGCTTTGATTGCTTTGCGTTTTGCAAAATCTGGGTCCCAACTCTTCTTTTCGTCTAGTGGCGCCTGTTGGCCAAGCGCAGAATACGTGATTTGACTCTCTCGATCTTCGATGACCTCGCCCCAGGTTTGTTTCGCTTCGAAACCGGAGTCAGCGACAGCCTTTTTAAGTGCACCGACGATCTGCTGCTTCTGACTTGCGCTCAGATCCTCTGAATAGAGCTTGTGCCAATCATCCGTGTACGAATAGAACCGCGTCCCGCAGGTCGGCAGCAACGAGAGCATTTTTAGTGAGGCGTCCTGTGCGAGATGGGCGAGAATCTGCGCTTGAAACTGCGGCAGATCTCCTCCCGAAATGATCGCGACACGCGTCACGACTAGCAACGAATGCAGGAGTGTTCCCATCTCCGGATCGATGGATGCTTTGCTTTCGGCGAGCGTACCGTCGAGATCAAAGATGATGAGGGACTTAATTGTGCTAGCTGTCACTGAAGAGCGCCGCGCGTGGGTGGCCCTTGGCAAGTGGCGGCGGCGCGATCGGGTCGCTGAAATCGGTCGTCCAGTGCCAATTTCGGATTTCCGGCATATCTTCGAGGTGTTCCCGAATGTAGGTCGTGTGTTCGTAAAGCTTGCTACGGAAGAAGTCGATTGCTTTCGAAGCACTCGCGCGAAGGCGCGGGATTTGGTTGAGAGCGTCGATCCCGAGATGGTAACGGCTCATCTCGTTGAGCACGACCATATCGAATGGCGTCGTCGTCGAGCCGCGGTCCATGTAGCCACGTACGTGAAACCGCGCTTCATTCGAACGCCCATGTACCATGGTGTGAATCAGCCAGCGATTATTGTGAAACGCGAAGATCACGGGCGCCGCGTTCGTAAAAAGGGCGTCAAACGACATGTTGTCCATCCCGTGCGGATGATCGTCCGGCCTCATCAGCCCGGTGAGATCGATTACGTTGACAACGCGGACCTTGATACCGGGGACGTGCTTCTGCAGGAGCCACGAGGTCGCGCAAATCTCGATCGTCGGCACGTCGCCGGCGCACGCAAGCACCACGTCCGGTTCGGCGCCGTCGTCGTTTGTCGCGAATTTCCAAATCGATGCGCCACGCGAGCAATGCTCGCGCGCTTCAGCCATCGAAAGCCATTGCAATTGCGGTTGCTTTCCGCACGTAACGATGTTGATATAGTTCCGGCTGCGTAGACAATGATCGAAGACGCTCAGCAAACAGTTACCATCCGGCGGGTAGTAAACGCGAACCGTTTCCTTTCGCCGCGCAAGCGCGTTGTCGACGAAACCCGGGGCCTGATGGCTGAAGCCATTATGGTCGTTACGCCAGGCGTGACTCGTTAGGAACACATTTAAGGATGCAACTGGCCGGCGCCACGCAAAATCGCGGCATTGCTCGAGCCACTTCGCGTGCTGGGTCAGCATGGAGTCCACGATCTGGGCAAACGCTTCGTAAGAAGACCACATGCCGTGGCGCCCGGTCAGGAGATATCCCTCGAGCCAGCCTTCGCAACAGTGTTCGCTCAGTACTTCGAGCACGCGTCCATCCTGACTGAGTTTATCGTCGATCGACACGGTTTGCGCCATGAAACGCCGGTTTGTCGCGTTGAAGACGGAATTCAACCGATTGGAGTTTGTCTCATCGGGAGAAAAAATGCGAAAGTTTTGAGGGTTCTTTCTAATGACGTCCGCAAAAAAATCGCCGAGTTTTCGGGGCGCTTCGGCCACGACTTGGCCAGGGCCAGGAATTTCGAGCGCGTAGTCGCTGAAGTCGGGAAGATCGAGCGTGGTAAGGAGCCGTCCGCCGTTCACGTGAGGATTACCCCCCATGCGATGATCGCCGATGGGAGCGAGTTCTGCTAACTCCGCGATGAGTTCCCCATTTGCGTCGAAGAGACTGTCTGCGTGATAGCTCTTCATCCAGGTCTCGAGGATCTTCAGATGTTCAGGATTCTCGCGAACACTGGTGAGGGGAACCTGGTGCGCTCGAAACGTTCCTTCAATTGGAATCCCATCGACTTCTTTGGGGCACGTCCACCCCTTCGGC
>JALYVW010000097.1 GCA_030853005.1 Vulcanimicrobiota bacterium
CATCTATGTGGTCGGTTCGGCGGGTGGCCGGCTCCACCGCATCGCGAAGACGGGTCTGGATTCACATCCGGTCTGGTCCCCCGATAGCCGCACGATCGCGCTCGTGCGCCACTCCACAAAAAAAGGCGAACGCGCGCAAATCTTTGCCTATGACGTGGCAACGGGGCGGGCTCGACAGCTCACGCGTTTGAAATCCGGTGCAGGTGGGCCCGTGTATTCGCACGATGGCAAGCACATCGTGTTCGGTTCCGTTTCGATCGATGCGCCGCATCTGGCGTACGTGGATTTTCGCGCCGCCGGTTTTCCACCAAAAAAAACACCGAAAAAGAGCGACGTACGCATTGTGAAGCATCTGTTCTTTGAAGACAACGGAGTCGGCTACGTTTATGATCGGCACGCGCATTTGCGGGTGATGGATGCGAACGGCACGCACGCTCGAGCGCTTACCGCTGGAAATCAGTGGTCGGAACGGAATCCCCACTGGTCTCCGGACGACAAAATCATCGCTTTCGATTCGTTGCGGCGCGAGAGTGTGAACTCCGGTCCCAACGACGTCTATACCATTCCCGCAGCCGGCGGAGCCATGCAGAAACTTCCCTCTTCACAGCCCGTAACGAACCTGCTCAATTTCGACCGATCCGGTCAGATGTGGACGTTTCGCTCGGGCTTTAAGAATCCAGCACAACTACCGGCGCTCGTTCAGTCCGCGTCCGCTGGCGCGCAACCGCGCGTCGTCGTTCCGGAAAATACGGTCGACTTTGGGGATGCGGTTCTCGCGGACATGGGCGAGCCGGGCGGCCTTTGCGGGGCTTGGTTTGCGCCCGCCGACGCCTTTGCAATCCTCGACGAAAACCGGCCTGGTTACAGCGCAATCGTCAAACTCGATCCGCAAACCGGACACGTAACGCCCCTGACGAGTTCTGGCGAGTCCGCGGGATGTACGATGGATGCGCGTGGGCAACGCGTCGCGCTGACGTACTCGGATTTTACCCATCCGCGCGAAGTGTACGTGCTCGATACAACGACTAGAAGAAAGACGCGTCTCACGAGTTTCAACGACGCATACCTTGCGAACGCCGATCTCTCCGTTCCGCAAGAGTTCAGCGTGAAAGACGATGCCGGCTTCGATGTGCAAGCGTGGTTTATGCCGGCGGTCGGGCCCAAGGCTCGTGGGAAGCGGCCAACGATTTTGGATATCCACGGTGGCCCGCAGACACAGTTCGGCAGCACATTTTTTCACGAACTGCAATACTGGGCCGGGCAGGGCTACAACGTCGTCTTCTCCGATCCGCGCGGTAGCGTCGGACATGGACAGCGTTTTGAAGCCGGCTTAACCAGCAACTGGGGCGATGCTATGTTCGATGACGTGCAGAGGGTCATGGATGCCGCAGTTACGCGACCCCAGGTGGACCCCAATCGCCTTGCGGTCAGCGGCGGCAGCTACGGAGGATACGCAACGCTTTGGGTGATCTCGCACACAACGCGTTACAAGGCGGCGATCGCGGAACGCGTTGTCAGCAATCTCACGAGCGAGGAACTGGTAGCGGACTTCGCCGGGCAAAACGGTTTCGGCGATTTCACGACCTACGGGTTTGGGAACCCCTGGGATCCGAAGAGCATGAACTATACACAGTCGCCGCTCACCTACGTTGAAAACGTGCACACGCCCCTGATGATGATTCACGGCGACGAGGACACGCGCACGCCAATCGACCAGACCTTACAAGAATACACGGCGCTAAAAATCCTTGGCCGCCCGGTGGAATATGTCGCCTTTCCCGGCGAGAACCACGACTTGTCGCGCACCGGATCCCCGTTGCACCGGGTGGAGCGTTTGCGCATCGAGTCGGCGTGGTTCGGAGAGCATCTGCATCCGTAGAAGCCCTTCTGGGAACAAGGCAACAAGGCAACAAGGCCACACAGTTGGCACTCACCTGGCCCAGAATGCCCCCATGGGCGAATATATTATTGGCTCCGGCGCACTACTCAAGGCCGGCGAAGGCGCTTCGATCACGGCGGCGGCGCTTCACGCTCAAGTCGCGTCCGGGCTGGCGTCCGTTGCCGACGCGATCGCCGTGGACTTCGACGGCATGAGCGCCTCTCGGTTACGGCGGCTTCTCTTGGTCGCGTCCGGCTGGACAGCGGCCGCGTTCGAAGATACAGTGACCGCACATCTCTTGGCGCGCGGAACCTGTACGCTGGCCCAGGTGATGGGCGCGCTAGGCTGCGCCGTCGGTACGCGGACCGTCCATCTTTTCGCCAACTGGATCCCCGATGAGGGGCTCTGCCGGGAACTGGATGGTGAAGGCGTGGAGATCGTCAGCCATCCACTGGCCGCCATCGAGCGCGCCGCACTGATCGCGGAGCAGCGCTGCACGCATTGGAACACGGCGAATGCTGCATAGTCTCTAAGGGGCAGCACAGGGTATCGCGTCACGATGCACCGTAGAAATGCACACGATGCACAGTCCCCGGGTCGCCATCGTCGACGACGACCGTCATATACGCGAAATGTTGGAGCTCGGGCTTTCCCGCGAGGGATTTGTCGTGCGCACGGCTTCCGACGGGCAAGCTGCATTACATCTTGTGAAAGAGTGGGAGCCGGAGATCATCGTGCTCGACGTCATGATGCCGAAAATCGATGGATTCACTCTGCTGCCACTCCTACGGGGAATAACCCAAGCGCCAATCTTAATGCTGACGGCAAAAGGCGAGACCTCCGATAAGGTCGCGGGATTGCATCAGGGCGCGGATGATTACCTCGTAAAACCGTTTGTGTTCGAAGAGCTGATTGCGCGGCTGCAGGCCAACTTGCGCCGGCCTCAGATCATCGAAGAGAAAGTCTTGCGATGGCGAGACGTTGGCATCAATCCCGGCACGCGCGAAGCCTGGCGCGATCACGAACCCTTGGAACTCACGCAGCGAGAGTTCGATCTCCTCGCCGTCTTTATCCGCGAGCCGCGCCGGGTATTTAGCAAGGATCACCTGCTCGAAATTGTCTGGGGCCACGATTTTGAGGGCGGCCCAAACATCGTCGAAACGTACATTTCTTATCTGCGCGCAAAAATCGATCGGCCCGATCAGCAGTCGTTCTTTCGAACGGTTCGTGGCGTCGGCTACGGTTTAACGTAGCGTGCTTCGCCAATCGCTTGCTTCTCGGCTGGCCGCGCTCTACGCGTTGCTCCTCGCGGTCACCATCATTTTGGTCATTCTGGCTTCGTCCATCGCACTGGTTTACGAATTGGCCGGATTCACGACCGATATCGTGATCGCGAAGCACGAAGAAGCCCGTGTCTTAGCCGCTCAATACGAGCTCCAGGGATCTTCATTGAAACAGTCCGCCCCCAAAATCGCGGAGGAGTTGGCCGGAATCGGTCTGCGCGTGGGGGTCTTCGATAGAAAAGGGAAATTTTTAGGCGGTGATCCCAGCTCCCATCCGCACAGTTTGGACCGAGCCGTCCACGGCCAGCTCGAGCTCAATCCGCCTACGGTTTCCATTGGTAAAGGCGGCGGCGTGCTGGAGCCACTATACCCGGGGAAAATAACGGAGCACAGCTCAACCTCACGACCGACGCAAGCGCCTCTGCAGGCCATCCGATCGCACGCAACGGTCGGGGGTTTACTTTATCCCGAAGGCGCGCAAAATCAGCAGCGGAAGAACGCGACCCTGTTCCGAGTCGACGTGGACAATGGGCGGGGCCACGCGGAGCCGTGGTCGATCACCGCGATTAACGGCGGATACGTCACATTTTCCCCGGATGGCTGGCTCATTTTCACCAATCTCGTTCCCTACTGGCGCGTGATTATAACCATCGCCGTTCTTGCCATCTTGCTCTCATGGTTTATCGGACGCGTTTTCGCGCGACAGGCGCTGGCGCCGCTCAACGAAGTGACGAGCTCGCTCCAGGCGTTGTCTGCCGGCGACTATACGCAACGGCGGTTCGTTACGGCACGCGGCGATGAAATTGCCGTGTTGACCGGTGCATACAACGACGCGGCCGCGAGCGTTGCCGTCGCCATGCAGGAGCGCCGCAACACCGAGGAACGCATGCGGCGCTTCGTCGCGGATGCCGGCCACGAATTGCGAACTCCGCTAACGGTCATCGCGGGATACATCGATGTGTTACGCCGAGGCGCGCTCGAAGAGCCAAAAGTAGCGCGCGACATTCTCGCAACGATGTCGCTCGAAAAAGAGCACATGCGCGGCTTGATTGACCGCCTCATGCGGCTCGCGCGCTTAGATGCGGAGGCGCCCCCGAACCGGGAGACGGTCGACGTCGCCGAATTGCTTCGCAGTCAGTGCGAAGCCGCGCGGCGGTTGGATGATGGCCGCCAGATCGATTACAGTGTGGACGGCGTTCAAGAAATCTACGCCGACAAGACCGAGCTTAGTGAGGCCGTCTGGAACATCGTCGAGAACGCCCTCAAATACGCGCCCGGCGCACCCATCCATTTGCGAGCATACCGCGATAAAACGGGGCCGACCGTGCTCTCCGTCCGGGATGACGGTCCGGGAATGACGGAGTCGGAACGGTTGCACGCCTTCGAGCGTTTCTATCGCGGCGACGTCCGTGGCGAAATAGGCGGCACGGGACTTGGGCTTGCCATCGCAAAGCGAGCGGTAAGCCGAAACGGTGGTACGATCGACATCGATAGTGCGCCCGGCCACGGCACGACCGTCAACATCAAATTTTAATCCGCCGCACGAATCCTCCCAGCACACTCTCAACTTGAATCGATACAACCAAACCGAATGACCAAACGTATCCTGACGGCCCTGCTTGCGCTACTATTCCTCGTACCATCCGCTCCGGCTCTCGCGCAGTCCGATACGGGTGAGATCTATATCGTCGTTACGGAACTCGCGACCAAGGCGCCGGTGAGCCTGGCACGAGTCTTGCTCGACGGGCCTGTCGTCGCCAGCGAGTTCACGGGCGCGGACGGCAAAGTGCGATTTACAAGCGTCCCGGCCGGTATTTATCGCGCCCGCGTTTCGTCGCGGGGGTTTCAGAATGTCACGTCCTCCACGTTTGAAATCACGGACGGTAAATCGGTAACGGTCACCGTTGCTCTCGCGCTCTCCACGCAACTAAAGGTTATCGGATCGGTTGAAGCGCGCTCGACCTCCACGGTTAGCGCGACGTCCCTCGATCAAAATAGCACGCAGCGCAAACTCTCCAACACCCTGGCCGATGCGCTTGGCAAGTTGTCCGGCGTCACCGTCAATACCTCAGATACCGACGCGACGCAAACGGTATCGCTGGAAGGGCACGATCCGAGCCAAACGCAGCTGACACTCGACGGTATCCCGCTCAATGCGCCCGGTACGGCGGGCGACCTACGTTCGATAGGCCAGGATTTGTTTAGCGGAGCATCCGTGAGTTTCGGACCGCAATTGGGTGGCTTGGGTGGCGGCGTGAATTTCGGGACGCTAAATCCAACAATTTCTTGGGACAGCGCGTTTTCTGTCTCAGCCGGCACGGCAGGAAAATACAATTATTCGCTCGGTGAGACCGGCTCGATAGGCAAACTTGGTATTGCTGCATTACACACGTTCCGTCAAACTACGAGCCTCGCAGACGGGATGTTCTACGGCGATGCGAGTGGTCTAGCGTATTCGCACAATGGCGATGGGACGCAGTTGGGGACGATGCTGAAGTTGCGTTACCAGCTGGGCGACTCCAACACGCTTACGGGAACATACATTAACTCCAGCAACGACGCGAACTCATTGTGTTTGCAATATACGGGCGCTCTCCCTTGCGGTTTTGGCCCGGGGAATTCGCGCAGTGGATCGTTTAAATTGTATTCCTTGACGGACGGTTTGCTCTTGGGACTCACGAGCATTCAGGCCTCGGTCTACGGGATCGCTTCGTCAAATACAAACGACCTTTTGGATCGCTATATTAACGGCGCCGCTTCCCCAACGGGCACGCAATCGGAAAACAAATCAAGCGGGTTTTCCGTCAACGCTCAGCTGCCGGTCCGCGGACGCCACACGATCTCAATCAGCGCCTACTCGCAAAACACATCCTCAAATTATCGTCCCCTTGTGGAATCTGCGCGCCCGTATATCGCCGCGCCCCAGTCTGCGAGCTATAGCGCAGTTTCGCTAAACGACTCGGTTCGCGCAAGTCCAAAAT
>JALYVW010000034.1 GCA_030853005.1 Vulcanimicrobiota bacterium
TCTAACGGCTTCTCCAGCGGTAGAAGTCAGCACTATCAGCGGTTCAGGCGTCACGGGAACCGTTGACGGATCTCCGAGTAAAACAAAATTCATCGAACCGTTCGGCGTCGTTTATGATGAAAGTGGGCGACTCTACGTTAGCGATGCCGGGGTGTAAAAATCATGGATTGCTCCGCTAAAAAATGGCCTAAAGAAACCCAGAAGAACCGCGTAACGCCAAGATGCGTAGCGCCGCCGGGTCAATTGCGGTGCGGGCACAAAGGCTCGACGCGCGGATATAGCGCGGTATCGTTATTCGCTTAAGGCAATCGGCAAGCGTGTCTTCGGCGACGTCCATTCCTCGCCCAATACCGGACGATAGGCGCCAGGCACAGGCCGTTGCCCTCAAAATTCGCCCTTGGCTACCCTGGACCGAGCGCGCTCTGCTGGTGACGCTCGGTGCAGCAAGTATCTGTTCGTCACCCAAAGCCACAGGTGGGCATCATCCATAATCAAAGGCAACACATGGCGCGCAACAGCTCACTAGAAGAGCCTATAGACGGGCGGCGACTTCACATAGTCCGATGCGGGCAGCGTCGTGCGCCGGGCATCCTCCGGTGAATGGAACTCTCGGTTCACGCCGCAGTCACACATCATCTCGAAGTCCGCGGTTACGTCGTCCAAGGGATCTTCCTCGGATCGTATGTCGATGGGGCGGCCCTCGAGATCGAACACCGGCGAGTAGCTTCCTCCGTTCGCAAGCAGCTTTCCGCATCCGTCACACGAAAGGTTGCGCACGTATTCGACCATCTCGGAGGTGGGACTTAATACGATAGCGTTCCCGATTTCAGCACGATAACGGCCAGACCACCGCAGATTATTCGGGAACGAGCATTTCTCCCAAAGGCAAAACATAATCACCGCAAGTGGACTTTCGGGGGTGGCCAAAAAAGTCCGTCCGGTTTGTCGAGGCGTTCGTTCTGCCGCGCCGGAGGAAACTCGTCGAAAATCGTTCGCCCAAGGGCGCCTTGGTGAGTCGGGCGTATTTGGTAGAGAACGTGGCTCGGTTGTAAGGGCACCCCGGCAAGTGAACACGTTCCCAAGCCCGGCACACTCGTACGCGACGGAGTCAAAAGAGCGACAGGCCCGGAGACCAGCTAGCGTTGTAGCCATGCGGCGGTCCACCCGACCCGCAACGCACTAATCAATCTCATATCACGCCACCGCGAAGACGTGATGGAACAGAAAGACCGCGATCATTCCTAACGTAACGAAGACAGCAAATGCTACTAACGAGCGCAACGAGAGCCTTTCTAAGCCCGCAAACGCCGTGATCGCTTGTGCAGCCTTTGCCGAGCGCCGACAATATCCGACGAAAAGACCGCCGAGCGCAACCATCCATATCGGATTCACTGACTGACTTCCGGCCGGCGAGTGCCGGCGCCAGAACCAGAGCGCCACGCGCATTGCCAAGCCGCCCACGAAGAGGATGTCCAGAGGAGGTCGGGTTTCCGGGCCGCGCCCGGGGCAATCCCGCTGATCCCGGTGTAAGATCCAGTGAGAGAAAGAAGAGGGATGTTGCAAGCCCAACAAGCGCGCCCCCGCGACAAGCGCCAAATATGGCTATAAGATTGCGCACACGATTGATCAAGGTCGTATCTAACGGCGTCTCGCCCTCACTTGCGGTGGTGACGACGCCCGCCATGGGGAAGGGCGCCGGTACGGCGGATAAGTAATAGCCCCCGATGGTGGTAAACGACATAATTTTTTTCCCAATCCGCAAAACTAGGCCCCTACATTGGGTTATCGCATTAGCCGGATCGAACCGTTTTTCGCATTGCTGCATCGTAACCGACGAGGCGACTAGGTACGGCATCGCAGCTCGGGAGTGGGGCGGCGTAAAGAAGCAACGCGCTACATCTTCTGATGCTACCTGCGCAACCGTAGCGTGGCGGGATCCGGAGGCGATGCAAGAGTGGTTAGAAGATCAGCTCGGCAAACCCTACGATTTTGCCGCTTGGTTCCGGTGTGTTTTCCGCCTACGCTCCTCGCTTAACGACGACCGCTACACGTGCTCTGCGCTTGTAATGAGGGCGCTTGAAAAATTCGGCCCTTCCATAGTTGTGGCATATCGTGAAGTTACGCCGGATGAGCTTGCCACTCAGCTGAGTCTGTGACGAGGGTGAATTTGATTCACGCCGCTGCAGGTCACTTAAGACCGCGTCCGTGGCATTTTGTTCTATGTGCGTGAACGAGCAACGATTTGACGAATCCGAGTCTCCAGCGCTAGCTTTCTCCCGTAGCCATCATGGAGCGCGCGCATTTCGTGCCTCTCATCCTTACCCGTCGGGGATCGTGGGAGAATTGTGGTTCTGGTCACCGACCCCACGGATGCGTTACGTAATTTAACGTCCCCCAGCGTTCTCAAAAATCGGCATTGAGTCTTAGTATGAAGGGCTTAACGCAGGGCTTCCCCTGTGTGCGAGACCTTTCCCCGCTTGAGACGCGCCCCCAAACGATTCTCCTCACCGGGGCTGGTCCCACCGAATGGTCAGTGCGATTCGCGTTCGCGTACATACCTTGCACCATCTTCCGCTCTCGCACGATATCACCGATCCGTTGCGAAACCCAAAGATGGTCGAGCGCGTGTATCCCGTCTTGCTGGAGCTGATCGAAGGACAAAACGTTTCGCCTACGCGGTCTCAATCGAAATCAAGGAGTTGCGGGCCTGGGCCTTCGCGCGCCAGTACGTCTTGGGGATTGCGCATCGGGCAGCTGTCAAGCGAGAGGCATCCGCATCCGATGCAGTCGCCCAGCTGGTCGCGCAAGGCGGTGAGGCGGCGGATACGCTCTTCGAGATCGTTCTTCCAGCGTTTCGATAATCGCGCCCAATCCTTCGCCGAAACGGCGCGACCGCTGGGCAGCGTTGCCAGCGCCGAGCGAATTTCGCTCAGGGCAATCCCGGCGCGCTGCGCGACCTTAATTACCGCGACGAGGCGCAGTTCGGATCGCAAAAAGCGCCGCTGATTGCCGGCGTTGCGAACGCTGTGAATCAACCCTTTCGATTCGTAGAACCGGACGGCCGAGACGGCGACGCCGCTGCGCTGCGCCAACTCGCCGATTGTAAGAAAATCAGCCATGCTCTTGACCTCAACCATACTTTAGGTTGTAGGGTTGCATCATGAGAACATGGTTTACCGCAGGGCACGTCGCCATCGTTACCGGCGGTTCGCGCGGCTTCGGCAAAGAAATCGCTCGCGAGTTGCTCGTTCGCGGCCTGCACACGATCATTGACGGGCGCGACGCTACGGTCCTTGAGGATGCGCGTCGGAGTCTGAGCGAGTTCGGCAACGTGCTTGCCATATCGGGCGACGTGAATGAAAACGACCACGTGCACGCGCTGGTTGCGGCGGCTAAGGATCTCGGCCGTCTCGATTTACTCGTGAACAATGCGTCCACGCTCGGCGAGGTCCCGCTGCCGCGAATCGATGCGCTCACGCGGAAAACATTTGCGAACCTTTTCGATGTTAACGTCTTCGCGCCGATTCACTTGATCCAGCATGCGCTGCCACTTATGAATCGCGGCGCCGACCTGCGCACAATCGTGAACGTGACGTCCGACGCGGGAGTGCAAGCCTACCCAGGGTGGGGCGGTTACGGGTCCACGAAAGCCGCGCTGGAGCATGTGTCGCGTGTTTTGGCCGAAGAACTTGAGGGCACCAGCGTG
Organism: Vulcanimicrobiota bacterium; assembly: GCA_030853005.1. Classification (GTDB taxonomy): domain Bacteria; phylum Vulcanimicrobiota; class Vulcanimicrobiia; order Vulcanimicrobiales; family Vulcanimicrobiaceae; genus JALYVW01. Next base: position 3,707 of record JALYVW010000034.1, read on the forward strand.
CGCATTCTCGTCGTGGACCCGGGCGACATGGATACGCAAATGCATCGCGACGCGATTCCCGGCGCCGACCCGAATGAGTTGCGGGACCCGGCGGAGTCCGCCCGCGCCTTGTTGCAAGCCGTCACCGAAATGAAGACTCCGTTCGAACGCGTGCGCCTCGCTGATGTGGTCCCCGCATGAGCGCAGCGTTACAAACCGCGAGCGAGCTGCGCGAAGCGTCCTCTCCACCGGAACGGCGCGGAATCGAACGCGATGCCGTCAAGACGCTCGTGACCAACCGGCAGCAGCGGACGCATTTGCACATGCGCTTTTTGGATCTGCCGTCTGTCCTTCGCGAAGGCGATTTGCTGGTCGTCAACGACTCCGCGACACTACCCGCTGCGCTTTTAACGGAGCGCGCAAACGGCGAACCGCTCATGCTCCACGTCTCCACCATGATCGACCACCGGTTGTGGATGGCCGAACCGCGCGGCCGTGTGCTTCGTGGCGAAAAGCTGCATTTGGCCGGCGGGGGATCGGCCGTAATGATCGCCCCCGTCGATCCGCGGCGTCCCCGCGTGTGGTACGCGTCGTTTGCGCTGCCGCTCACGATGGTCGACTACCTGACGCATTTCGGCGAGCCGATTCGGTATGCGTATGTGACGGAGCAGTTTCCGCTAGCCGACTACCAGACGATTTTCGCAGTCGAGCCGGGCTCCTCGGAGATGCCATCCGCTGCACGCCCGTTCACAGCACGCGTTGTTGCCGCATTACACGGTCGCGGAATCGGCATCGCGACGATAACGCTGCACTGCGGCGTAGCGAGTTTCGAAGCGCCCGAGCTGCCTGCAGCAGAGCGGTACGGCGTTTCAATCGAAACGGCCGCCGCCGTCAACGCGGCGAAAAGCGAGGGACGGCGCGTCATTGCGGTCGGCACGACGGTCGTCCGCGCGCTCGAAAGCGCAGCGCAGGGTGGCAAAGTCGCCGCCGCATCCGGCTGGACGGACCTGCTGATTGACGAGCGGCGTGGCGTCACGATTATCGACGGATTACTCACCGGGTTTCACGATACGGGAGCCACGCACCAGTGGATGTTGCGCGCCGTTGCCGACGATGAACTCTTGAGGGATGCGTACCTCGAGGCCGCAACGCACGCGTATTATCAGCATGAATTCGGCGACGTGCACTTGATTCTGTAGACGAGTTTTGCAAAGCAGCTTGTCGAATGCTGTCGCGTAACGTTCGACCTTCGCTTTTAGAGACTGTTTGTTGGGAAAACACCATTGCTTGTACGGGTTGTGCGTTGTGCGTCGTGCTCGCTATTTCACATTGCCCAGTGAAATTTGGGAGATCTGCCAAGATTATATTGTGCTAACGCGGCGCAAGCGTGGAAAAGAGATTTTCGAGCATTTTGAAGCGATGGCGGTTATTGATCGGCAGTTCGGAGAGCGCCACGGCATGTCACTCTATCCACGCGGCCGGGCGGCACATCGAGCTGCCCAAGCGCTGGCCGGACCCTTGAACGTCGATTGAAGCTCCCCCCGAGAATGTTAAGCCGACCATCGGCCGGCCCATGGATGAGTGCGGTCGGCGCTCGCGAAGGAGATACGATGGAAGCCCCGCCGCGCCTCAAGACCATCGGCCATTTTATCGACGGTTCCGTTCTGGACGGTGCCGAGTCTGCGCGGTACGGAGACGTCTACGATCCGGCCCGCGGCCAGGTGCAGAGCCGCGTCGCATTTGCGGATGACGCGACCGTAGATCTTGCCGTACGAGCTGCAAAGCGTGCGTTTCCAGAGTGGAGCCGGACGGCGCTGGGCAAGCGTGCCGAAATTCTGTTTGCCTTTCGCGGCCTCGTTCGCGAGCATGCGCTGGAACTCGCGCAGATCGTCTCGAGCGAGCACGGCAAGATCGTCAACGACGCGGAGGGCGAACTTGCGCGGGCGCTCGAGGTTATCGATTACGCGTGTTCGCTACCGCAGCTGCTGAAAGGCCGCTTCAGCGAAAATGTTTCGCGCAACATCGATACCTATTCCATTCGGCAAGCCGTGGGCGTGTGCGCCGGTATCACGCCATTTAATTTCCCGCTGATGGTGCCGGCGTGGATGTTTGCTATCGCCATCGCCGCCGGAAACACGTTCGTGTTGAAGCCGTCCGAACGCGATCCGTCCGCTAGCCTCAAGATTGCCGAACTTTTGAAAGCAGCGGGCTTGCCGGATGGCGTGTTCAACGTGGTACACGGGGACAAAGTTGCGGTGGACGCGTTGTTGCATCATCCCGACATTGATGCAATCAGTTTCGTCGGGTCGACGCCGATCGCGCGCTACATCTACGAAACGGCCGCGCGCGAAGGCAAACGCGTTCAAGCGCTCGGCGGCGCCAAGAATCACATGGTTGTCATGCCCGACGCGGACATGGACGCTGCCGCCGACGCCCTCGTTTCCGCCGCCTACGGCTCTGCGGGACAACGCTGCATGGCCATATCGGCCTCTATCACCGTCGGCGCCGCGGCCGATGCGTTCGTCGAAAAAGTACGCGAGCGCATCGCGAAAATTAAAGTTGGAGCAGGCGACGACCGCGCGAATGACATGGGCCCAGTCGTTTCGCCGCAAGCGCGCGAACGTATTCTCAAGGCGATCGGCGAGGGTGAGCGCGACGGCGCAAAGCTCGCGGCCGACGGCCGCTCCATTTCGGTGAATGGCTACGAAGACGGATTTTTCATCGGGCCGACGCTGTTCGATCGCGTGCAACCCGGCATGAGTATTTACAGCGAAGAAATTTTTGGCCCCGTGCTGGTGAACGTGCGCGCTGACAGCCTCGACGAAGCCATGCACATCATCGAACGCAATCCCTATGGGAACGGAACGTCCATCTTCACGCGCAGTGGCGCGGCGGCGCGCAAATTCCAAACTGAAGTGCAGGTGGGCATGGTTGGGATCAACGTGCCGATTCCCGTACCCGTCGGCTACTACAGTTTCGGCGGATGGAAACATTCGCTCTTTGGCGACTTGCATATTTATGGCGAAGAAGGCTTTCGCTTTTATACGCGCGGCAAAGTCGTGACCAGCCGCTGGGATGAAAGCAACGCCGGTATGAATCTCGGGTTTCCAACCCACAAGTGAGCGGCTATCCCGTGCTTGGCGAACCGATTCATAAGCCCTTGACGGAGCTTGAGGTCAAACTCGAAGCCAACCGGTGTTTGAACTGCTATGATGCGCCGTGCATGAATGCATGTCCCACGCATATCGACGTCGCCTCGTTCATTGGAAAAATTGCGACCGGAAATCTACGCGGCAGTGCCCGAGTCATCATGGATGCCAACGCGATGGGCGCAAGTTGCGCACGCGTCTGTCCGACGGAAGAATTATGCGAAGGCGCTTGCGTGTACAAAAAGGACGATTCGCCCATCCGCATCGGCGACTTACAGCGTTACGCAATCGATTGGGTCATGGACAGCGGCATTCAACTGTTTTCGCCGGGAAAAGATACCGGGCACCGCATTGCAATCGTCGGCGGCGGTCCGGCCGGCCTTTCGGCAGCGCGCGACTTGCGGCGACTGGGACATGCCGTCACAATTTTTGATGCGAGATCCGAACTTGGCGGCTTGAACACGTATGGCATCGTACCGTTTCGGCTCTCCGCCGACGTTGCTTTATGGGAAGCGCGGCAGGTTGTTGAACTGGGCTGCCGAGTCGTCGGAAACACGATCGTCGGCGAAGATATTTCAATGGAGTCGCTGATTGAAGACTTCCATGCCGTGATCGTCGCCTGCGGCATGGGCAACGTTCCCGTTTTGGGAATTGAGGGCGAGGAGCTCGACGGCGTGTTCGATGCTCTCGATCTCATCGAGCGGGTTAAAATGGGTCGTTCCCTCCCCGCGCTTGGCAATCACGTTGCCGTCATTGGGGCAGGAAACACCGCGATCGACGCGTTGACGACGTCGAAGCGACTCGGCGCAGAGCGGGTTACCTGTTTCTACCGCCGTGGCGAAGGGGCGATGAGCGCATACCAGTTCGAATACGATTTTGCCAGGCAAGAAAACATCGAATTCCGGTTTTTCTGCGCGCCCAAGCGCATTCTGGGCGAAAACGGTGCCGTTTCGGCGGTTGAGTTCGTTCGCACGACCCTTGGCAAAAACGGGAACCCTGTGCTCGCAGAACTTCCGGGCACGGAGTTTGTCGAGCCGGTTATGGCGGTGGTGCGCGCAATCGGGCAGTCGCGGTTGCTTGAAACCTTTGAAAGGTTGGGCGTTCGCACGCGCGGCGGCGTGGTGGAGGTCGATGACGCGTTGCAAACGTCGCGGCCAGGCGTTTTTGCCGCCGGCGACTGCATCTTTGAAAAGGGTTCGCGCGAAGCGATGGTCGTGGAAGCGGCGGAGCAAGGCAAAATTGCCGCGCACAGCATTGACGCGTACCTGAGGACGAAACATGGCTGACCTTTCATCCAATCTCGCAGGCATTCGCAGTCCCAATCCGTTTTGGCTCGCCTCCGCACCGCCGACGAACAGCGGCTATCAAGTGCTGCGCGCGTTCGAAGCCGGTTGGGGCGGCGTGGTGTGGAAAACGCTCGGCACCCCGATCACCAACGTCACGTCCCGCTTTGCGGCTCTCAATTACAAACAGAACCGTATCATCGGCCTGAACAACATCGAGCTCATCACGGATCGTCCGCTTGACGTCAACTTGAAAGAAATTTCCGAATGTAAGGCGGCTTTTCCAGACCGCGCCATCGTCGCGTCGCTGATGGAAGTGTGCGAGCAGAAGGCCTGGCACGAACTCGTCAAAGCCGTGCAAGAAGTGGACATTGACGGGTTCGAGCTCAACTTCGGCTGCCCGCACGGAATGAGCGAGCGGGGTATGGGGTCCGCGGTGGGACAGCATCCGGATTTGATTCGACAAGTTGCCGAATGGGTGAAAGAAGTCGCCCGCGTTCCCGTCATCGTGAAGCTCACCCCAAACATCACCGACATCACCTTTCCGGCGCGGGCGGCCGCCGCCGGCGGCGCCGACGCGATCAGCATGATCAACACGATCAACAGCATCATCGGCGTGGATCTCGATTCCTGGAATCCCATTCCGCACGTTGACGGCTTGAGTTCCCACGGCGGCTATTGCGGGCCGGCAGTCAAGCCGATTGCTTTGAACATGGTGAACGAATGTGCGCGGGACGCTGAGGTCGCGCTGCCGATCTCCGGCATTGGCGGCGTTTCGACCTGGCAAGACGCGGTGGAATTCTTTCTGCTCGGTGCGACGAACGTGCAAGTCTGTACCGCTGCGATGCATCATGGCTTTCGGATCGTCGAAGACATGATCGATGGCCTGACCAATTATATGGACGCCCGTTCCATTGCCGACATGAGCGGCCTCGTGGGCGCGGCGCAAAACCGCATTACCACCTGGAACAACCTCAATCTCAACTACAAGGTCGTGGCCGAGATCGATCAAGAGACCTGCATACACTGCAGCAAGTGCTATATCGCTTGCGAAGATGCCGCGCATCAATGCATCGACCGCGACGTGGTCGACGGCGTCGCGATGTTGGAGGTCGATCAAAATCACTGCGTGGGATGCAACTTGTGCATGATGGTGTGCCCGGTGGATGACTGCATCACAATGATGGAAGTGGAAAGCGGCTTACCGCCAGAATCGTGGAAGCAGCGTACCGCGCGAGTTCCGGCTTAACCGAAAGGATCATATCGTGGGAACGCTCATTCGCGGGGGAACGGTTGTTACCGCGACCGACAACACGTCCGCCGACGTCCTTATTGAGGGCGAAAAGATCAGCATGCTCGCGCAGCGCATCGATCCGCGCGGCCACGAAGTCATCGACGCTTCGGGCGCATACGTTTTGCCCGGAGGGATAGACCCACATACGCATTTCGATATGCCGTTTGGCGGCACCGTAACGGCCGACGATTTTGAATCCGGCACGCGGGGCGCGGCAATCGGGGGAACGACGACGGTCGTCGATTTTGCCTTACATACGAAGGGCGACTCCTTGCAGAACGCGCTTAAAACATGGCACGCAAAAGCCGCCGGGAAAGCCTGCATAGACTACAGCTTCCATCTCACGATTGCCGATGGCCGCGACGAAACCATGAACGAGATTCCCACGATCATCAACGAGCAAGGCGTCAATTCGTTCAAGGTGTTCATGGCCTACAAACACGTGCTCTACGTGGACGACGAGACCATTTTTAAGACGTTGCAGGCCTGCCGCGATGCCGGCGGGCTCGTGCAAGTGCATGCCGAGAACGGCGACGTCATTGAGGTCACAACAAGGCAAGCGCTGGCGGCAGGCAAGACGGAGCCGAAGTGGCACGCGCTCACTCGTCCAGTCGAATGTGAAGGCGAGGCCACTCACCGCGCCATTCGTCTGGCAGAAATCGCGGGTGCGCCGCTCTACGTGGTGCACGTGAGCAGCGCGATGGCGGCCGACATGATCGGTGAAGGCCGCAAGCGCGGGCTCTCTATTTACGGCGAAACGTGCCCGCAGTATTTGGTCTGCGATTCTACCGATTACGAGCGGCCCAATTTTGAAGGCGCCAAATACGTGCTTTCGCCACCCGTTCGCGACAAGTGGAACCAGGCCGTCCTATTGCGCAAGCTCAAAAATATGGAGCTGCACACGTTTGGGTCGGACCACTGCAGTTTCAATCTGTGCGGCCAAAAAGAGCTCGGGAGAAGCGATTTTTCGAAAATTCCGAACGGCGCGCCGACTGCCGAAGATCGTTTGGCGATTTTGTGGCAAGTGGGCGTCAATAGCGGGATGCTGGGCGTCAATCAATTCGTCGCGCTGACGTCCACGAACTCGGCGAAACTCTTTGGCCTCTTTCCACGCAAGGGTACGATCGCGCCCGGCAGCGACGCCGACGTTCTTATTTGGGATCCCAAGACCAAGCGCACGATTTCCGCGAAGACGCACCACATGAACGTGGACAATAATGTCTTCGAGGGGATGGAGATCGAGGGTGCGCCGCGCTATGTGTTTTCGCGTGGCGTCAAAGTGGCCGAAGGCCAGGCGTTCACGGGACGCAAGGGTCACGGCATCTTTCAAGCCGCGTCCAAGTTTTTTCCTGTGCAACTCTAAAACCAGCGAGGACAAACGGTGGAATCCAAGATTACCATTGGACTCATTCAGGCGCATCACGACGTGGACGGCGCCGAGCCGGTTGAAAAACACAAGCAAGTTGCGATTGCAAAACACCTGCGTTTGATTCGCGACGCCAAGGCGAAAGGCGCGCAGATCGTGTGCCTGCAAGAAATTTTTTATGGCCCGTACTTTTGTACCGAACAAACAACCAAGTGGTACGCGGCAGCGGAGCATATTCCCGACGGCCCAACGACGAAACTGATGCGAGACCTTGCAAAGGAACTCGGCATCGTGCTCGTCGTGCCGATGTACGAAGAAGAGTCTGCTGGCGTTTACTACAACACGGCGGCCGTCATCGATGCCGACGGCCGCTATCTCGGAAAATACCGTAAGCACCATTTGCCGCAGGTGCAGGCTGGGCCGCAAGGCTGCGGGTTCTGGGAGAAATATTATTTCCGCCCGGGCAATTTGGGATATCCGGTATTCGAAACCGCATTTGCCAAAATCGGCGTCTACATTTGTTACGACCGGCACTTTCCCGAGGGCGCACGCATGCTCGCATTGCACGGAGCCGAAATCATTTTCAATCCGTCGGCCACGGTGGCCGGCCTGTCGGAATATTTGTGGAAGCTCGAGCAACCCGCGCATGCTGCGGCCAACGGCTGCTATGTCGGCGCCATCAATCGCGTCGGGATCGAAAAGCCTTGGAACATGGGCGAGTTTTACGGGCAGTCCTATCTGGTCGATCCGCGCGGGCAGATGGTTGCGGTCGGGAGCCGTGATAGGGATGAAGTCGTCATCGCTGTGATGGATCGCGATGTGATTCGCGACGTGCGCAATACATGGCAGTTTTTTCGCGATCGCCGTCCCGACAGCTACGGCGACCTGGTGTCTGGCTAATGACTCCGGCGAGCCAAGTACGAAACGGCGATGTCGTCCTGTTAACGCCTCGTGTGGAATCACAACTCGCACAGAACGACAGCATGTGGAACGACGACCTTCGGCCGTGCACGCTGGCCGAACATTCGTGGCCTGGCGGCAAATTTGCGGCGCTCTGGGTGGGCATGTGCATTTGCTTGCCGACGTACTCGCTTGCGAGCACGATGATCGCCGTGGGGATGAACTGGTGGGAATCGGTGCTGACCATTCTTGTGGGAAGCATCGTCGTGATGGGCGCGATTTTGTTGGTTTCACACGCGGGCACGAGGTACGGCATCCCGTACCCCGTTTTTGCACGTCTCTGGTTCGGCACGAAAGGCGCGCACATTCCGGCCCTCGCTCGCGCGCTCATCGCCGCCGGATGGTTCGGCATCAATTCGTGGTTTGGCGGACAAGCGTTGGACGCGATCCTGCAGCGAGTCGCGCCGTTTTGGCCCGGTATCAGCATCCATCTCGCACTTGCGTTTCTTATTTTCTGGGCGATTAACGTAGCCATCGCGATGCGCGGCCCGCAAGCCATCGGCCGGCTCGCGCAAATCTCCGCGCCGACCCTCGCACTCGGTGCCATCGCGCTGTTGGTGTGGGCCGTGACGAGGACCGGCGGCTTTGCTCCAATGCTGGCGGCGCCCGCAAAAGTTCACGGCGTTGCCTTTTGGTCCGCTTTCTTTCCGTCGGTGATCGGCGTCATCGCCTTCTGGGCAACGATGGCGCTGAACATCCCGGATTACACGCGGTACGCGCGCACGCAGCGCGGACAAATGCTGGGGCAGATTTGGTCCATGCCGCTAACGATGGCGGCATTTTCGTTTGTCGGGATCGCGGTCACGTCCGCCACGGTGATTGTGTTTGGAACGGCGCTGTGGAATCCCGTCCAGCTGATCGTAAAATTCCCGTCGCTCGTCGTCGTGCTCGCCGGCATCATCGTGATTCTCTCGTCCGTAACCATCAACGTCGGTGCAAACGTCATGGCGCCGGCGCGCGCATTTGAAAACCTATGGCCGCGGCGTGTGACGTTTGCCACCGGCGCGATTATTACGGGGCTGCTCAGTCTCGCGATGCAACCGTGGTATGTGCTGGCGAGCTACGGCAACTACATCTTCAATTGGCTCGGTACGTATGGCGCAATGCTCGGCGCGTTCGATGGCATCGCGATTGCGGATTATTGGCTCGTGCGCAAAGGCCGCCTGGATCTCGCGCAGCTCTATACGCCACGCGGGTTGTATTCGTATGCCAAGGGGTTCAACACTCGCGCCATTATCGCGTTGGTGATCGGCTGGGCAATCGCGCTTCTGGGGCTCCTTGTGCGGCCGCTGCATTTTCTGTGGAGCGGAGGCTGGCTCTTCAGCTTACTGGGCGGCCTCGCTGCCTATTGGGCCTTGATGCAGCACGAAAAGTCCATGATTTCGGAATCGCAGTATCGGGCCGTAACGCAACTGGAGCCGCAGAGCGAAATATAGGCTACGCCGGACATGATCGCTGTTACAGGTTGCAATGGGACGATTGGTACGCGTTTGTGCGCGGATTTGCGGAAAGATCATTCGGTCGTCGGGATCGATCTGAAGGACGCGGATCGTACTGCCGACGTACGAGATTCCGACGCAATGGTCCGCGCTCTGCGGGGATGCGAAACGGTCATTCACCTTGCCGGCGCGGTGGCGGTGGACGCATCGTGGGAAGACGTCTACGGAACGAATATCGGCGGCACGTACAACGTTTACGAAGCGGCGCGAAAAAACGGAGCCAAACGCATCATCTTCGCCAGTTCCAACCACGCCGTAGGAATGAACGAGGTGCAGGATGCGCCGCAGATTTACGAACCTGGCTTTGGCCGCGTGGTTGGCATCGACGATCCTTACCGTCCCGACGGTCTGTACGGTGTGTGGAAAGCGTTCGGCGAGGTCTTGGGACGCTATTATAGCGATCAATTCGGAATGCAAGTGACGTGCGTGCGCATCGGATCGATTACGTCGGCGGACGATCCAAAACACGAAAGCGTGCGCGATTCATCCGGTTGGCTCAATCTCACGGACGAACAAAAATTTAAGCGGTACGCGGCCACGTGGATGTCACAGGCCGATTTCGCGCGTCTGGTGCGCGCTATTATGGCTCGCGACGTGGCGTACGCCGTCGTGTATGGCGTCGGCGACAATGCGACGCGGTTTTGGGATTTAGAACCCGGACGGGCAATTTTTGGGTTCTGGCCGCGCGACGGGGTGCGTTAGCTCTCGCCAGTGCTAGCGGTAATTGCGAGTGGCGGGCCAGATGGCGGCCAGCGGCTCCCGGATTCCGCTGCAGACCATGATGGGAAGGTTGTTTTCGTAACCGATTGCCCAGCGATTCGTAAACAGTGCGCCTCTCGATACGTGTCGGAACAAATGCAAACTCTTGCCGCAGTCGCCGTCGATATCGATGACGACGTTACCGCTGTACCCGCGCGTTCCCCAGAGCCAATATTGGTTATGGCCGCTGATCACCGGAACATGCGGCTCGAAGAACGCCACGGCGCTTGCCTCACCATAGTTCTGCGCGACCACGACGGCCTGCTTCCGCTCGTTTAGAGGCAACCCGTCGTAAACGCGCGCCACGGTCGAGGCGAGTTCCGGCCACCCGTGCATGTCGGCCCAATCGCCCGGCAGTGGCCCATTTTCGCGGTGACGTTCCGTTGCCGTTGCGTTGGACGATACGTGAAGAAAGGTGAAGAGTGATTTGCTGTATGCAATGTAGCGATCTTCGGAAAGTACCGGCAGCACGAGCGGGACGAACGCCATGCCCAAGACGATAACGGTCGTAACCAGCGCAGCTCTTACGATCATACGCCGCCTGCTGAGTGCCTCGATCGACACGCCCCCTGCGGCAAGAAGAATTGGATAGACATCCGCGGGGTAGTAGTGCTTTCCATGAAAAACGATCATTTCGAGAATCAGCGTTACGTACGCGATTGCGAGAAAGCGAAACGGCGCTACGCGAAATAACCACACGAGCCCCGCAATCCACACCGCGGCCAACAGCAATCCTGTGATAAAGAGTTCTTGGATGATATAGACGAGCGGCCCAACGACGACGTTCTTTCCTTGTTGCCCGGCGGCCAAAAGCGTCAACATCGGAAATCCATAATGCATTTGCCACAGAACATTCGGCAACGCAATAAGCAACGCGAGGCCCACTCCGGCTGCAAACCGCCCGCTGCGAAGAACTGATCTTTGAGTGGTCGCGAGTAAGCCGACTCCAAGTGCTACCAAAAAGAAGACGACGCTATATTTGCTTTCGAGCGAGATGCCGGCCACGGCTCCACACCACAGCCATAATCGTGGATCGGCACCTTTGGCGATGCGTACCACGAAGAATGCCATGAGTGGCCACGTAAAGAGCCCGACTTCGTCCGTCGTAACCTTCATACCGAAACTGCTCAGCACCGGCGTGAACAAAAATGCCAACGCGGCGAATCCTTGCGCGAACGCGCCGCCACCATACTCCTCGACGAGCAAACATGTCACATAAGCGCCCGCTCCGGCGAAAAAGGCAGGGACCGCGCGGAGAAACACGAGCGAATGTCCGAAGACCTGCGTGGCTGCCGAAAGCAGCGGCACGACGGGCGGCTGATCCACGTAGCCGAACTGCGGATGGAATCCACAGATGATGAAATACAATTCGTCGCGGAAAAACCCGTAGTGTGGATTAGCAACCAGGTGGACGAGAAAGACGGCCATGGCAGCGATCCACGGAATCGTGAGAAAACGTTTCCTCAAGTCAAAGTCGCCCGTCTATACAGCAGGTCGTCCCATTCGGCGGTCATAGAGCCTCCTCGCCGCGGTGTATCCGCGAAAGTGCGCCGGGCATCCTCGCTTGACGGATCAACCGGCACGCGCTACTATAACTTTGCATGACAAAGTTAAATAAACCATTGGCCGCCGTCCTGGCCATCGGCATCATCTTCGGCGTAGGCATGGCGATGCTCGATCTAGTCAACGCGACTGGACGGCCGCCGCAGCCGGTGCCGCTGGGCGCGACAATTTGGGATTACGAGCACGGCTTCACGGTGACTGCTGTCCGCCGCACGAGGGTGTTGCGAGCGAGCGGCACGACGCTTCGCGCGCGGGGGGAATTCTACGTCATTGAGGCGCGGGTGGATTGCCCGTTCGGCGAGCGCTATGTTTGGGACGACTCGAATGCCTACGTCGCCGAGATGGCGCGATCGCGCTACGGCGATCGCTACGGGATCGCCGCGGACGCACAACGTCTGCTCGACCGAGAGGATGGGCGACCGGGATCGCACCACGTCGTGCTCGGAGCCTCGCAGCGTGAGCGAATCGTCTTCGATTTGCCCCTCGATGCGCGTCAACCGGCGCTCCTGTTCGCCGATACCATGGGCCTTGGCCCGATCGCCGATTCCGTCCTGGCACTCTCCATCTATCATCCGAACCGCTTCAACTTACGTTATGATTAAACCGGAATTCACAGAATTTTGAGGACGCGGCCGCACCTTTAGGATATGGTGGTTCTACCGTGCTTTTAAGGAGAATGAAGTTGAAGGGCAAGAACGCCGCGCGCTTGGTTGTCATCGCGATCCTACTCGCGAGCGTGGGT
>JALYVW010000098.1 GCA_030853005.1 Vulcanimicrobiota bacterium
CCGCGCACGTGCGTCGCGTCCTGCCAAAAATTGTAAACCCGACCGCGCATCACGTTGGGATACGGAATGCGACCGGCCGATTCGCCGATCTTCAACGCCTCCGCGTAGAGTTGTGCGTAGTGCGGGTCGCTTTGGAGGACGGGCAACGACTTCGCGTTGTGCTGGCGCACCCAATCCATGGCGCGCGTTCCGCTTTTGTCCTCGAGCCACAGATACGGGTCAGCCCCGCCGGCCATCGCCGGGGCTGCCTTGGCGACCGTCCGTTGTGCCGCTTGAGGAGAAGCCGCCGCGAGCAAAAGCACGGACCCGGCGAGAAGCGTTACGATGCTGACTGTTCTTTTCACGCGGTCCTCTTCGCGCAATGATGAAGACTACACTCCCTCGCCTGGCGCCAGCGAGCAAGGGGTTGCCAAAAACGTGGCCTATCGTTATGTCGTCGGCATTAGCGGCGCAACCGTTTTAACACCGAAGACGCCTTCCATTGCACGCGACGGTCGCCTGGCGGCAACTTTCCGGGGATTTTCGGCCTCTTTGTAAATATGCAAGAAATCAAAGAGCAGCGGCGCTACCCTTCCCCAGGCGGCCGCCCCCAGCCTATCGCGTTTGATGGAACATCGTTGTGGGTCGGGTCTTGGGATACCGACCATATTTATGAAATCGATCCGAAGTCCGGGAACGTGCTGCATGAATTTCCTGCGCCGGGCAAACCGTATGGTCTTGCGGTGATCGGTAACGAAATTCGTGTCGTGGTGTCGATCGGCGATGATGACGACCGATATTTTTACCGCTTCGTGCCCCGTACGGGGTTCGACCTACAGAGCAAGACCGAGTGTCCCGAGCTAACAGGGTCGCATTTGGCCTTCGACGGCAAGTATTTGTATTTGGCGCAGATGCACAATGAGCGAATTTTAGTTATGACCCCCGAGGGTGAAATCAAACGTGAGATCACGCTTCCGTCGCGCATCGCCGGCATGGGCTTCCACGACGGCCAAATGCATGTCATTGGCGCCGACGAGGAGTTCGAAAAATTGCGGTTTGCATCGCTAGACTTGCAGGCTGACATACATCAGATTACCGAAATCGCGACGTTGCCTGAAGAAGCACGTTCGCTTGCGTATGATGGAACCGCGTGGTGGACAAACCACCGCGAAGCAAATCAAATCGTTTCATTTACCGTATAGATCCCGCGCCACACCGGCATCAAAGAGCGAGCTAATTCTCCAGCGATGATACCGTCGTAATGTGTGAACCCGTCGAGCGCTGGCGCAAAGCGAAACCTACCGCCGCAGGTCGCCCACCACTGCTCGTTCTTTTGCATGGTCGCGGCGCGGATGAAAGCGATTTGTTTGAGCTCGGCCCAGCGATCGATCCTCGCTTCGCAATCGCGTCGGTTCGAGCACCGATTGCCATGAACGAAGGCGGCTATACGTGGAGTGAAAGTTACTCCCCGGGGCGCTATCGTGCAGAAAGTCTGCGCGCGTCGGTAACTTGGATTCAAAGCTGGCTCGACATGCTGAAGGGTGGACGTGACGAGCCTCAACCGGTCTATCTCCTGGGCTTTAGCGCAGGAATGGCTATGGCGGCCGCGCTGCTGCTGGATCAGCCGGCGCGGTATCGTGGAGCGGTTTTGCTAAGCGGTACGCTGCCGTTCGACGCCGATCTTTCGATGACGAAGAATCGCCTCGCAGGCGCGAACGTCTTCTACGCGCACGGCTCCTTCAATCGGGTCATTCCCGCCGATCTCCTCTCACGCTCCGAAAAGTACCTGCGCGAAGCGAGTGGGGCGCGTCTGACGGCGCGCAGGTATCCCATCGCACACGAAGTAAGCCTGGCCGAACTTCAGGACATCAACGTGTGGCTTGCAAAAATGGGTGCCTGAGTGCTAGCGAGTCCAGACTTAAAGAGCTAACGATCGATCGCTGGGTTGAAAGCCCTATTCATACCGATGGAGGGATAGAATCAACGTTATGGTCGGTCTCGCTAAGGCAAGGCGCGCGATATCCGACACCTTCGCTTTAAAACCGCTCGATATGGCGCAACGAACCGAGCTGACCAGAGCTTTGTATGAAGACGGAAACGTAACACTAAACTTCAGTGTACTGCTACTCTTGTCTGGCGCAATCGCGACCTTTGGACTGCTCGAAAATAACGCGGCCGTTATAATCGGCGCGATGATCATTGCGCCCATTGTGCTGCCGATTCAATCTCTAGCGTTGGGCGCGGTTGAAGGCGACCTCAAGTTATTTCGCAACGGTGCCGTAACGGTTGTTCTCGCCACGGTAGCGGCGGCTCTGCTTGCCGGCGTCTTTTCGTTGATCGCCGGCATTCCAGAATACGGGAGCGAAATTATCGCCCGCTCGAGACCGACGCTTCTCGATCTCGGAATTGCGGTCGCCGCCGGCGGCGTCGGTGCGTTCGCCAGAATTCGGCCCGCGATCTCCGCCACATTGGCGGGAACCGCGGTCGCGGTAGCGCTCATGCCTCCGCTTTCGGTCATCGGCATTGCGCTTGCGCACGGAGACACGGGATTGGCTTATGGCTCGAGCCTGCTCTACGTAACGAATCTCATCGGAATAACGCTTTCGAGCATGGTCGTCTATCGGCTTGCCGGGCTAGGAGTCGTACACAACGCGCGCCGCGCGATCGTAACGGCGTCGATCTTGGCAATTATTTTGGGCGTCCCCCTTGGCGCGAACTTTCTGTTACTGCTACGTGAATCGCGAGTTGAATCTACGCTCAAGCGTGAACTGTTGACGAACACGCAGACGTTTCATCGGGTGTCGCTTGTCAAGACGACCTTCAACTGGCTGACGACACCTCCTCAAGTTACGCTCCTCGTGAGGTCCACGACTCCAATAACCAGCGGCCAGGTGGCAGCGTTAGAGAGCTTTGCTCAATTTAAAACCGGAAGGCGTTTTAGGATCGTGTTCGAGGTCACGTCCGTCGTGGACGTCAGGGGCGACCAGAGTCTCGTCCCATGAATAACGATCCGTCCCACGAGTGGACGCATCGGGTTTCGGGTAAACCGTAAAGAACGAGACGCGTAGCCGACTTGGAAGGAGTGCAGGTCTCAAATGAATTTCGCCCATTCAGGAGGCGCCACCCACAGCCTCATCCTCCGGATCCTACTAGCCGCCTACGGGGTTGTCACGTTGGCTGCGTGCACCCCGGCGCAAACGACGTCGCACGACGCCGCACCGACGCCGGTGGCGACCGCTGCCCCGGCGCCATCGACATCGCCGGTGCAAAATGACGGAGACTTTGTAAAGTCCGCGGTGCAAATCGAGCTTGGGCGATACGCGTTGGGGGTGGCCGGACTCAAGCGTGCCCATGCTCGTGAACTGCGCGCGCTCGCAAAACAGGTTTCCTCCGATGGATCCGCTTCGAATCGGTGGCTTGTCGGGTTTGCCCGAAAACATCGCATACGCGTTCCGAGTCACCCGAACCTTCGAGCGACGTATCAGTACTCGCGACTGGTTGGCCTGAGCGGAGCCGCCTTCGATCGCGTGTTCGCGCAATCGGTCGTCGTCGACGCGTCTCTCGCCCTCGATACGTACAAGCAAGAGCTGCGAAACACGAAGGACGCCGCTCTCAGGGACTTCGTCAAAGTCTCGATTCCAAAACTAGAGTCAAGTGAGAAGTCGGCCCAAAAGTATTTTGCTAAGCGCCCGTGAGGATGAGGAGGTAGAAATCTTTACCGCCTCAGCCTAAGGGCACCATTCCTTACGTGAGCGTGGATGTGTTATGAGTGCCCATGCGCGGTAATATCACCGCACGAATCACCATGCTGTGGCTGTTGCTCTTTGCAACCGGACTAGTATCGTTTGCTGCGCTTGCATCCCGCATCATCGCCAATACATCGCAAGAAGCGCTCGATGCTGCCTTAGAAACACAAGCCGTGGCGGCAGCCGGTTCGATTGACGGAGCAACAGGGCGCTTAGAAAATGACGTCCCAAATGTGGAAATAGGCGGTTTTGCGTTGGTGGTGTATCGTGACGGCGAAGCGCACCAGATCCTCGGGCCGCCCCCAGCTTCAAAAGCGCGGAGACTCGCCGCGGGAGTCCCCGCGCATAGCGCACTGACGCTGCCAACAAATCCGCAGTACCGCGTAGTTATGGAGGCATCCGCAGACACTGGGTACAGAATCGCCGCGTTTGCGTGGGAGCGGCCCGTTGCTGAAGAAGCCTCACACCTGCGGCGCGCCTTCCTTGTCATCGGGCTTCCATTTCTCCTCCTTGCTGCATTCGCGGGATGGCTACTTGCGCGGCGCTCGCTCGCCCCAATCGATCAGTTAGCGAAGACCGCTGCCGGCGTTGCGCGTACCAGTAGTTTCTCGACGCGCTTTCCCGTTCGGTCGCCCGACGAACTCGGGCGGCTCGGCGCGACCTTTAATGACATGTTAGATCGGTTAGAGGCGTCGTTTGAACGCGAGCGCGCCTTTATCGGCGACGTATCGCATGAGTTGCGTCAACCGCTAACCGCGATCAGCGCCGAAGCCGACCTCCCAGCGAGCGACAAGGATTCGAGCCTAAAACGGATCGCGCACCGCGCACGCGGTATGAACAATACCCTTGACGATCTTTTAATGCTTGCTCGAGCAGATGCCGGCGCGCTCGCAGCCGGAAATGCGGAAGTCGGCGACGCGCTAGCAGAGGCATCTGCTGAAGTTCGACGACAATTCCCGGCCGTCGAATTACGCCTGGAAATTGAGGACGCGGCGCTTGTAGTTGGCGTTGCCCACTCACTGCTCGTTCGCGCGTTTGCAAATCTCGTGCGAAATGCAGCACAGGTCGCGCGCAAAAGAGTTGAAGTACGAGTGCGTCGTGACGACGCTTTTGCCGTGGTCACCGTCGAGGATGACGGCCCAGGTATCGATCCATCCGATCGGCAGCGGATCTTCCGGCGATTTGGACGCGGAAAAGCAACTGTGTATGCCGGAATCGGCTTGGGTCTTCCTATTGCCGCCGCTGTCTTTGAAGTTGCGGGCGGATCCGTTGATGCTTCCACGGCACCTACAGGCGGCGCGCGCTTTACTATACGCCTTCCGCTACGCGCTTGAAACGGTAGCCGTGGCCGCGGACGGTCTCGATTGGGGAGAGATCATGAGCAGCGAGCTTCCGGCGCACGCGCCCAACCATGACGTCTAACACATTAGACGTCGACTCGAATGTGGTGCCCCAGATATGTTCTTCGATATCTTGGCGCGAGAGAGCAACGTCAGCGTTTCTCATGAAATATTCAAGCAACTCGTACTCGCGGGCGCTTAGCGGGATACCGCGTCCCCCAGTGGTGGCAGTGCGCGACTGTATATTCAATATCAGGCCGCCTTCCGAAAATGTCGAGGACGCTTGCGATCCGCTCCGGCGAATAACCGAACGAACACGTGCCAATAATTCCTCTATCAAAAACGGTTTAAGCAGGTAGTCATCGGCGCCCGCATCCAGGCCTTCGACGCGATCTTCCAGTGCGTCGCGAGCGGTTAATATCACGACGGGAGTCTTGTCGTGGGCTTCGCGCAGACGCCGGACGATCTCCAAACCCTCCATTCCCGGAACGTTCCAGTCGAGAATTGCAACATCGAAGCCACCATCGGACGCTAGCAGATCGCCTTCCAAGCCATCGGCAGCTGAAACGGTTTCGAAGCCTGCCTGGCGCATCGCACGATCGATGATATTTCGGATATCGCCGTCGTCTTCGACTATTAGTGCACGCATGCTGTCATCTTTCGGTCATGTGGCCACGATACACTTGCATCAGCCTCAGGGGCTATTCAAACAAGGAGAACTTACAGCATGAAACTCACAAACCTATCAACCCTGGCGATCGCCGCGGCGTTGGCAGTCCCGCTCGGAATCACCGCAGGAAACGCACTAGCGTTCGCACACGGAACACCGGCGCGGCACGCGGCGGCTCAAACTCCAAAAAACGTAGAGAGCAACGAATCGAACGCAAAGGGTGCGGAGAAAGCCGATGCCGAGAGCGCGAAGGAACCTAAGGAAGCGGTTGACCGCGACAATGTCCAGGCGGGACCGGGCGCTACGCAGGACGGCGATACCGAAACCAACGACGGCCCCGGTGCGGACACCGAATCGAGCGGAGGCTAACAC
>JALYVW010000003.1 GCA_030853005.1 Vulcanimicrobiota bacterium
TCAAGTTGCGGCTGGCGCGCTGTAAGCGCTCCCATAGGCTGTTTACGTTGGAAGTTGGCATGAAAGTGTGGGCCTTTCAAACGATATTTGGCATCCATCTCGGGATCGCGAACCGAGAGAAAGTTCTCGCTCTCACGATTAAGCTGTAAGCCGGCTTGACGCAAGAAACCGATGACATCCCGGCGATCCTGAATAAGACCGCCGTCGACGGCGGCAGCAACGGCTTTTGCGATGAGCTCACGCGGGTCTTCGCCCGCTTTTCGGCCGGCCCGCAAGTCGCCCGCGCGCAATTTCGCGACGTGGTGAGGGATGCTGACGTCGCGTCGGCGTGCGGGGTCATCCGGGTCGGCGAAGCCGTGCTCCGCGTTGATACGCGACCGGAACATATCATAGAGCTCCCGACTCTTCCGTCCTGGCGGAGCGATGTTTAGGCTCCGCCCAGTCGACAGCTCCACTCTGGGAACTAGGAAATTAAGCTCATGGTGCTCCGCGTGCTCGTGGCGGACCCACAAGATCGCGTACTGATCCGCCTCTAAGCCAGCGAACGCCACGCGCTCGAACCGGTCTATGATCGCCTGCTCCGTTTGCGGCGTGACCCTCTCGCCCGGCGCAAATGACAGCACACCGCACGTATACCGGTGCTTGAACGGCAGGCTGTCGATCAGCTCGCTGACCAAGGCCGGATCACCCCGTAAGACCGTCGGCGCCGGGTTGCGCTCCGCGCCATCGCGCACGCGATCGATGAGATAGCGGAGCGCTCGCGCCGCTCTGCCGCGCCCGTACTTCGAGAAGCCGACGATCATTCGTCGTGCCGCTGGGCTAAGGCGGAAATGGCGCGTTCTACGGTGGCAAGCTCGGCGATCACTTGAACGGCGTCAGCGGCAGAACGGTGTGTATTGACCCAGCGCGCAATCATGTTCAGGTTGGCGTTAATGCGGTTCAGCATAGCGACGCGCGCGCGCTCCGTCGCCGTGTCGCGGACCGTCAGTCGGCCGGCGTCGGATCGGACGAGCTCAGCGACCGTCTTGCCGGCTGCAGCCGCCACAGCGGCGAGCCGAGCGCGTTCGCTCTCTGAGAGGCGAACCTTCAGAACAATGTTGCGCGCGGCTCCCCGTGTCATGCTTTCTTCCGGTTGGGGATGCAAGGGGAGGGTCGCAACCCATCCCTGCCAAGGCCCGATGGAACAAGCAAAGCGTGGTCCATTGGGTAGCCTTGTTCGGAACGCACAGATCGGTTCCGTCGCAAGTTTCCCAACAAACACGTCGCTGAAGCCGAGGGCACAAATAGCGTACTATTCACAACGTCGACGCCGGCTCGTATGCGATGGCCACGAAGCCCGGCGAGTAACCTTAAAATCCGCGAGGTCAAGTCCTGTCGCGCCTGCTTCCAGAATGAAGCGATCCAGTTCGGCGACGGGAATTCGCGTGGTTCTCCCGTTCTTTATCGCCCTGAGCGCGCCAGCCGCTACGGCGTCTCGGATGGTGTGTCGGCCGAAACCAGAATATGCGGCAGCTTGTTCGACATTTAGGGTTTGAGGAAGGCATCGCTTGTCGCCGATACCTCCTTGGGTAGCGTTGGCACTTTGGCTCGAATCGCCTTGTTTCATGGTACTTCATATGATATCGTCATCGCATGGTTGGAAGTCTACCCCCCGGCGATACCTCCATCGCCGAGCGACATAACTCCCACTGGGCACTGTGGCTGGGGAGAAAGCTCAACGAATGCGGTGCCAACCGGTCCGCTCTGGCGCGCGAATACAAAGACATCGTGGCCGCTGATCCAACGTTGCGTCACGATCGCCGCCGATCGCATAGTCCGCGAGGCGCCGCCCTGCCGAAGAAGGAGGTCGCGAAGTGGCTTCGTGGGTATGTGCCTGGTCCAGCGGTCGCGTGGCGAATTGGCAACGCGCTGCAGGCGTGCGGCGCGGACGCAAGCGGTCTTGAGGCACTGCTCGCCGCGGGGCACATCGGTCAGGTCATCGCAACAGTTGGCCAGGCCCTTAACATGTGCTGCCGGAGCGATGTGCCGGAAGATGGACTTCTTAATGACGCCCTGCTCGGCGTTACGAGAAGCGCTTTGGGGTTCGGGCCTGGCGACCTGCCGGCACCTATGACGACAACCCTGGCGCACTGCGCCGCTGCTCTTAATAACGCCTGGTCCCTTTGGAACAAACGGCAGGATCCACGATTACTCTCGCCGCGATTCGCCGCGGCGTACATGCTCCTTGAGACGCCTATCCTCCAGGACTTACCTCGCATCGTCTCCGTACGAGCACGTACGGGAGAACGGGCAATTGACGCGGCTTTGCTGCTACATTATTTGCGGAAGCGCTGGACTCATGATGGACATCTTCCACTGGCGCGCGTTCTTCTCGAAGACCCCTTTGCCGACTTCATCATTCTGCGCGACGGTGAGTAAGTGCCATAAACGGAACACATGATCCAGCATCCACTAATTTAACCTCGGCGACGAGCACTTTCCAGAGGTGCGCGAATCAGATTTATCAGGAAATCCGAATGGAACCAATAACATGACACGACGTTTGCAGGGTTCGATCACGAAGAAGAAGGGGTTGTGGTACGGCGTCGCCGATCTCGGTCGTGATTCCCGCGGTAAGCGCTCCCGAAAATGGAGTCGGGGATGCGTGAATCGCCGCGGTGCGGAACGCGAGCTCGCGCGGTTAATAACTACTGGTACGCCAACGCTCCCGGGTCGTTGCGCGCTCGGCAGTCTTATCGATGACTACATTCTAGAAACGGAGTCGCGCGGTCGCCAGAAAACGACCGTCGAACGCTACCGCTCACTCCTAAAGAACAACATCGGGCCGTATATAGGCATGCTGAGGATTGGTGTGCTGAAAGCGGAGAAGGTCAACCGGCTTTATGCTGACCTGCGAGCACGTGACCTGGCGCCTACGACGATAGCGCATGTCCATGGTCTCTTAACGGCGACCCTTCGCTGGGCTCGCCGTGCCGGGCGAATGGATCGTGATCCGATGATCGGGGTGGATCCGCCGCGTCGGTCCCATTCCAGTGCAAGGGCGATGCGGATCGAAGACGCCCGAAAATTCTTCGACGCGCTTCCTCAGTCGGCGCGGGCGCGGTGGCACGCCTTTTTTCTCTTTGCATTGGCGACAGGCATGCGGCGAGGCGAAATTCTTGCCCTGCGTCGAGAACACGTCGATCATGATAGAGCTGTTGCGATTGTGGCCGAATCACTGGCCGAATCTAGAGGTGCGGTTTACAGGAAGCCTACTAAGACGGAACGCATCCGCGAAGTTCCTCTATCGCCTCTCGCGGTCGAGGCGCTAGTCATGATAGCATGCCAGCGCGATTCAGAGCGAGCCGCGGCCGGTGACGCGTACGAAGATCACGAACTGATCTTCCCAGACCGTCTTGGTCGGTGCGTTCGACCGATGGCCTTCACGGACGCGTTCCGGCGCGCTGCCGACGCTCTAGGCTTCCGCCAGTACACCTTGCATACGCTTCGCCACACTGCCGCCACCTGGTTGCTTACTCGTGGTGCCGATTTACGGACGACCGGTTCGATTTTGGGTCATGCGGACGCGGCAACGACACTACGCGTTTACTCACACGTCGTCGTCGAACGTCAACGCTCCGCGGTAGGGTTAATCGGCGATGTTCTGCGTGGTCGCGGCGAATAGGTAGAACTTTGGGTAGAACCGATCGACACTAAATTAGAAAAGCCGCCTGAAACGGCGATTTCAGTGGTAGCGCCAACGGGAATCGAACCCGTCTTCCCGCCTTGAAAGGGCGATGTCCTAACCGATAGACGATGGCGCCGCGACCGCCACTGTTCTCCAGCGCTATGCCGCCGGGCCTCTCAATTGAGGAGGGGATTGAGGTTCGAATCGATCTTGCGGCCGGGTTCTACGCCGGGCATGAAGGCCTCCCAGTCGGCGACGTGCTGTTACCGAGTCGGTCGTGTTCCACGTCGGCGGAAAACCGAAACGTCGGTCGTATGGTGGGCCCGGTAGGATTCGAACCTACGCGCAACCAGTTATGAGCCGGGCGCTCTACCGCTGAGCTACGGGCCCGCAGCGCGTCGCTATCTATACAGGCTTCATCGCAAAAAGCCATTTTTTGCCGGGCAAGTTGTCTTAGGCAGGATCGTTGTCCCCGGTTTCGTGCCTTTGCAGCACGAAGTATTGCGCGCTGCGCCGGGTCCGAGAGCGCGCCTCAGGGCGACACGGCCTGCGAAAAATCGAACCTATTGAGCAAGTCGTCGGCACGAGGGTCGGCCTGATTTGAGCGAGAGAGCGGATCGCGTCCCTCAGCCGGTGCGCCGGAAAGCGGCGGCGCCGGGGTAGCGCGCTGCGGAGCCGAGTTCTTCTTCGATCGCCATTAACCGATTGTATTTCTCGACGCGGTCGCTTCGTGAAAGCGAGCCGGTCTTAATCTGACCCGCGCCCGTGGCGACGGCGATGTCGGCAATCGTCGTGTCGCCTGTTTCGCCGGATCGATGCGAGATCACACACGTGTATCCCGCTTGGTGCGCCATTCCTACGGCATCCAGCGTTTCGGTCAGCGTCTCGATTTGATTGACTTTAATGAGGATGGAATTCGCCGTCGCGTCTTTGATGCCGCGGCCCAGGCGCTGCGTGTTCGTTACAAACAAATCATCGCCGACAAGCTGACAGCTCGATCCGATGGCCTTGGTCAGCTGCACCCAGCCGGCCCAGTCGTCTTCGGCCAGACCATCTTCAATGGAGATGACGGGATAGCGCGCGATTAACGCGGCGTACAAACCAACCATGTCTTCTGCCGAATAGGCCTTGTCTTTCTCGAGCGGGTAATATTTGCCGTCGCGATAGAATTCCGTCGCTGCAGAATCCAAAGCGATGGAAATGTCCTTACCCGGTTCGAAGCCGGCGCGTTGGATCGCTTCGACGAGCAACTCCATCGCTTGATCGAGCGTGTCCAACCGCGGCGCGAAACCACCCTCGTCGCCGACCAGCGTCGACTGCTTACGATCGTGTAAAAGAGCCCCGAGCGCGTGAAACGTTTCGGCGCCGTATCGCACCGCCTCGCGTTCGGTTTCGGCTCCAATCGGAACGAGCATACATTCCTGGAACGCGAGCGCGCCCTCGGCATGTTTCCCGCCGTTAATGACGTTCATCATCGGGACCGGCAGCAACGACGCCGACGGTCCGCCCAAATACCGGAAGAGCGGCAAAGAAAAACTCGCGGCCGCGGCGCGCGCCACGGCGAGCGATACGCCGAGCAACGCGTTGGCGCCCAGCTTCGCCTTATTGGCCGTTCCGTCGAGTTCGATGAGCCGTTCATCGATCTCGCGCTGCGAAGTCGCATCGAGACCTTCGAGGACCGGGCCAATGATCTCGTTGACGGCCGCGACGGCCTGTAATACCCCTTTTCCCCCGTAGCGTTTTGGATCGCCATCGCGAAGCTCGACCGCTTCGTGCGCGCCGGTCGATGCGCCGGATGGCACCATCGCCTCTTCCACAATACCGAAGCTCGTGGCCACGCTAACGGCGATCGTCGGATTGCCGCGAGAATCGAGAACCTCGCGCGCGTGCACACCTTCGATCATGGGACGGCCGCCGCCGCGCAACGATTCCAGCGTCACGCTATTCCACCAACCAGCGCTCGAGATCGTGGCGGCGCGAAACGAAATCGTTCGGTTCGAAATAAATGGCGAGCTCGCGTTCGGCGCTCGCCTTCGAGTCGCTTCCGTGCACCAAATTGCGCCCGATCGTCTGTCCGTAATCGGCACGAATCGACCCGGGCGCCGCGGCCAGCGGGTCTGTCGCGCCGATGATCTGCCGGCACCCAGCGATAGCGCCTTCGCCCTCCACGGCTAAGGCCACCAGCGGGCCACTCGTGATGAATTCGACGAGGCCGCCGAAAAACGGTTTGCCGGCGTGCTCTTGGTAATGCTTTTTCGCGCGCTCGCCATCGAGCTGCATCATTCTCATCGCCGTTACGATGTAGCCGCGCCGCTCGAAGCGCGCGACGATCTCGCCGGTCAAGCCGCGCGACACCGCATCCGGTTTACATAAAATCAGGGTGGTCTCAATTGCCATAAGGCCACGGTTTTACGGGGGCGCACGGGTCGCAACCTTCGAGCGCGAATAGGCAGGGGATGATTTTTCACATCCGTCACACCGGCGAGACGAACAGCACCAATGAGGACGTCGCCCGCGAACTCGGAACGCCCGGTGGCGACGGACTCGTCGTCGTTGCCGACTTTCAACGACGCGGTACGGGACGGAAGGGCCGGCCGTGGGTCGCTCCCGCGGGCAGCGCCCTCCTGTTTACCGCAGCGTTGCCGCGCAGCGTTCCGCTGGATGTGCTGTGGGTCATTCCGTTTTGGACCGCGCTTGCCGTAGGCGATGCGATGGCGGCCTTCGGCGTTACCGCAACCTTGCAGTGGCCCAACGACCTGCTTCTTGCGGGCCGAAAAGTGGGCGGCATCCTCTGCATCTCGCGCGTGTGCGGAGATCGGGCGCACGTTGGATGCGGCGTCGGTATCAACGTTCGGCGCGTCGACGATCCGGCTCTGCGCGATCTCGAGCCGCCCCCCGCATTCCTGTCCGATCGAATCGATGTGGATGCTAGGACGTTGCTCGATGCGATTTTGTTGCAATTCGAGCGCTCGCTTGCGCTTCTGGACGCACCCACAACCATCGCGGAGCGCTGGCAGCGCGCCGCGAACGTGCCTGGCGTCCGCTATCGCATCCTTGCCGACGACGCGACCGACCCGTTTGAGGCCACCGCTTTACGCCTAGCGGAAAACGGCTCCCTCGTGGTCGACGATGGCCGGGGCGAGCGCACCGTGAGCTTGGCGGATGCGCGCATTTTGAGACACTAGCGCTCGCGCGACTCCTTGCGTCCCCGGCTGCGCTTTTCGCACGTCTCGCAAAAATGCGACATCTTGTTGTCGGTTTCAAAAATAGAATTTGAATAGTACATCGCGCAACGGGCATTATAGCAATGCTTCAAGCCCAGCGCGTGGCCAATTTCGTGAACGGCTTCCTTCAACATGCGCTGAAATAGCACGTTGTCATCGGCATCCTCGCCATAGTACTCGGCACGCAAGCGATGCAGCGACACCACGGCAATCCGCCGCAATTCATCGGCATGTCCGAAGATAAAGCGGTGCGAGGTTTTGTACAGATCGAAGTCCGTGACGACGAGCAACAATCCCGGATCGTCGGGATAGTGGCGCAGAACTTTTCCGGTGAGCGTCGAGAGGAACAGCTGCTGGCGCGAGCTGTTGACGGCCGCGTTTGAAACGGCGAGCGTTCGCCGAACTTCGACGCTCATCAAAAAGCGTTCTTCCAAACACAACGCCAACCTCGAGAGAACGCTCGGGTCGAGTGCGTTGATGGGAACGATACCCACGCGCGCTTCCATGCGGGGAGCTCTCTTCGGCAGGCGAGTTTGCGTTTCATGCGTAACGCGAAGGCATGATTCTCGGGCTCGGCCTCGATCTCGCCGAGGTTGCGCGTTACCGGTTGAACGACGCGCAGCTGGAATGGTTCGCGCGAAAGATCTATACCCCTGAAGAATTCGACTACGCGCGTGCCAAACGGAACTGGGACGAACGTCTGGCGGGTTTTTTTGCCGCAAAAGAAGCCACCCGGAAAGCATTCGGTCACGCTATTCCCTGGAGGTCGGTCGGCGTGACGCACGAGCACAGCGGGAAACCCACGATACGCCTATTCGGGAAAGCAAGCGAGTTGCCCAAACGCCGCGGCGTGCGCGCGATCCATCTCACTATCACGCATACGGCGACCATGGCGGCGGCCGTCGTCGTTCTGGAGGGCTAGGTGTTCGTACTTACGCCCGAGCAGATGCAACGCGCGGACGCAGCGGCTTGCCCGCGGATTGGCGATGTCGAGCTCATGCGGCAAGCCGGCGTTCGAATCGCCGAGCTCGTCCGCCGCTACGCGAGCGCGCGGCGTATCGCGGCGTTCGCCGGACCCGGAAACAACGGGGGCGACGCCTTTGCTGCTGCCGCAGAACTTGCGCAGGGGTTTGCGTGCACCGTCTATGCTGCAGAAAACACGGCTCCGTCGGCGGCTCGCGCCGACGCGATCGAACGAGCGCGGGCTGCCGGCGCAAAAATCGAGAGCCTGCCCAATACGGAAAGCGCGGCCCGCGCGGTACTCGCCGATTGCGATCTCGCGATCGACGGCTTGTTCGGAACGGGCGCGCGGCTGCCGGTCGGAGACGCCTATACGCCGCTCGTCGCCGCGCTGCGCGAAACGTCGTGCGTGGTTGTGGCGGTCGATGTTCCGACCGGAATCGATGCCGCAACGGGAGTCGTGTCCGACCCGGCCGTCAGGGCTAGCGCGACCCTCGCGCTCGCAGCGCTCAAACCGGGGCTCCTTGTCGAACCCGCAAGAGACTTGGTCGGCGATTTGTGGTGCGCGCGCATCGGAATTGACGAGAACGAGCTGCAGGAGTGTTCCGGCGGATACGCCGCGCTGGACGACGAGACATTTTTGGATCTGCTTCCGCAACGTGCGCCGGAATCCGACAAGCGCCGGGCGGGCGCGCCGCTCATCCTTGCCGGGTCAGAACAATTTCCCGGCGCCGCGATCTTGTGCGCGCTTGGTGCAGCCCGCGCCGGCGCCGGCTATGTGACGATCGCCACGCCCGCCGCGGCGGCGCCTACCCTTCGCGCGCACTTGATCGAACCCGTTGTCATCGCGTTCGACGACGCACGCCCGGCGTCGGATGTGGTTGACGAGTTGCTCGATATCGCCAAGCGAAATTCGGCCATCGGCGTCGGCCCCGGCTTACCGCTGGACGAACGGATGGGCGCCATCGTTCGCGGTTTGATCGAGCGCTCGACCTTGCCGGTCGTCGCAGATGCAAGCGCGCTGTTTCACTTTGCCAAGCACCTGGACGGTCTACGCGGAAAACCGCTCGTCGTAACGCCGCACGAAAGCGAATTCGCGCGCTTGTCCGGCCGCGGCACCCTCTCCCCCGGGGAGCGCATCGCGCGGCTGCGCGAGTTTGTGCAACGTACCGGCATCGTCACGTTGCTCAAGGGACGTACGACGCTGATCGACGACGGGAGCGTGCTGCATCTCAATACAACCGGAACGAACGCTCTCGCGACGGCGGGCACCGGAGACGTGCTCACCGGAATGATCGCAACGCTGCTCTCGCAAGGCCTTTCGCCGGCGGACGCCGCGCGCGCCGGCGCCTATTGGCATGGCCTTGCCGGACAACGCTGCGCGCGGCGCAGAGCGGTCGGCGTGATGGCCGGCGATCTGCCGAAATCGCTCGCCGCGGCGCTGCCCGCGCGACTCGCGGACCGCGCTCTCACGCGCGTCTTTTAGATCGTGACGAGCGCGCGCAGCGCCTCTTCGTCGAGAATCACCACGTCGAGCGAGCGCGCTTTCTCGAGATTGCTTCCCGCGGCGTCTCCCGCGACGACGTAATCGGTCTTCCCACTCACCGAACCGGTAACTTTTCCGCCCGCACGGGCAATCATCGCCGCCGCCTCTTCGCGCGAGAGCGTCGGCAGCGTTCCGGTCAGCACGAACGTCTTGCCGGCGAGCGGCCCGGCCGTAGCACGAACCCGTTTGGGAGCGGTCATGTCGATGCCGGCTTGCCGCAGACGTTCGATCATCTCTACGTTCGCGGGCTGCTCGAAAAAAAGGTTGACGCTCGCGGCAACTTCGGGACCGATCCCGTCGCTCTCACGCAACGCGGCTTCGTCCGCGGCGGCGATGGCGTCGATCGTCCCAAAATCGTCCGCCAGGATCTGCGCCGTTTGCGTACCGACGAAACGAATGCCGAGGCCGGCCAGCAAGCGTGCTAAACCACGCCGTTTCGACGCCTCAATGTTCTTGAGGACATTTGCCACCGACTTGTCGCCCGTCCGCGGAATCCGCGACAATTTCTCGCGGTCGAGCGCATAGATGCCTGCGATGTCCCGCACGAGGTCGAGTTCGACGAGCTGCGCTGCAAGCACGTCACCAATGCCCTCGACGTCCATCGCACCACGCGATGCAAAGTGCCGGACGCGTTCCAGAACTTGCGCGGGACACGCGGCATTCGTGCAGCGAGACATGGCTTCGCCCTCCGGCGAATCGACCGCCGCACCGCATACGGGGCAACGGTCGGGCATTGCAAATCGCTTCGGGTTGCCGCGCCGTAGCGAGAGTATCGGCCCAACCACCCTTGGAATCACATCGCCCGCACGCGTGACTAGGACGGTGTCACCCGCACGTATGTCGTTGCCGGCAATATAGGCGGCGTTGTGCAGCGTCGCGTTGCGAACGGTGACGCCGCCGATTTGCACCGGTTCCAGGATGGCGTTGGGATTTAAGGTTCCGGTTCGCCCGACGGTAATCACGATGTCCAGCAATGTGGTCGTCGCTTCGCGCGGCTTAAATTTGTAGGCCACCGCCCAGCGCGGATCTTTGCCCGAATTTCCCAGAGCCGCTTGCGTTTCCAAATCGTCGATTTTAATGACGACGCCGTCGATTTCGTAATCCAAATCGTCGCGCTCGGCTTCCCACCGCGTGCAATAAGCGATAACCTCGTCGATCGAAGCGCATCGCGCGATGTGCGGATTGACCGGAAGGCCCGCCTCCTTGAGATAGCGGAGCGCTTCCCACTGGCTTTTCGGGGCTCTCGCCTCGCCTTCCAAATCGCCGATGGCGTAGGCGAAAAATGAAAGCCGGCGCTGCGCGGTGGCTTGGGGGTCCAGTTGGCGGACTCCGCCGGCGGCCGCATTGCGAGGATTGGCGAAACGCGCGAGTCCGTCGCGTTCGCGCGCGGCATTCAACTTCTCGAAGTCGCGTTTGCGCAGATACACCTCGCCACGCGCTTCCACAATTGCAGGAGCGCGACCGCGCAGCCGCAGCGGTATCGCTTCGACGGTCCGCAAATTGATCGTGACGTCTTCGCCCACCCGGCCGTCTCCGCGCGTTCCGCCGCGCACGAACAACCCGTCCTCGTATTCCAGTGCCGTCGCTAGGCCGTCGATCTTCAGTTCCGTTACATAAGAAACTGGGCGACCCGCCAGCTTGCGCACGCGATCGTCGAACGCTCGCAATTCGGCCCCATCAAAGGCGTTGCCCAAACTCAGCATGGGCCGGCGGTGCGTAAACGCCGCAAAACGTTCGGATGCCACCGCTCCGACGCGTTGCGTGGGAGAATCCGCGGTGCGCAGCTCCGGATGCCGCTCTTCGATGCCGACGAGCTCGTGGAGCATCGCGTCGTAATCGGCATCGGCGAGTTGCGGGTCGTCTAAAACATGATAGCGATAGCTGGCTTCGTTGAGGAGCGCGCGTAGCTCCGCCGCGCGGGCTTTATCGCTTGCCGGCAATTTGCAGCGGGTAGCCGTCGGGATCGCCGATGACGGCCATTCGGAAAGGCGGTTCGTCGAACGGGTCTTGAAATACCGGGACGCCCTTGTGCGCGCAATCGGCGACGAAGCCATCGACATCTTCGACGGAAAAGCCCAACTGCAGCGAGCCGGGACGCACGCCGAGCAAAGCGTTTTTCGCATGGAGCGAAAGCGTCATTCCGTCGCCCATATGAAAATCCACGGACTGCTCGGTGGGTTCGCCTTTCACGCGCAAGCCAAGAACGTCGTGGTAAAAGGTTCGCGACCGTTGGAGATCCGCACAGACGAGCGTGGCCACCGAAAACGTTGCCATAATCTCCGCAGACGCTTAGGCTTCGACCGGGACTCTTCCGCTTTTCGCGAGATCTTCGAGCGCGCGCATATTTTGGCGCTCGTAGGCATCCACCGCGCGAGCGTCGGGATGGTGGTGTCCTACCGCGCGTTGATCTTTGAGCACGGGCGCGAGGTATTCTCCCGTGTACGAACCCGGCGACTGCGCAACGCGCTCCGGCGTTCCCGTCGCGACGATCGTGCCGCCCTTGTCGCCACCCTCCGGGCCCATGTCGATGACGTAGTCGGCCGTCTTAATGACGTCGAGGTTGTGTTCGATCACGAGCACGGTGTTGCCGGTCTGCACGAGGCGATCCAACACTTCGAGCAATTTATGGATATCCGCAAAGTGCAAACCTGTAGTTGGCTCGTCGAGAACGTAAAACGTCCTGCCGGTCGAGCGGCGCGAGAGCTCGGTGGCTAACTTCACCCGCTGGGCTTCGCCACCCGAAAGCGTCGTTGCCGGTTGGCCCATCTTAATGTACCCGAGCCCCACCTCACAAATGGTGCGCAATTTGTTGTGAATCCGCGGAATCGCTGCGAAAAACTCATTGGCTTCGTCGACGCGCATTTCCAACACGTCGGCAATCGTCTTGTTCTTATATTTTACTTCCAGGGTCTGCGCGTTGTAACGTTTGCCTTTGCACACTTCGCACGGCACGTAAACGTCCGGAAGAAAATGCATCTCGATTTTGATGATGCCGTCGCCTTGGCAGGATTCGCAGCGGCCGCCCTTCACGTTGAATGAAAAGCGACCGGGGGCGTAGCCGCGCATCTTCGCATCCGGAACCAGAGAGAAGAGCTCGCGAATCAAATCGAACGCGCCAGTGTAGGTGGCGGGATTGCTTCGGGGCGTGCGGCCGATGGGAGATTGGTCGATCACGACCAACTTATCGAGCGCGTCGGCGCCTTTCACGGTCCCGTACGTTCCGCCGGCGGCTTGACCGTGCAAATGCTGATTTAACGCCTTCACGAGCACTTGATTGACCAGCGACGATTTCCCGCTTCCGCTCACGCCGGTCACGCAGCCCAGCACACCGATGGGAAAATCCACGTCAATGGATTCCAAGTTGTTGGCTTTCGCTTTTTTTACGGCGAGCCACCCGCGCGGCTCGCGCCGCTGTTTCGGGATGGGAATGAACTTCCGTCCGGAGAGGTATGCTCCGGTCTCGCTGTCGGCATGCGCGAGCACGTCGTCGAGCGACCCGCACGTCAGAACGTGGCCGCCTTCGGCGCCGGCGCCCGGACCAATATCGACCACGACGTCCGCCGACCGAATCGTATCCTCGTCGTGCTCCACGACGAGGAGTGTATTGCCGAGGTCGCGCAACGTCCGCAGGGTTGCCAACAGCCGATCGTTGTCGCGTTGATGCAAGCCGATGGACGGTTCGTCCAAAATGTAGAGGACCCCGACCAGCGAGCTGCCGATCTGCGTGGCCAAACGGATGCGCTGCGACTCTCCGCCGGAAAGCGTCGTCGCGCTACGCCCAAGGGTGAGATAGTTCAACCCAACGTTGGTGAGAAAGCCGAGGCGGCCGCGAATTTCTTTAAGCACCTGATTGGCGATCTGCTCTTCGCGTTCGGTCGGAGAGAACGCGGTGAAAAATCGCTCGGCCTGCTCGATCGACATGCGGGTCACCGCATCGATGTTTTGGCCGCCCACCGTGACCGCCAACGCCTCGGGTTTGAGGCGCGCGCCCTTGCATTGCGGGCATGTAGAAGCCGACATGTACTTTTCGATATCTTCTTTGACGTAATCGGAACTCGTCTCGTTAAACCGGCGCTGGAGATTGTTGATGACGCCTTCAAACGTCGCGCGATACTCCCATACTTTACCGGCGCGCGACTCGAAAGCAAAGTTCTGCTCGCGATCGGTACCGTAGAGAATCGTATCGAGGACGTCTTCCGAAAGGTCCTCGATCGGCGTCGCCATTTTCGCACGGTAACGCCGCAGGACGCGCTCCAACTGCTGCAGGTAGTAGGGGTTCATCGACGGGAAACGCCCGCTGCCGAGCGACTTGCTCCACGGGACGATCGCTCCATCCGCGATCGACTTGCGGCGGTCGGGGATCACTTTCCACGGGTCGATCTCGATCTTTTCCCCCAACCCGCTGCACCCCGTACAGGCTCCATAGGGCGAATTGAACGAGAACAGGCGGGGCGCAAGTTCTTCGAACGAGAGCCCGCAATACACGCAAGCGAATGATTCGCTGAAGGTCAGTTCGCGGGTCGCTTTAATTTTCGGATCCTCGACGAGCGCGGTGACGATGCCCGTCGACAGCTTGAGCGTCGTTTCGACGGAGTCGGTGAGCCGTTTGCGCACGTCCGGCTTCATGACGATGCGGTCGACGATCACTTCGATCGTATGCTTGCGCTTTTTGTCGAGCACGATTTTTTCGCGGAGTTCCTTCGTTTCGCCGTCGACCCGAACTCGCGCGAAGCCCTCTTTTCCGATCTCCTCGAAGAGTTTCTGATATTCGCCCTTGCGACCGCGAACGAGCGGCGCAAGCAACTGAATGCGCGAGCTTTCGGGCAGTTCCATGATCGCATCTACGATCTGCTCGCTGGACTGGGTGCTAATTTCGCGCCCGCATGTGTAGCAATGCGGGATGCCGATCCGCGCAAAGAGCAGCCGGAGGTAATCGTAGATCTCCGTCACCGTGCCTACGGTGGAGCGCGGGTTGCGGGAGGTTGATTTCTGGTCGATGGAGATGGCGGGCGAAAGCCCCTCGATGTAATCGACGTCGGGCTTTTCCATTTGGCCCAGGAACTGTCGAGCATAGGAAGAGAGCGATTCGACGTAACGGCGCTGCCCCTCGGCATAAATGGTGTCGAAGGCAAGCGAAGACTTTCCCGATCCCGAGAGGCCGGTCACGACGATCAACGCGTTACGCGGCAAAACCAAATCGATATTTTTGAGGTTGTGCTCGCGCGCGCCCTTGATAACGATGGAATCGAGAGGCATACGGTTATCCTAACCTCGAGCGCCGCGGTTTAGCTTCGCCCGGCCAACCCCGCAGGGCAAGAGCGTCCCCAACAAGCAAACGTTCACTCGTCGCCCGCCGATTGGATCGACAGCAGCGCATCGGACATTCCGGGAATATCCGTGACGGTCGCGTGCGGAGGGCGCTTTCCAAGCGGCAGCGTTTCGTGCCGGACGTTCATCCACACGGTTTGCAGCCCCGCCGACAGCGCCCCGGCAATGTCGCGGTCGTAGCGGTCGCCGACCATGGCCGTGCGCGCGGGCGCGCTGTTGAGTCGGGTGCAGGCCAAGGCAAAGAGCATCGGGTCGGGCTTAATCAGGCCCACCTCGTCCGCGATGAAGATCGCATCGAAAGCTTCGGGTAAACGAAGCAGCGCGATCTTTTCCCGATGCGTCTCCGCCATGCCGTTCGTGACGAGCCCCGTCTTGATTCCCCGCGAACGCAATTCATGCAAGAGCTCGAGCGCGCCGGGAAACAGTCGAAAATGCCGCTTGCGATAGGCGTGATAGGCATCCGCCGCCCGGCGCGCCAATTCCGCGTCCGCGATTCCGACGCGTTCCAACGCGCTACGCCACAGCGAAAATCGAACGTTCCCGAGTCTGTCCGATAACTGATCGGCCGTGAGTTGCGTCCAGAATCCATGGGCCTCGGCGACGTACGCGTGCTTGAGCGCCAAGGCGTCGAGACCACGCTCCGCGGCGATCTCTAAGGCCACCTCTTCGGCGGCGGTGGTAAACGCATACGAATCGTCGTGCAACGTGTCGTCAAGATCGAAGAGGACAGCATCCAACGGCTTCAAAGCGTTCAAAACGTTACCCGGAACGAGCGTAGTTCATACGGTGCCAGGTCGAAGTGCAGCCGCTCGCCGTCGATCGAAACCTCGCGCGTCAGCGGACGCTCGCACGCGTCTATACTGGCCACCGCTCGCATACGCAGCCCGCAACGCAGGTGCACCCCGACCGAAAGCCCGTCACATTCGCGCACGCGAAGCACCACGGCCTTTCCATCTTCCGCCGGATAACACGCCACGACCAGCGCATTCCCCGTACTCGCGAACAATCGGACGCGCGGAGAACATGCGAACATCTCCCACCAGCGCTCGAGGTCCGAAATCGTTGTATCCGCGCCGAAGGGCACGAACGCGTATCGCAGACGATGCGCCCCGCGATCGGGACTCGGATCGGGCCAGGTTGGCGAGCGAAGCAGCGAATGCCCGAGCCGTACGCCGCTATCTTGCGACTTCGCGTTCCAGCCGTAGGTGTCCAGCGCAAAAAGAGCCATGCCGGTTCCCACGGCGTTTCGAACGAAGGCG
The DNA here is from genome assembly GCA_030853005.1 of Vulcanimicrobiota bacterium. Lineage (GTDB taxonomy): Bacteria > Vulcanimicrobiota > Vulcanimicrobiia > Vulcanimicrobiales > Vulcanimicrobiaceae > JALYVW01. The sequence continues at coordinate 15,985 of JALYVW010000003.1, forward strand.
TAGCGCTGGCCCGGCACCTCGTACTGCGCGCGACGGCCGGGCGTGTCGGCCAACGTGCTTCGCGCAACCGTCCCGTGTGGCGATCCAAATATTGCACTCTCGGCGGCAACCTGCAGCGTATTTTCCACGCGCAAGAGCGTGTGGCGTTCGCGCCAGTCAATGTCGAGATCGACGCACAACATCGGAGCGTCCTGCGGCGCCCAGATGTGCATGGTTCCGGTGGATGTTCCGGCGCGAAAAGGAATCGTCAACGCGTCGCCATCCATCACCCCGCGCTGTGTCTTGACCGGGCGCGCCGACCGTTCGTATCCGGCGTCGATGTTCCATGCGTCCCACTGCTTTGGGCGGTCCGCGTAGGTGGTCAGGACATTTGCGGCTTCGCACACGTTCGTTAAGCGACCGGCGCGCAGCTCCGTTATGGTTCCGTCGCGCCGCACGCGCGCGAAAAGGATGCCATTGTCGAAGGTCGCTTCGCCCGCGCTCTCGACGGGCGTGCAGCGCCGAGTCGGGGTACGAGCGGCGCCGCGGGGAAGCGCAGCCGTTGCAACGTTTTCTATGCCGTCCAACGCGTCGTTCGCCGCAACGTACTCGGCAAGAGCGTCGGCGTGCACGGGCGCAATCGACGTCCCGGGTAGCACGTCGTGGAATTGATTGCGCAGCAGAACGACCCAGACATCGCACAGCGCATTCACCATTGCGGGAATCTGTCGCGTCGTCAAGCGCATGGCAACGCACCATGCGAGCGCCTCTTCCACTACCGTCAGCCTGCGCTCGAGCGCGGCGTTCGCGTGTTTGATCGCGTGCATCGTCGTATAGACGCCGCGGTGATATTCCAGGTACAGCTCATCATCGTGAACCGGCAAGCTCTCGCGCCGCGCATCGAGTGCCGCGAACCATCTGCCGGGCCGCTCCCACGTGCCGACGTCCCGAGCGCCGGCGACCATTCCCGCGGTCGGGCCGCCGCCGCCGTCTCCGAACCCCGCGACGATCGGCTCGCGTCGGTCGCGCGCGATGGCAACGCGATGCGGAGTGGGACCACCTTCCATCCCGTCGATCAGCGCAGACACCACTTCGCTGCCGTCCGGACCACGCCAGCGGAACTGGGGATAGGGGAACCGCGTGGTATCGTTCCATTGCAATTTTGTCGTACCGAAAAATCGTATACCGGCATGCGCCAAGAGCGTCGGGAGCGTGTTGGCGAAACCGAACGAATCTGGAAGCCACGCAATGGAGGGATCGATGGCAAAGTGCTCCCGGCAGTAGCGTCGCGCCACGACCATTTGCCGCAAAAGCGCCTCACCGGAAGGCAGGTTACAATCCGCTTCGACCCAGAGCGCTGCCAAGTCCGGATCGAAGCGCCCCGCGCGTGCCAAAGCGCGGACGCGCTCGAAAAGTTCGGGATCGGCCGCCTGCACGAAGGCAAAAAGTTGCGGCTGGCTCTGCGCGAAAACAAACTGCGAATCGCGCTCCAGCAAAGCGATGGCGTTCGCGAACGTGCGCTGCGCCTTGCGATGCGCATCCTCGTACGTCCACAGCCACGCAACGTCTAAATGCGCGTGTCCCCACAACGCAATAGGCGCGGAAGTGACCGGCTGCGCTGCGCTCAATTCGTCGCGCTCTAAGGGCTCGACCGTGAGGTGCATTTCGGGCGCCGGATGCGAAAGCCACGTGTAGAGCGTCCAACGCAGCCCTGGCCCAGACGGCAGCCCGTTGGTCGGTAAAGCGTGGCGCTCGACCTCCAGAGTCGCATCGCGGTCGACCGGCGCGGGTGCGAGCACGGCCTCGCGATGCTCGCGGTCGAACGCCGCGACGGTTTTACCGTCGACGCGCAAGATCGCGCCGGTTCGCGTCGCGTACGCGACCTGCAACGGACCTTCAGTCGCCGGCAACCGCGCCGAAAAGTACGCCAGCGCGGCGTCGCTTCCGCGCGCTTCGAGCCCGATTCGCATGGTACGTTGCCTAGACTTGCGAGAGCCCGGCGATTTTACCGGCCGAATCCAGAACGAAGATGAGCGTCTTCGCGGCGTGCTCGAATGTGCCGCGGTAGATGTAGCGATGATACGCACCGAGTTGCTGATCGGCGAGATACGTGAAACTTTGCAGCTTTCCGTAAGCCGCAAACTGCGCATCGAACTGCCCAAGTCCAGCTGGCCCGAGCGCCGCTATCATTGGATCGGAAAGATCGCTTGCATCGACTTTCGCCGACAACAGATCGTTTAACACGCGTTGAAAACGCGCCGTCAGCTGCGGATCGATGGCCTTTGCCGCAGCAGCCGTCGAGGCGCGGGCCGCGGACTCCATCGCCGCAAACTGCTGCGGATAAAACGCTTGGATCGCAGGTTGCAACAGCACGTCCGCGTTGGTGTCGCTGTTGACGATCACCGCGACGGCAAACCGGTCGGCGGGGACCATTTCATTATCGGCGCTATAGCCCGGTTCTCCGCCGTGATGCCCGACTTCCGTGCGCGTGCCGAGATGCATCACGAAGAGCCCGAGCCCATCATCGAGGTTCGGCGAGAGCGTCTCACGCGATTGTACGCGTTGCATCTGCGCGAATAATGACGACGGGAGAAGAGCACCACGCATCAACGCGAGGTCGAACTTTACCAAGTCTTGGGCGGTCGAAACGACATCGCCGCACGCATAGTACCAACTCAGGTCGTTGCGCCGCTCGCCCGGTCCATAAAACGACGGGCGCGTGAACGTTCCCGGAACGATGGTCATTCCGGCGGGTGCGGTCCCGTTGGCGGTGTGCGGCATTCCCGCGGGAAGGTAAATATGCTGCCGCTCGTACTGTGCCAAGGGAAGGCTCGAGACTTTTTCGACGATCTGCGCGGCAAAGACGTAGCCCGTATTGCTGTAGTTCCATTTCGTTCCCGGCGTAAAGTCGAGCGGCTTCGCCATGGCTTCGGCAACGATTGCTTTTGGCGTCGTCGGCGAATACACGCGGCCACTCGTTAGCGCCGCCGGCAAATAGTCCGGAATGCCGGAGCGGTGTGCGAGCAGCTGGCGAACGGTGATCGTCTTGCCTGAGGAGTAACCGGGGAACCAGCGGCCGATCGTCTCGTCGAGCCGAAGTTTGTGCGCCGCAACCAGTTGCATCACAGACACCGCCGTCATCATTTTTGTGACCGATCCCACCGCATACGCACCGTTCGGCGGCGCGCTTCCGTACGTTTTCGAGAGCACGATCTTGCCGTCGCGCGCGACCGTGACCGACGCACTGGGCAAACTTGGATTGATGGACGTCGACGCCGCCGTATCGATGGCTGCGAGAACGGCCGGCGTCGCAGCAAGCGGCTCGCTCGAGGACGCGCGAGCGATCGAGATCGTTGCCGCCAGCGCAAGAAAGAAAGCGCTCATTCGCATGCTAGTCCCCTTTTCGGTGTCGAGCGACAAATGTAGAGCTCCATCGAACGGTTTCTTCCGGCGAGCGTTCGCTGGCCAAAAGAATGGCTCGCGCGGCGTCCTCGTCTTCGTGGTGCTCCCGAACGAAGCGTTCGATCTGTTTCGCGTCCATCGCTAAAAACGCTAGCAGCGATTCGTCACGCGCATCGGGCTCGTCATGGCCCGCGCGAAGGCGCGCGATGTACGACGGTAACCAAACGCAACCGCACAGGTTGTCGCCACCCCTGTGCGCGTCGTCCCAAACGGAAAGCGAGCCGGCTGCATCCATGCTCGCTTTCTTCGGGCACCGGGAACCGTTCTCTTACGGCTGCATGGTTGCCGCAGGTGACGGTGAGGCTTCGGGTACCGATGATGCCAAGGGAACGGGCTTCGTCATGGTATGAACGGGACGGCCCTTCATGCCGGGTTTCATCTTCATTCCGTGCTTCATCATCATGCCGTGCTTGATCATCATGCCGTGCTTCATCATCATCCCGGGAGTCATCATTCGGCTGCGAAGCGCGCGGTCTGGTCCTGGATTACGCGCGAACTTCGAGAGCCACGTAGGCCCGTTCGGATTGTTATTGAGCAGGTCGGTGCCCGGAGCGGGTGCCGTGCCGCCGGCCGGCTGGGTCGTCGAGGCCGGCGTGGGCGCCTCCGTGGAGACGGGTTCCGGAGCGGCGGTTTCCGCGGGGGTGGGGGATTCGGTCGCGCCGGGTGCCGGCGCGTCGGTGGGCGTTACTTGTGGCGCTGGAGCCGCGGCTCGCGCCGTTCCCTCCGGGGAACCCCAAAGTGCTGCAGCGGCGAAAATGGCCGCAGCGGCGGCGACACTAATGCCGCGCAGAATCAGTTTTGCGTTCATGGTCTCTCCTTACCAAATTGAAGAACAGTTCTCGTCAAGAAGCTTTCCCCTTTGAGGGCACTCTCACGCAAAAACGCCATGCCGGCCGCAGAATCGGCCGCCTATAGCCGCCCGGCCCGGAGCGCTAGCTGCCGACCAGTTCTTTCAAGGCACGCTCGAAAATTTTGGGGGCTTTGCCTTGAAAAAGCACCGACTCGTTGCCGCCGATGTGCTTGCGCAATTCGAGCAGTTCGTCGCGTAAGGCCGCAGCTTTCTCGAATTCCAAGTTAGCGGCGAAGTCGCGCATCTTCTTTTCGAGTTCCGCGGCCATAGAAACGGCTACGTCGCGCGGCAATTTTTCAAACGGCTCTTCCTTAGCGCCAGCGGCCGTGCCGATCAATTCCAAAATGTCGCGAATCTCTTTGCGGACCGACTTCGGCTCGATACCGTGTTCCTTATTGTGCGCGACTTGACGTTCGCGCCGCCGCGACGTTTCGCCGAGTGCGCGCGCCATCGATTGCGTGACCGTATCGGCATACATGATGACCTTGCCGTCCACGTTGCGCGCCGCCCGGCCGATCGTTTGAATGAGCGAGACTTCGCTGCGTAAGTAGCCCTCCTTGTCGGCGTCCAGAATGCCGACGAGTGACACTTCCGGTAAGTCTAGTCCCTCGCGCAGGAGATTGATGCCGACGAGCACGTCGAAGACGCCTAGGCGCAGGTCGCGCAGAATAGCGATGCGTTCGAGCGTGTCAACTTCGCTATGCAGATAGCGCACCCGAAATCCGCTCTCCAGCAAGAAATCAGTCAAGTCTTCCGCCATCTTTTTGGTGAGCGTCGTGACCAGCACGCGCTCTTTGCGCTCGGCGCGCAAGCGAATTTCTTCCATCAGGTCGTCCACTTGATTGCGCGTGGGCCGTACGTCAATCTCCGGGTCGACGAGCCCCGTCGGGCGGATAATCATTTCCGCAACTTGCGTGCTCCGGCCGATCTCGTACGTTCCCGGCGTCGCCGACACGTAAATAAGCTGCTTGACATGCTCGTCAAACTCCTCATAGGTCAGCGGGCGGTTGTCCAAGGCGCTCGGCAGGCGAAAACCGTGCTCGACGAGGGAAAGTTTCCGCGACCGGTCGCCCGCATACATGCCGCGCGTTTGTGGAATCGATTGGTGCGATTCGTCCACGAAGAGCATCCAGTCTTTGGGAAAGAAGTCGAGCAAGCAAAACGGCGTCGATCCCGGCTCTCTGCCCGTGAGGTGTCGCGAGTAATTTTCCACACCGTTGCAATAGCCCACTTCGCGCAGCATGTCTAAGTCGTAGCGCGTACGCATTTCCAAACGCTGCGCCTCGAGCAACTTACCGGTATCCTTAAACTCCTTGAGCCGAACGTCCAACTCCATCTCGATGGACGTGATTGCCCGGCGCAATTTTTCATCCGGCGTGATGAAATGCTTGGCCGGAAAGATCAGCAATTCGTCCTTGCTCTCCACGTATTCGCCCGTCATTAAATTGACGACGTTGATGGCGTCAATCGTGTCGCCGAAAAATTCGATGCGATGCACCAACTCCTCGTCGACGCTGACGAACTCGAGCGTATCTCCGCGCACCCTGAACGTGCCGCGAACGAGATTGAGGTCGTTGCGGCGGTACTGCATATCGACGAGTCTGCGCAGAAGATGGTCGCGGTTGATCTCGGTTCCGACGGCGATGCGCTCGGACATCTCCATATAGTCCGAGGGTGACCCCAAGCCGTAAATGCACGAAACAGACGCGACGATGAGCGTATCGCGACGCGTCAGCAGCGACTGCGTTGCCGAGTGGCGCAGGCGCTCGATCTCGTCGTTGATCGAACTGTCCTTTTCGATGTAGGTGTCCGTCGAGGCGATATACGCTTCCGGCTGATAGTAATCGAAGTAGGAAACGAAGTACTCGACGGCATTCTCGGGAAAAAAATCTCGGAACTCAGCGCAGAGCTGCGCGGCGAGGGTCTTGTTGTGGCAAAGCACCAGCGTGGGCTTTTGCACCAGTTCCACGACCCGCGCCATCGCCAAGGTTTTGCCGCTGCCGGTGACGCCCAGGAGCGTTTGCGCGCGATCGCCCCGCAGGACGCCTCGCGCCAAGGTCTCGGTGGCCGCCGGCTGGTCGCCGGCGAGCGCGTAGGGGCTGCGTAGTTGAAATCGTTGCGCCATGGTACTCCTACGTGCTTACCCGCAAAGGCCCGTGTAGGGTTGCACCGCCGGGCGCGTGAACTTCACGGGTCCGCCGCCCCCCACCCTGGAGAACGCCCGTTGAGCCTTAATCCGTTAGTTTTCAGCGGAAGCTCGAATCCACGCCTAACCGAAGAGATCGCGAAGCGCTTAAAGCTCCACGTGGGCAAAGCCCTGGTCTCGAAATTCAAGAATGAAGAGACGCGCGTCGAAATCAGCGAGAACGTGCGCGGTTCCGAAGTCTTCGTCGTTCAATCCATCTGCAAGGCTGCGAACGGGAACGGCGTCAACGACTCCCTGATGGAGTTGCTACTCATGATCGACGCGCTCAAACGGGCGTCGGCGGCGCGCATTACGGCGGTCATACCGTATTACGGCTACGCCAAGCAAGACAAGAAGACCAAAGGCCGCGAGCCCATCTCCGCCAAGGTCGTGGCGAATTTGCTCAAGGTGACCGGGGCCAAGCGCATGGTGACCGTGGACCTCCACGCCGCTCAGATTCAGGGCTTTTTCGACGGCCCCGTCGACAACCTCACGGCGATGCCAGTGGCCTGTAATTATTTAAAAAAGGAAGGCTTGTGCGACGAGAAGATCGTGGTGGTTTCCCCCGACGCGGGCGGCGTTCACCGGGCCGAGACCTTCGCGAAGCGGCTCAATAGCTCGCTCGCGATCGTCTTCAAGCGGCGACCCGAGCCCGACATTTCCGAGGTAACCGACATCGTCGGCGACGTTTCGGGTAAGATCGCGGTGGTCGTGGATGATATGATCTCGACCGGCGGCACGCTGGCGAAGGCGGCCGAGGCCATTCTCGCCCGCGGGGCTACCAAGGTTTTTACGGTCGCTACGCATGGAATTTTTGCGGGCGACGCGATCGACGTGCTCGAGCGGTCCATGATCGAGAAAATCATCATCACGGACACCATCCCGTTCGTCGACCATCCGCAACGTCCGAAATTCATCCAGCTTTCGATTGCGCAAACGCTCGCCGACGCGATCATCCGCATTACTACCAATCGTTCCGTGTCGGAATTATTCTCCGACGAGGAAGATGACAAAACACCCCCCGCCGGGGCCACTCGACCGCTGGTCGAGGCCGCCACGGCAATCTAGGAGATACCTATCGTGGCAGAACGAGCGCTCAAGTTTCAGAAGCGCGATGATTCCGGATCGACGTCGGCTCGCCGCTTGCGCGCCGAAGGCAAAATTCCGGCGGTGCTCTACGGACACGGAACCGGGTCGCAGTCCATCGCCGTCGACGCGAAAGCGTTTTCCGACTTGCTGCACAAGGGCGGCCGGACATCGCTGATCACCTTGCAGGACGGCAGCGTCGATGAAACCGCGCTGGTGCGCGACGTGCAGATCGATCCCGTTTCGCGCAGAACGATCCACGCCGACCTGCAGCGCGTATCGGCAAACGAAAGCGTGCACGCTAAACTTCCGGTCGTTACCGTCGGTGTGGCCTTGGGTGTGAAAGACTCGGGAGGCGTCATGGACGTCATCCTGCACGAGATCGAAGTTGAAGGTCCGGCCAACAAGCTGCCGGACCACATCGAAATCGACGTCTCCGAACTGGGCATCCACGATCACGCGACGGCCAGCGATATCGTCCTTCCCGCCGGCATCCGGCTCGTGACGCCGCCCGACACGCTGGTCGTCTCCATCGAGCCTTCCAAGACCGCGCAAGCCGTCGAAGACGCGGCCGCGGCCACGGCGCCCGAACAAGCGCAACCCGAGGTCATCGGAGGAGCGCCCGAAGAAGGAGCGTCCGAATAGACGCTCCCCGGCTCGTCGTCGGGCTCGGAAATCCGGGCAAAGAATACGCTGCAACGCGCCACAACGCCGGCTTTATGGCAGTCGACGAGGTGGCGCGCCGCTTTGGTCTCGCGGGCTGGAAGAAAAAAGACAGCGCGCTCCAGATCTACGATTCGCAGCGCCGGCTCGTCTTGGTCAAACCCACATCGTTCATGAATCTCTCCGGCACGCCGGTACGGTTGATTTCTTCGTGGTACCGCATCCCGCCACACGACGTTCTCGCGCTCTACGACGACATGGATTTAGCGTTCGGGACGTTGCGCATGCGCGCGCAAGGTGGCCACGGCGGGCACAACGGCATGCGTTCGATCATCGCCACCATCGGCGAATCCTTTCCGCGCATTCGCATCGGCGTTGGCCGTCCGCAATATGAGTCCATCGATCACGTTCTGAGCCCGTTTAACGCCCAAGAGCAGCGCGCATTGCCGGCGCTCGTCGCCGGAGCGGCCGACGGAGTGGAACGATGGTTAAACGAAACGCCGGATGCCGCTATGCGCTTCGTCAACACGTTCGCACTGCCGGAGGGAGCCACCGAGTAGAATTCGCGTCCGTGTGGAAAGAAAGGGCGATGTCCAGCAGCGCGGGCGGGTTTGCCGGAAAGGCATTCGTAGTGCGGGTCGACGAAAGCGCGACGGCGTCCGGCGACTCTACGGTCTTCGCCGACCTCCGCTTCTTGTGCGAATCCGGGATAAGGCCGATCGTCATCGCACCGGATCCCCACTGCGCCGCCCAACTCGTGCGTGCGATCAATCGCAGCGGCAACACCGCCGTAGGACTCACCGGCGCGGACGCCGCCATGCTCCCCGGCAGCGCGGGAACGATGGGAAACGTCCAGCCTGAGATTTTGCAAACGCTCACGACGGCCGGCTACATTCCCGTTATCGCGCCGACGGCATTCGATGTCTTCGGCGCCGACATCGCTCTGGATGCAAATGACGTTGCACGCGCGGTTGCGGCGGCGATGGATGCGGTCCGGGCCATTTTCTTTCACGCGCTCGGCGGCGTTCCGGATCCGCGAACGGCACGAACCATCGACGAGCTTACTCCCGCGGAAGCCTTGGCGATCGCCGACGATGCAAACGTTCCCGAGGACCTACGCTCTTCGATTCGCGCCGCCGCATTGGGCGTGCGCTCCGGCGTCGGCGCCGCGCAAATTCTCGACGGGGGCGTCGCAAACGCGCTGGTCGTCGAACTGCTCACAGCACACCACTTGGGAACCTGCGTGAGCGGCAGCGTTTACTTCGCCGCTTAATCGGTTTTAAGGACAGACGTTCGGGCGGTCTTGCAGCGCCGAAATGCGCGCTCCCGCGGCGTCCCGGTCGGCAAGAATCGCTCGATCCAGCACTCCGGGGCAAAGCGGCGCAAGTCGTTGATCGACGCTGCGAACGATCTCGCGGATCGCGCCCGTGCGATCGCCGATCGTCGCCGCGGCTTCGCTGTCGGCGCGCGACTCCAACCCACGCTCGAATGAGGTGCGCAGCGGCGCAGCCAAAACGTAGACGCACGCGAGCAACGCCCCGACGAGGGCCAGGCGCGAGACGGGATCGTCGTCGCGCCGGAAGCCCACGCGATCGGCGACGAACACGGCCAGCGCGGTTCCAAAGACCAGCAGCAACGCCTGCATGAACGCGTCGCGCGCGGGGTCGCCGCGGCGTACGTGCGCGAGCTGACGCTCCACGGCAAAGCGAAACTCCGCCGGCGTCGCCGTCGCAACGAGCAGATCCGACACCATGAGCCGAACCGTAGGGCCAAGACCCAAGAGCAGCGCCTCACGCGGCGGCGTCCGGTCGCCCACCGAAAACTCACGCACGTCCATGCTTACGCCGTTTGCCCTCTCCAGCGACTGGATGGTGGCAGCGTGGCGCGCATCGAGAGGAATGTTGGGAAATCCCCGGCTGACCAGCGGATTGAGCATCGCGGCCGCAAACGTCACGGCGAAAATCGCGGCAATCGTATACACATACCACTGGTGTGTGACGTCGGCCAAACGCAGCACGATCGCGGCGGCGAACCCGGCCAAAAGCATTGCCAAGATCGTGCCGCCGAGCCATCCGCTCGCCCACCCGCGCAGCAGTTCGGTCGAGAGCAGCATGGTGCGTTCAATGCGATAATCCGCGAACGCCGGCAGCAACGCCGCAAGCTTCGCCGCTAGCGCTAACGAAGCGCCGAAAACGAACCGCACCGCAAACTCGTTTGCTAGGCGGCCGCGCAAGAAATTTCGCAGACGCGCCGCGCTGCCACGCCGCCAAAAGTACAGAAGCACCACGATTTGCAAACCGAGTGACGCGCACCAGAAGGTAACGCGCCAACGATTCAACTCTAAAGCGGCAACCTGTCGCGCGGGGTCGACGAGCGTTGTGGCGGCCTGGGAGAGCAAGGCGCTTGCCGGAATCGCGTCGATCCGGCGATCGAGCGCGTTCGGTCGCGAATAGGCGTCGGCGGCACTTGCGACTGCGAAGACGCAGCACAAGAGCAGCGCGAGGCGCAGCCACGCCTTAGACTGCCGCGTTGGCCCACTCCAGCGCTTGTGCGACGATGGGCAACGCAGCGACGAAGATTTCTTTACAAGCTAGCGCGATTTTCCGGTGTTCGCGTTGCGTGCCGGGATCGGTACGCAGGGCGATGTAGTGAATCCAATCGCGAACGCTTCCCTTCATGTAAATCGTCGTTCCCGACGCCATCGGCAAGAGAAAGCGCGCCGATTCCTTGGCGATACCCCGTTCGAGCGCTTCGTCGTAGAGTTCGCGCGCCGCGCTAAAGTGCTCGTCCTGAACGCGCGCAAACCAGTCCAGCGTTTCTTTCGGCAGATCGTCGTGCGACGATTGCCGGTTTTTCGCATCCTGACGGCGCGGCAAAACGCGTTCGATCCGAGAAACCGGTGCGTACCGCTGGCTAAACTCTTGAAAATGGAACGAGCGATGGCGAATGATCTGCGCGCTTATCCCACGCGTCGTCTGGATTTCGATGCACGCATCGGCCATCTCGAAAACCGACCAATGGGCGTTTCGAATGCAAAACCGTAAGAGGCCCGCGACGTTGGGGTTTTCTTGGTTCTCGGGGTTACTGACGCGCGCGCAATACCCCATAAGGCGTTCGGCATCCGGCGTGATCCAAACGAGTTTGCATGCCATGGGCGGCTGCTTCGCCGCACGCGCGGGACGCCCCCCGGCCGGGTATTCCGCGAATTCCGAAGCTCCGATGGCGAAGGAAACGCGATCGCGGCCCGTGCGCTTGCTATGATACATCGCCGCATCGGCGCATTCTAAGAGCGCGCTCGACGTCCGCGCGTCGACCGGGTAGGCCGCAACGCCAATGCTGGCGCGTACCGGAACCGGAATCCCAAAGTCGCACGACCGAACGCTTTCGCAAAATCGCTGGGCGCGCTCGATTACGGCGATTTTCTCCACGTCGAGCAGAACCGCGCAAAATTCGTCTCCCCCTTCCTCGTGGCAACGTCGAGGCCCGCGCCGCTGCCGCGCGCCTCCGCCGCTGCGACCGCCTGCGAGAGATGCGCGCGCAGTGCGCGCGGCGTCAGCAGTCCGGTCAGCCCATCGTGCGTAGCCTCCTCCCGATCCCGTGCGCGATCCATCGCCATGGCGAGGGGGGCGGGGCCGCCAATCGCGCGAGTCGCGCGAGCTCATCCACGCTGCCGAACCCAGACGAACGCAGACTGCTCGCATAAGCGACGGCAATGCAGCGCGTGCCGTCGACGAGCGCCATCGCCGCGCCGGATCGATCGCCAGGAAACGCCGGCGCAACGCCTTCTCGAAGATCGACGCGGTGGCCGCGAACGGCGCAGCGCGCGACGCATGCGTCCGCGTCGGCGAATGCTACGCGGCTTCGCAAAAAGGGCTCCGCCCGCGACCCCGCAGCGTATGCGCACGTTAACACGTCGGCATCGGGAACGAACATCGCAAAGACGTCTATGCTCGGCTCTATCCGACGAGACCAGCGCTCGAGCACCAGAAACACGTCCCCGGGCGACTTGCGAGCCGCTACCGAGAACGCGAGCGCAGCATCGACCAATGTATCGTCAGAAAATCCGCGCTCATGGTGGGAATGCCCCGCAACGCGGGGCGCGCGTCATGTTTTCTGAAGGGGTTTTGCGGGGTTGCCAGCCACGCGGGCGCCGGCGGGCACGTCCTTCGTTACGACGCTTCCGCCACCAACCAGCGCTCCATCCCCGACGGACACCGGAGCGATCAGCGTTGTGTTCGATCCGACGGACACGTCCGCGCCAATGGTCGTCGGGTTTTTCTTCTGGCCGTCGTAGTTTGCAGTGATCGTACCCGCGCCGATATTCGAGCGCTCGCCCACCTCGGCATCGCCGATATAGGCAAGGTGATTGGCTTTTACCCCAGCCGCTAAGTGCGACTTTTTTACTTCGACGAAGTTTCCGATTTGCACGCCCTTGTCCAACACGGCGCCGTTACGAAGATGGGCAAACGGTCCAACGTGCACGCCGTTGCCGAAGGCGCAGTCCAGGACGACGCTCTCACGCACGACGCAAGCGTCACCGAGTTTGGTGTTGGAGAGCCGCGCGTTAGGCCCGATCACGCACCGTTCTCCCAATTCGGAAAGCCGGCCGATCGACGTATTCGGATAGATCACGGTGTCGTTCCCGATGCGCAGCTCCGGTTCCAGATACGTCGTGTCCGGGTCCACGATGGTCGCGCCATCGCGCATGTATTTTTCGCAGAGGCGGATATTCATCGCCTTGCGCGCGGTCGCTAATTCAACGCGATCGTTGATGCCCAGCAACGGCCGGTGATCGGCCGCAACGACGGGAACGACGCCGCGACCGGCCTTCACAAAATCCGCCACGGTATCCGTCAAGTAGTATTCTTTTTGCGCGTTCTCGTTGCGCAGGCGCGCCGCCGCATCGCGCAGCTCCGGCTCCGCGTAGGCATAGATGCCGGCATTCATCTCGTCGATGGCCAATTCGGCGTCGTCAGCGTCGCGCATTTCCACGATGCGCTCGACGAGCGCCCCGTTTCGCACGATGCGCCCAAAATTCGACGGCAACGGCATGCGTGCCGTGACCAGGGCCAAGGCAACGCCGCGGCCATCGAGCGCACCGACGACCTCGCGAAAAATCCCCGCATGCGCCAAGGGCATATCCCCGTAGGCGATGAGAATGCGGCCCGACGCATCCACCGGGAGCTCCTCGAGTGCGATCCGAACGGCGTGACCGGTGCCCAGTTGCTCTTGCTGAACGATGCCGCGTACGCCGAACTCTTCGATACGCTCCTGCACCTGCGGATTGGTGACGACGACGATGTCATCCACGCCAGCTTCGCGCAAAGCGTCGATAACGAACCAGAGCATGGCGCGCCCGCACAGATCGTGCAGCACCTTCGTCGTAGCGCTTTTCATGCGCGTACCTTTGCCCGCAGCGAGAACGATCGCGCGCATCTTCATGAGGGTAGTTCCTCCGCTCGCAGGGCGAGATTTTTCCACGTTTTTTGCTCGGCTGCGCTCACGCCGCCCAACACCTCGATCGCAGCGCGCAACCGCTCGCGAACGATGTCACGGCCCAGCACATGCATGGAGTCGTACAGCGGTACGGACGTCGGGCTGCCGGTGATGGCGACATAAAATGGCCGCGTCACCTCGCGCAGCTTGCGCTCCAACACGGCGGACACGCCCTTGAACACGGTTTCGATGGCCTTTACGTTCCATTCCGCGAGCGCGTCAAATCCCCACGACGCCAACGAGAACGCCTTGCGCAACGACTCGTCGTCGAGCTTTCCATCGCGTAAGGTCACGGCGTCGACGGCGATGCGCCCCGAAAAGAAAAACGCACACAGAGGCCCGAGGTCGCTCAACCGCTCGATGCGCGAGTGCGCCAAGCGTGCGATTTCCGCAAGGCGTTCCGGCGTAAACGCCCACGCGCGCACGCGATCGGCGAAAGCGCCCTCGTCCAAGGTTTCGCGGATGTACCGTCCATTTAGCCAATCGAGCTTCGCGACGTCGAATACCGGGCCGCCGAGGGCGATATGCGAAAGATCGAATCGCTCGATCAGGCCGGGCAGGCTCATAACTTCTTCGCCTTCGGCCGACGACACGGCGAGCAATCCGAGAAAATTCAACAGTGCTTCGGGCAGATATCCCATCGCCTGATAGAAGAAAATAGAGGTCGGATTCTTGCGTTTGGAAAGCTTGCTCTTGTCGGGATTACGGAGCAGCGGAACGTGCATGAATGCCGGCGCTTGCCATCCGAAATATTGATAAAGCAACGAGTGTTTAGGCGCCGAGCTGACCCACTCTTCGCCGCGAATGACGTGGGTAATGTCCATGAGGTGATCGTCAACCACGTTCGCGAGATGGTACGTCGGCATGCCGTCGGACTTCATCAATACCTGCATGTCCACGGTATTCCAGTCGATGGAAATCGGTCCCCGACGCAGATCCTCGACGACGCATGTGCCCGTCTCCGGAACGGTTAACCTCAGCACGAAGGGCACGCCCTCGCGCTCGCGACGCGCAACTTCTTCACCGGGAAGTCGCGCGCACGACCCATCGTAGCGCGGCGGAACTTTCGCGGCACGTTGGGCCTGGCGCATGTCGTCGAGGCGTTGCGGCGTGCAAAAACATTGGAAGGCGTGTCCGTCGCGCAGGAGCTGTGCGGCATAGCGCGCGTACAAATCGGAGCGCTCGCTCTGCCGATACGGGCCGTGCGGACCGCCGATGTCGGGACCCTCGTCCCAGGTCAACCCGAGCCAGTGCAATGAGTCCAAAATCGCACGTTCCGACTGGAGCGTGCTGCGCGCGCGATCCGTGTCCTCAATGCGCAGGACGAATTGGCCGCCATGTTTTTTGGCAAAGCAGTAGTTGATCAGCGCAACGTAGGCGGTGCCGACGTGCGGATCTCCCGTCGGCGATGGCGCGACGCGCGTTCTAACGGTCATGCAGTGGAGGGAACTCTAGCCGACGAGTTCGCGACGCTTGCCGCATTCTTCCGAAACAAATTTTACGATGTCGGAAAGCGGTGCGCCGGGAGTAAAGATGGCGCGAACGCCGCGCTCGCGCAACTCCTGGGCGTCTTCGGGCGGAATGGTCCCGCCGCCGAAAAATACGATGTCCTCCGCCTGTTGCGCGCGCAACTGTTCCACGATCAGCGGAAAGAGCGTCATGTGCGCACCCGAAAGGATGGAGAGTCCGATGCCATCGGCGTCTTCTTGCACGGCGGTCTGGACGATCTGTTCGGGCGCCTGGAACAGGCCGGTATAGATGACCTCCATGCCGGCGTCGCGCAACGCGCGAGCGATGACCTTCGCGCCACGGTCGTGGCCGTCGAGGCCCGCCTTCGCGATCACGACGCGCAACGGCCTACTCATCTTTGGGCGATCGTTCCAAGCGGCGGCGTTCGATCATGCGGCTCAACCGTAACGCTTCCTCGAGTTTACGCTTGACTTCTTTGAGCGTGCGATGCGCTACGCGACGCTCGTGATCGTTATATAGTCTCAAAAACCCGTCTTTCGTGCTCAGAACGCCGCGCGCTCGGTGTAGCGACCGTAAACCTCGACCATGGCATCGACGATCTCGCCTTCGGTCGCGTAGGCATTGACGCAGTCGATGAGGTGCGGCATGACGTTGTCGTGAGGGTCGCGGCACGCCGCGCGTAGTCGCTCGAGCGATCGCGCGACACCGTCGCCGCTGCGCGCGTTCCGGACGTCGGCAACCGAACGAGCCTGCCCGCGCTCGATGTCCTCGCCGATCTTCAACAGATCGATGCGGCCCTCGCCCTCTTCCTTGTGAAATGCGTTGACTCCGACGATGACGCGCTCTTTGGTTTCGAGCGAACGCTGGTAGCGATAGCTCGCATCGGCAATTTCGCGTTGGAAGAACCCGGCTTCGATCGCCTCGACCACCCCGCCGAACTCCTCAATCTGTTGGAAGTACGCTTCAGCTTGCTGCTCCATCTGGTCCGTGAGGGCTTCGATGAAATACGAACCGCCCAGCGGGTCCACGACGTTCGTCACGTTGGTTTCGTAGGCGAGCACTTGCTGGGTGCGCAGCGCGATTTCGGCGCTCTTTTCCGAAGGAAGGGCGAGCACTTCGTCCATGGAGTTGGTGTGGAGCGACTGCGTGCCGCCGAGCACTGCAGCCATTGCCTCGTAGGCGACGCGCACGATATTGTTTTCCGGTTGCTGTGCCGTCGCGCTGCATCCCGCCGTCTGCGTGTGAAACCGAAGCTGCCAGCTCTTGGGATCTTTGGCTTTGTATTTGTCGCGCATGCGTCGCGCGTAAATCCGCCGGGCCGCCCGAAACTTGCAAATCTCCTCGAAGAAATCGATGTGCGAGTTGAAGAAAAACGACAGCCGCGGCGCAAACGAATCCACATCCATACCGGCGGCAATGCCCGCTTCGACGTACGCGAACCCATCGGCGAGCGTAAACGCGAGCTCCTGAACGGCGGTGGACCCGGCTTCGCGAATGTGATAGCCGCTGATCGAAATGCTGTTCCAGCGGGGCATTTCGTCCCGGGTAAATCGCATCATATCGACGATGATGCGCATGTGGGGCCGGGGCGGAAAGATCCATTCTTTCTGCGCGATGTATTCCTTTAAAATATCGGCCTGGAGGGTTCCACCCAATTTTGCGCGCGGAATGCCCTTTTTCTCGGCAGCGGCCACGTATTGGGCGAGCGCGATGGCCGCAGGGCCGTTGATCGTCATCGAGGTGGTGATGTCGCCCATGTCGATGCCGTCGAAGAGCGTCTCCATGTCGGCGAGCGAGTCGATCGCAACGCCGCATTTGCCCACTTCCCCACGCGCCGCGGGAGCGTCGGAGTCGTATCCCATCAACGTCGGCATGTCGAACGCAACGGAGAGGCCGTGCTGCCCCTGCGCAAGCAAAAAATGATAGCGTTCGTTGGTCTGTTTGGCGTTGCCGAACCCGGCGAACTGGCGCATCGTCCAAAGCCTGTCGCGGTACATGTTCGGGTGAATGCCGCGGGTGTAAGGAAACACGCCGGGCCATCCGAGATCGCGGCCTACATCCAGCCCCGCCACATCCGCGGGAGCGTAAATGGGTTTGAGCGGAAGCTCCGACATCGTGCGATCGACCGCGCCGGAGCCCGGGCCCTTGCGCGGCTTGCCCTTCGCGGAAGCCGCCTCCCATTGGTCTTGTTGATGAACGAATTCGCTGGTTTCCGCAGCACCCAAGCCACTCGGGCGCTCGATCATTTTGGCCATGAGTTCCTCGGCTTCAACGCGCGGCTCGATTTTCCACTAGGTGCCGTCGCAATCGTGCGCGACCGCCAGGGCGGCAGGGACGAGCGCTCGTCCTTGCTCGGCAACGGCCGCGGCCAGGGACGAACCGGCGGTGTAATGCAAATCGCGCGACCAGATGCCTTGGACCGGCGAGCCGTCAATCGCGGGGTCGGCGTCCGGCGTTCGGGTGAGACCGTTCGCTGCAGAAGATGCTCCCTGCGTGGCCCGATCGAACGCGCTGGCCGCGCTTGCGATCTCGGCGTCACCGTTCGAATCGAGGATCGACCCCGACAAGGCCGATTCCGAAAAGGCGAGCGCACGCTCTAAGTCGACCAGATTTTGCACCCGCTGGCGCAAGGCATCGACTTTTGCGTTCCTGCCCTGCGGCGTGCGGCGGTAAGAGGCTCGCAAGGCCGGGTCCATCGAGGCGACGTTCACCAGGACGTTGGCGGCAGCCGTATCGATATTCGCCGAGGCTAGGATCACGGTTCCGTCGCTCGCCGGCGACGGACCGAAAGGTCCGGCCAGCCGACGTATTTCGTCCAAGCGGATTGCGAGCCGCCTTCCATTGTCGGCCAGCTGCGCGTTCCAGGGCTGGTTCTCGCGTTGCACCACGGCGAATGGGGCGATCAGGTCGTGCAACACCGAGCACACCGGGCTCGCGCGCACGCGGATGATTTCTTTGAGCGGAGGCGGCGACGGAGCAGCGAGTGCGAGAAGCAATCCGGTAACGATCATAACGCACCTTTTACGGTCGCGCGCAAGCGCAGCGCGGCATCGGTCAACTCCGCATCATCGCGCGGTCCGAATGCGGCGAGTACGCGCTCTGCGGCCGCGTACGGGTCGCCGCCGGATTCTTCGCGCTCGACGCAACGCTCCAGTTTGCGTTCCAAAGCACCGCGCACGAGCTGTCGCACCTGATGGGCAAACGCTTCGCGGCGCTTCGCATGCATTTCTCCGGTGCTTTCCAAATACGCCACGTGTTTTTCGATGGCGTTCCAGAGGTCGTCGATGCCGTTGCCGGTGGTCGCCTGCGTCATCACGAGTTCGGGAATCCATCCGGTAAAATCCAACATTTCCATCATCGAACGAATCTCGCGTTTGAGTTGATTGGCCATTGGGTGATCGGCCTTGTTAATCACGAAGATGTCCGCGATTTCGAGAATGCCGGCTTTGAGCACTTGGATAGAGTCGCCGCTCCCCGGTTGCAGCGCGACGAGCGTCGTTTGCGCGAGTTCGGCAATTTCGATTTCGGATTGCCCGACGCCGACCGTTTCGATGAGCACCACGTCTTTCCCGAACGCATCCATCAGCAGCGCGGCATCCGCCGTTGCGCCGGCAAGCCCGCCGAGATGTCCGCGACTCGCCATCGAACGGATAAACACGCCGGCGTCGGTGAAGTGTTCGATCAAACGGATGCGATCGCCGAGCAGCGCCCCGTGAGAAAACGGCGAGCTGGGATCCACCGAAATAACGCCAACCGACTTGCCCAACGCGCGCGCTTTGCGCACCAACGCCGAGCTGAGCGTGGATTTTCCCACGCCCGGCGGCCCAGTCAAACCAATCGTCATCGCGCGTCCCGTACGCGGGTACAATCGCTTGACCAGTGCGGCCGCCCGGCCACCTTCGGCCCACGAAATGGCGCGCGCGAGCGCACGCATCGAGCCGCCTTCGAACTCGCGCATCAGCGCGTCGAGGGCCTGGGGCGAGGATTGCATCATCGCGAATCTCTCTGCGATGCGGTCCCTCACGCTCCTGCTCGCTCTGCTCCCCGCTTGGCAAACTCACGCGATCGACGCGTCGGTACGCTTGGTCCAGGGCCAAGCCGGCGCCCCCGTTGCGGTGGCGGTCGCTTACGCGGGCGTGCCGGCATATCGGAACCGCTGGGCTTCACAAACCTACCCGCTGGGCTCGTTAACAAAGTCTTTTACGGCAGCAGCCGTGTTGCAGTTAGCCGACCGCGGACGTTTTCGCCTGAGCGATCCGATTGGCGCCTATCTTCCAAACGTGGCATCGTCGCGTGCGCCATCGATTGCGACCGTACTCGCGCAAACTGCGCCGTGGGAAGACTATTCGGAAACGCCCGGGTTCGATCCGCAGCGCGCGTACGCGCCCACGCAACTACTCGCGCTCGTGCCGCCGCCGGGCAGCGGTGACCCGCCGGCCTTCGTCTACAGTAATTCCAATTACGTCGCCCTCGGTTTGCTCGTCGAAGCGACCGGCGGTATGCCGTACGCACGCTTCGTGCGCGAGCGGATCGCTGCGCCGCTGGCGCTGCCTTCGTTGCGTTATGCCGGTCCGTCCAGTTTGTTCAGCGCGGGAGCGCTCTGGGCCACGCCGGTCGATGTCACGACGTGGCTGGAGGCGCTTTTATCCAATCGGCTGCATGTGCGCCCAGATTTGGCGAGCCTCATGTTTCAAACCGGGTACGACGGTGCGCATCGTCCCACGGGTTACGGGATGGGCGCTTTCGTCGGGCGAACGCGCGGACGGCTCGCGTACTTCGCGGCCGGTTTTACACCTCGAGGGAGTACCTACATGATGGCGTTGCCCGATTCGCACGTAGAGATCGCGCTCGCCACGACCGCGGCCGCCTTTGACCTTGCGCCGCTCGCACTCGATCTGGTCGATACGCTCGAGCCGCCGGTGACGACGCTCCTGCGCACGGGCGAGGTTGAGTCGAGTACGCTGCAAGCGCGAACGCTCGACAGCGACGGCAGCCTGGATCTTCGCTACACCGTAAAAGTGGGCGGGCTCACCAAAAACGTATTCGCGCGCTACGATCGCAATGGAAAGCAAGCAGTTCTCTCGATTACGGACGAGCGCTGACGCATGTGAACCGCCTGCGACGGTTGTTCGCCGCCTGCGCGACGGCGCTCGTTGTGTTTTGCGCGATTCCCGCCGATCTCCGCGCCCAAGCCCTCTCGGTGAGCATGACGGACGCGCGCAACCGCCCCATCGAGCCGGAATCGCTCTTTCACACGCTCTTCGCCGATTTTTTTAGCGAACCGGACGGAACCACGTACGTTCAGACGGGCGACATTCCCGCCATGTGGCTGCGCGACTCGTCCGCACAAACGCTGCCCTACGTGCGGTTCGCGACATACGCCCCGATTCTCGCCGTGCGCATCGACCGCGTGGTGCAACGCGACGCTCGCAACATTCTCATCGATTCCTACGCGAACGCCTTTCAAGCGAACTATCATGTTTGGGAACGAAAATGGGAAGTCGATTCGCTCGCGTGGCCCGTGCTTTTGGCGTGGCTCGATTGGCGGAACAGCGGCGAGCGCGCGATCTTTACCCCGCAGCTGCACTCCGCGTTCCGGCGCATCGTGGCAACGTACGCCTGCGAGCAGAAGCACGCCCAGTGCTCGCATTACCGCGACGAGCGGGCCGCCACGCAGTCCACATACAATCCCGATACCGGCATGATTTGGGACGCGTTTCGGCCCTCCGACGACGCGGTGACCTATCGCTTTAACATTCCGCAAGAAGCCATCGCCGTGGCGGCTATGCAAGATATCGCGGTGATGGCGGAACTGATGTTACACGATTATGCGCTTTCCGCCGCCGCGAAACGCATTGCCGCGGATGTTACGACCGGCATTTTGCGCTACGGCCGCGTCTACGTGCCGGCAAACGGTGGCTGGATGTACGCCTACGAAACGGACGGCGACGGCCACTACCTTTTTGCCGACGACGCGAACGTTCCGAACCTCACGTCGTTGCCGGCTCTCGAATGGTGTTCCAGTTCCGACCCCGACTATCTGAACACGCGCGCATTTGCGCTCTCGTCCAAGAACCCGTGGTTTTTTCGCGGTCGCTACGCCGAGGGGTTAGGCAGCCCGCACACACCTCGAGGGTACGTTTGGCCGCTCGGGATCATCGCTCGAGCGTTGACGTCGACCTCGTCTTCGGAGGTTGCCGAAAGCGTGACGACGCTCGCGGAAACCGATAGCGCCGACGGGTTGATTCATGAAAGCTTTTCTCCGGATGGGTACTGGCGATTCACGCGTTCGGAATTCGGTTGGGCCAACGCATTTTATGCCGAACTCATTTTTCGATCCGTCGCTGGATTTGACTCACCTTCGCTCACGCCGTACGGACCGATCCTCTTCGGTGAGGTTCGTTCGCAAACGCCCGTGCTCGCACGTCCCGTCATTCAGCTCAGCAGCGCGGGTGCAATCTTGAACGCGCTCTCGCACCTGTTGGCCCGCGCGAACGGGCGGGACGGAATCCCTAGGAACCAAAGCGCCGCTGACGCGTTTCCAACGCTGCGACGGCCGCTTCAAAGTGCCGTTCGGTAAAATCGGGCCAAAGCTCGTCGAGGGTCAGTAACTCGGTATACGCGAGCTGATACAGTAAGAAATTCGAAATGCGGCGGTCGCCGCCGGTCCGCACGAGTAAATCCGGATCGCACTGTTCCGGCGCGTACAGCCGCGCGCGAAATGCAGCCTCGTTCACATCCTGCGGCGCGAGCGTTCCCCGCGCCACGTCGTCGGCAACGCTACGCGCAGCGCGAACGATCTCCGAACGGCCGCTATAATTCAATGCGAGATTGAGCGTGAGGCGCGAATTCGATGCGGTCCCCCGCACCAAATCTGCGAGCGCGACTCGCGCGGGTGCGGCGAACGCCTCCACATCGCCCAAGACGATAACGCGCACGCCCTGCCGCTCGAGCGAGACGAGGTCGTTGCGAGCAAACACCGCGCACAACTGCATGAGCAGATTGACCTCGCGCGCGTCGCGCTGCCAATTCTCCGTGGAAAATCCGTAGACCGTGAGCGTCGGCACGCCGAGACCGATTGCGGCACGAACGCTCGCACGCAGAGCGGCGATCCCGCGGCGGTAACCCTCGACAATGGGTAGCCCATGGGCGCTGGCCCAGCGGCGATTGCCGTCCATGATGAGGGCCACGTGCCGGATGGCGGTTGCGCGCGGGAGCGAGCGGAGCATATTTCACTTTGTATCACAAAGTAACCGGAGAAGCAACTCGACTTCGCCAACTCCCCTAGAATCCATGAATCAAGGCTATTACCGTTATCCAACCGTTGCCGGCGATCGCGTCGTTTTTGCGTGCGAGGACGATCTCTGGTCCGCGCCGCTTTCCGGAGGTCCTGCGGCCCGCCTAACGGCGAGCGCCGGCCAGTGCACCTTCCCGCGTCTGTCACCCGACGGGTCGAAGATCGCGTTTATTTCCAGCGACGAAGGCCATCCGGAGGTCTTCGTCATGCCGGCGGGCGGCGGAATGCCCCGGCGCTTGACGTTTTTGGGCGGAACTATGGCCGCGGTGTGTGGGTGGAGTCCCGACGGCGCCGACATTCTTTTCGTTTCCAATCCCAGCGCGTGGTACGAACGCGAAACGCGCGGGTTCCGCATCTCGGCCGGCGGCGGCGAACCGCGCGAGCTGCATCTGGGGCACATGAAGAATTTTTCGTACGGCTCCGGGGGCACGATGGCCATCGGCCGCAACGAGCAAGACCCTGCGCGTTGGAAACGCTACCGCGGCGGCACGTCGGGGGAAATTTGGGTCGACGCTGCCGGAAGCGGTGAGTTCGAGAAACTCAAGCTTCCCAATGGGAATCCCACGTGGCCGATGTGGGCTGCAGAGCGCTTGTATTTTCTTGCCGACCACGACGGGATCGGCAACATCTATTCGTGCGCTCCCGATGGATCGGATGTCGAACGCGCTACGCACGAGTCGGAGTATTACGTGCGTTTCCCCTCGACGGATGGAAGGCGCATCGCGTACGCCGCGGGCGGCGCTCTGTTTTATTACGATATCGAAACCAAACAGACGCATTCGATCGACGTGGAATGCGCGTCCGCAGCACCGCAAACGGTCAGGCGTTTTCTCGACGGATCCGAAGAGCTTGACGAATTCGCTCCGTCGCCCGATGGCTTGCATCTTGGCGTCATCGCGCGCGGACAAGCGTTTACCATGCCCCTCTGGGACGAGGCACCGGTCGCACACGACGGCTCGAGTGCATCGCGGACGCGAGGGTTCGCGTGGCTTGCAGACGGCCGTTTTGCCTGCGTGACGGATCGCAACGGCTTCGAGCAAATCGTCATCGTCGACCGCGAACGCGGACACGAAGCCGTGCTCGCCACGAAGACCGACATCGGCCGAGTGACCGAACTCGTGGCGTCGCCAGCCTCGCAGGTCGTCGCGTTCGCCAACCATCGGTTCGAGCTCGTCATCTTGAACCTAGAAGACGGATCGCTGCGTACCATCGATACGAGCCTGGGCAATCGCGTGACGGATCTGGCCTTTTCCCCCGACGGCCGGTGGCTGGCGTACGTGTATTGGCCGGGAAGCGATAATTCTTCGATCGTGCGCGTCGCCAAGGTGAAAACCGGAAAAGTGCACGACGTCACGTCGCAGCTGCGCGTCGATGCGTCGCCGGCTTGGGATCCGGAAGGCAAGTATCTCTATTTTATTTCGACCCGCGATTTCGATCCGGTGTACGATGCGCTGCAGTTTAATTTGGGCTTTCCGCAAGCGCAGCGGCCGTTCGTGGTGACGCTGACGCAGGGCGCACCCAATCCGTTCGCGCCGAAACCCAAACCGGTCCATCGCGATCACGAGAACGAGCACCGCGACGATGATGCGCGCGATAAAAAGCCCGAGGGCCCACCGCGGGTGGACATCGACTTCGACGGGATCGTGGGACGCATTCTCGCCTTTCCGGTGGACGAGGGCGAGTACGGTCAAATCGTGGCTACCAAGCGACGCGTGTTTTTTACCAAGTTCGACGTTCGCGGCATCAAGCCGGGTGGGCGGAACTGGGATGACGAGGAAGGACCATCGGGCACGTTGCTCGCCTACGACTTCGATCAACAGCGGGTCGCGCCGTTCGCACACGACGTGGGCGACATAGCGCTCGGAGCCGATGGTCGAACGCTCATCTACCGTTCGCAGGATCGTCTACGCGCCGTCGATGCGCTCAACGATCTCCCCGAAGAGGGTGAGGACGTACAAAAGCTCGGGACCGATGCGGGACGCAAAACGGGTTGGATGGATCTCGACCGCATCAGCGTCGAGGTCGAGCCGCGCGACGAGTGGGCGCAAATGTACCGTGAAGCCTGGCGCCTGCAAACCGAACAGTTTTGGGTCGCCGACATGTCGGATATCGATTGGGATCGCGTGTACGACCGCTATGCGGCGCTGCTTCCTCGCATCCGCACACGGACTGACCTCTCGGACGTCATCTGGGAAATGCACGGCGAGCTCGGCACGTCGCATGCCTACGAAATCGGCGGCGACCACCGCATTCCGCCGCAATACGGACGGGGTTTTCTCGGTGCAGACTTCACGTACGACGAAGCTGCGCAAGGTTGGCGAATAGCCCGCATTTATCGCGGCGACTCGTGGAATCGCGAAGTCGATTCGCCGCTGGCCGAACCCGGTACGGACATTCGCGAAGGGGACGTCGTCGTGGCCATAGGCGGAAAACGCTTGACGCGGCGGCGGACGCCGCAAGAAGCGCTTGTGAACGCCGCCGGCCGCGAAGTTGTTTTAACGCTCGCCGGACGGAAAAATGGCGAGCGGCGCGTGACCGTCAAAGCGCTCGCAAGCGAACAACAACTGCGTTATCGCGCGTGGGTCGACGAAAACCGGCGTAACGTGTTGGAACGAACCGGCGGCAAGGTGGGCTACGTGCACATACCCGACATGGGGCCGTGGGGATTTTCAGAATTCCACCGCGGCTATCTTTCGGAGTTTGATCGGGCAGGATTACTCGTGGACGTTCGGTACAATCGCGGCGGCCACGTGTCGGCTTTGCTTTTGGAAAAACTTTCACGCAAGCGCGTTGGATACGATGTCTCGCGCCACAGCAAAAAACCGGTGCCGTATCCGGCCGAATCGGTCGCGGGCCCGCTCGTCGGTTTGACGAATCAGTTTGCCGGGTCGGACGGAGATATTTTCAGCCACTGCTTTAAACTGTACGGACTGGGACCGCTCGTCGGCAAACGCACCTGGGGCGGCGTCATCGGCATTAACCCCTACCATCGTTTGGTCGACGGCACGATTACCACGCAGCCGGAATTTTCGTTCTGGTTCAAAGATGTCGGCTGGGGCGTGGAAAATTACGGGACCGATCCCGATTACGACGTGGACATTGCGCCGCAGGACTATCGTGCGGGTAGAGATCCTCAGCTCGATTTTGCACTGCGTTTGATCACGACCTCGGTGCAGGCTCACCACGAAGTCTATCCGGACCTCGCCACCAAACCGTCTCTGCCGCTACCGACGCTCGCCTAAACGCCGCGACGACCTCAGGCCGACTAGGCGCCGGCCGGAGTCGTCGCAATAAGGTCGAGCAGTTTTGGATACACGATATCGAGACGCGGTTCGGCGTTTTGCGGATCGATGATGTCGTGGTTTTTGGGCAGGTTCGCGAATTCAAAACTTTCAACGTGCGAGCCTGGGATGTGCTGTTTTTGCCAGCGGCTCACCACTTCCGCCGTGACGCGATTGTTGACGGCAGGATCGCGTTTGTTGGTCACGGCGACGACGGAGCGCGCCGCCATCGGCATGCTGCCGGCACGAGCGTAGACGTCGTCGCCGATGCGCATCGTTTGCATGAGCGCATGCGTAGGAAAACGCGGGTATCCCGTTAGGGGCAGTTCGCGCTCCTTATTTCTTGGATCCCACCAAACGAAGGCGTTGGGGAGCGTCAACGCCAGTCGCGTAATCAGGCGATTTACCCCGTAAGAAAACGAAAGCATCGCAAACACCGGGCTGACCGGGATCGCTCGCGCGATCTCCGGACGATACTGCGCAAAGTAGGCGCACAACAACGCGCTTGCGTGAAAGTTTTTCCAAAAGCAAAGCCGACACGTGGC
>JALYVW010000099.1 GCA_030853005.1 Vulcanimicrobiota bacterium
GAATCCCAGATTTCCTTGGATCTCTCGCAAGCCGACGCGGGGGTCCGACTTCAGATTCGGACGAAGCTCTCCAACCTCGCACTCGACGACGCCGTGAAACGCCGGTATCAGGCGCAGCTCAACGCGCTCGATCGCAAGGAGCGGGATCGCTTGGCCGTAGCCCGCGCCGCGGACCAGAAAACGTTAGCGACCTATCGCACGCAAATCCAAGGGCAAGCGACTGCGGCGATCGCCGCGCAAGCCGCAAAGATACGGTCCCAGACGCAAGCCAAGGTTTTGAACCGCCACGACACCGTCGGCGCGCAAGTCTCCTCGCAGATCAAAGGGCTGACGCCGCAGTCGGCCCCACCAAATCTTTCGCCGGCTACCCGGGCAAAGATCGCTCAAATCGACAAGCAGTTTAAGTCGCAATTTCAAGCCGATGCGGCCAAGACCATCGCGCAGTATCAGGCCGCGAAAGCCGACCTTGACGCTCGATATTCGTCGCTCCAGGGCGTCGATGCGGCTGCGACGGGCGATGCTTCGAAAAAAGCCGCGGATCTGCAGAAGCGCCGCGACGATTTGTACGGAAAAATTGTGGGCCAAATCAAGCGCGTCGCGGACGCCCAAGGGGCGAAGCGCGGCTTCCGGGTGGTATTTATTAACATTGCGGCGGCCGCGGGCGGATACGATCTGACCGGCGACGTAGAAAAGGACATCGAGAGTTTACGCGAGTGAAAAAAAACATACAGGTAGCCGCGGTCCTAGCCGCCATCGTCTTGACCGGATGCGGAAAAGCATCCGAAAGTTCCATCGGCCTGGTCGATGTGAACCGGCTGAGTTCCAATTGGCCCAAGTACACGAACTACGCGAATCAGTTTTCAGCCGACGAACAGGCGATCATGAGCGGCCGGGCTTCGAACGGCCAGAAGCGGCGGCAGGCCGCGCAGCTCGCCGCGCATCAAGCCCAGGTGGAGAGTAAGCTCGTCAAAGAGGTGCGCGACGCCGCGACGCAAGTTGCGAATGAAAAGCACTTGAAGCTGGTCGTAACGCGCGAATTCGTCGGGTACGGCGGTACCGATATAACGCTCGATGTAGAGAAAATTCTCGGCATCGCTGAGAAAGCGACTCCGTCGCCTTAGCGGCCATGCTCGAGACGATCGCGCAACTCGCAAATCGGGTCGGCGGCCACGTCGTCGGTGACGGCGCGCTGGTGATTCGGCGAGTCGGCGCAATCGATGAATCCGATGAAGATAGTTTGACGTTTGCGACGAGCCAGGCATACCTCGAGGCGGCGTTGCAATCGCGTGCCGGCGCCGTGCTCGTCGATGCCGACGTCGCAGCGCTGGCTGGGAATTCGCCCCGCAAACCCCTGATCGTGGCGCCCAACACGCGCGCGGCACTCGCGCTCATCTTGCAGGCGTTCGAGAGGCCTCGGCCGCGCGGCCCCTACCGCCATCCCTCGGCAGTCGTTGAAGAAACGGCGAGCATCGCGCCAGACGCATACATCGGCGCGCAGGTATACGTTGGAGCGCACGCGAGCGTCGGAGCCGCTTCGGTTTTACACGCGCAAACGCACGTGGGTGCAGGGGCTGCCATCGGCTCGGAATGCACGATGCATCCGCGCGCCGCGGTTCTGGACGGGTGTATCGTGGGCGACCGCGTGATCTTGGGCCCCGGGGCAATTGTCGGCAGCGAGGGATTCGGATACGTTTTCCTAGACGACCATTTCGAACGCATTCCGCAAATCGGCAACGTAGAGATCGAAGACGACGTCGAGATTGGCGCGAATACGTGCATCGACCGGGCGCAGACGGGCAGCACGCGCGTTGGCCGCGGTGCGAAGATCGATAATCTTTGCCAAATCGGCCACAACTGTCGAATCGGCGCGCATTCGGCGTTCGCGGCGCTCTGCGGACTCGCCGGTTCCACCGTTATCGGTGAGTACGTTCAAGTCGGCGGACAGGCGGGCTTCAAGGGCCATATCACCATTGGGGCGCGGGCGAAGATCGCCGGACAAAGCGGTGTATGGGGCGACGTTCCGGCAGACGCGTTCGTCGGCGGCCGCCCGGCGCGTCCGCAGAAGGAGGAGTTGCGGCGAGAGGTCATGGTTCGAAACCTGCCTAAGCTCCTCGCCCGTGTGGATGCTCTGGAAGGCAAGCCGACGGGCGGCAAACCCGCTTAGAACGCACGCGTTGCCGTACGCGTTACCTTGCGTATGAGCGAGATGCAAGCGACCC
This sequence comes from Vulcanimicrobiota bacterium, assembly GCA_030853005.1. Lineage (GTDB taxonomy): Bacteria > Vulcanimicrobiota > Vulcanimicrobiia > Vulcanimicrobiales > Vulcanimicrobiaceae > JALYVW01. Next base: position 2,220 of record JALYVW010000099.1, read on the forward strand.
TGCGTCAGGACGTCCACTTCGAAGGCGTCGGGTTGCATACCGGCGCTCCATGCCGCGCGCGCGTCCAGCCGGCACCGCCGAACTCGGGTCTCACGTTTCGATTGCCGGGCGGGGTTGCGTTTCCCGCTACCGCCGAATACGTCATCGAAACGGCGCGTGCGACGGTGCTCGGCAAAGATGGCGTCTCGGTTTCGACGGTGGAGCATTTGCTCGCCGCCATCTTCGGCTGCGGGATCACCAACGCCACGATTTCCATCGAGGGCCCCGAAGTGCCCGTTGCCGACGGCAGTGCGAAAGAGTTTGTGGAGGCCATCGCGCGCGTCGGAGTCGCGCCGCAGAGCGAAGTGCGCCGGCGGCTCGTGTTATCGAAGCCGCTGTTCGCGCGCGACGGAGACCGGTGCATCGTCGCCCTTCCCGCTTCGTCGTTCCGGATCAAATTTATGGCCGATTTCGCGCCTCCCGTAAACGCGCAGTACATCGACTGCGAAATGAGCTCGGAGTACTTCATGCAAGAAATTGCTGGAGCGCGCACCTTCGGCTATCTGCACGAGGTCGAAGCGTTGCGAAAGCGCGGGCTCGCGCAAGGAGGCTCTTTGGAAAATGCAGTCGTTTTCGGGCCCGACGGCCCGATGCAGCCATTGCGCTGGCCGAACGAGGTGGTGCGGCACAAAGTACTCGATCTCATGGGCGACTTTGCGCTCCTCGGCGGCTGGCCGCAGTTCGAGGTTATCGCGGTTAAGAGCGGGCACAAGTTGCATTGCATCGCGGCGGTTGAGTTGCGCAAACAATTCGCCATGACGTTGCCGGAAGCCAAGGTTCGCTAACATGGCCGAACTCGACATCCGGAAGATCATGGAGATCTTGCCGCACCGCTATCCGCTCTTGCTGGTAGATCGCATTTTGGAGATGGAGCCCGGCGTCCGCGCGCTTGGATACAAGAACGTCACGAACAACGAGCCGGTCTTTACCGGGCATTTTCCGGGCAATCCGCTCTTGCCGGGCGTCTATATGATCGAGGCGCTGGCGCAACTGGGCGGGTGCGTGGTCTTGGAGCCGGGTGAATTCTCCCGCAAAACGCCCTATCTGGCCGGTATCGACCGGGCCAAGTTTCGTCGTCCGGTGGTTCCCGGCGATTGCCTGATGATGGAAGTCAAACTGGTAAAACATAAGCGCAACATCGGTTGGGTCGTTGCGGAAGCAAAGGTCGACGACCAACTTGTCTGCTCGGCGGACCTCATGTTTTCGATCGCTGCGGATCCGCGAATCTTCGGATACGACGCTGCCGTGCTGCACGCTTAATGATCCATCCCACCGCGGTGGTTCATCCGAACGCGCACGTCGATCGGGGCGTCGAGATCGGCCCGTACTGCCTTGTGGGCGAAAACGTAAAAATCGGGCGCGGAACGGTATTACAAGCGCACGTTGTGGTGAACGGCTGGACGGTGCTGGGCGAGGACTGCCAAGTGTTCCCTTTCGCCACCATCGGTGCGACCTCGCAAGACAAAAAATACACAGGCGAACGCGCCTTCACGAAGATCGGAAACCGCAGCGTCATTCGCGAGTACGTCAGCATTCAACGGGCCACCGGCGAAGACCAAACGACGGAGATTGGCGAAGACTGCTTGCTGCTCGCATACGCGCACGTCGCCCACAACGTCGTCATCGGGAACGGCGTGATCATGAGCAATCTCGCACAGCTCGCGGGACATTGCATCGTCCACGACAATGCCGTGATCGGCGCGATGGCCGGTGTACACCAGTTCACGCGCGTAGGCCGTTATGCGATGGTCGGCGGGTATAGTAAGGTCACGCGCGACGTTCCGCCGTTTTTGCTCGTGGAAGGCATCCCCGCCGCCCCATACGGTCCAAACAGCGTGGGCTTGCGGCGGGCCGGATTTAGCGGCGATGAGCGCAACGAGATCAAACGCTTTTACAAACTGCTTCACAGCCCTAAGTATAACGTTTCTCAAGCGGTCGAAGCGATGAAGGAAGAAGTCACCACCGACCCCGGGCGGGAGATGGTTGCTTTCTTGGAAGCGGAGTCGCAACGCGGGGTGCTCAAATAGCGCTCTAGAGATGCGCTATTTTTTATCGACGGGCGAAGCTTCGGGAGAGTTGAACGCCACCTTGCTGGCGTCCGGCATCCGCGCCCTCGACCCCCATGCACTCTTCGAAGGGATCGGCGCGGCACGTATGCGCCGCGCGGGGATCGAGAGTTGGAGAGATCATAGCGGGTGGGCGAGCATGGGGCCACTCGCCGCGATCCCGCGTATACCGCGCCTACTGGCCATCATGTACGCTACGGCCTTTCGTATCAAACGCACGCGTCCCGATGCCGTGATCCTCGTCGATTTTGGCGCGTTCAACATCCGGCTAGCGAAAACGCTGGCCCGGCTACGCTTTGCGGGTCCCGTGATTGACTGGTTTCCGCCGGCCGCTTGGCTCGACGATGAAAAAACCGCCCGCGCCCTGGCGCGCGTAGCCATGCCGATGACGGCCTTCGAACATCAGCGGGATTTTTATGCCTCGTTGGGACTACCGGCAGCGTACTTTGGCCATCCGTTGACCGGGCAATACGTTGCGCGTGCACCGCGCCCGGCCCCCGACCTCGACGGCGGCACCGTCGCCCTCCTTCCCGGAAGCCGCAAAGGCGAATTGCGCCATCACGTTCCCCGTTTGCTCGGCGCATACGACCTATTGCGAAAACGCCGGCCGAAGATTCGCGCGATTGTGGGTGCCGCAAATGAGAGCGCCGAGCGGCTGCTTCGCGACGCACTGGCAGCGCGAACGATGCACGACGTACCGATCGCGAGGGGAACGCAAGCCGCGATAGCTGACGCGGACGCCGCGTGGGTCGCATCGGGAACTGCCGTCCTCGAAACGGTACTGTGCGGCGTTCCCGCGGTCGCGCTCTACGTCATTTCGGGCGCGCTGGTACGGCACGCCCGTCGCGTGTATCGCGGAAAGTACATCACGTTGCCCAATTTGGTTTTAGATCGCGAAATGGTACCGGAATTGCTGCAGGAAGCCGCAACGCCCGAGCACCTCGCTGCGGCGATGGACGAAACGCTACGCGATCCGGCGAGGCAATACCGCGAGATCGCGCATCTTCGTGCGGCCCTGGGGCCGCCGGAGGCATTGGCACGCTGTGCGGCATTCGTCGTAGCCGCGGCCCGGACTGGATCCGCGTGATGCGTTTTTATCACACCTCCGACATGCACGACCGGCGCGGCTTCGAGCCTCGACTCAAGGCGCTGCGCGACGAGAATCCCGGAATGCTTTTCGACAGCGGCGATTCTCTGCGCGGAAGTCAGACCGTCTATCACCGCAGCGAACCCATCATCGCGGAAATCGACGCCACCGGATATGCGGCGCAAGCTATCGGAAATCGCGAATTCCACTACCTTTATGGTCTCTTGCGCGCACGCGCACGCCAAATGCGCCACCCGCTGGTCTGCACGAATCTCATAGATACAAAAGGCCGCCCCCTCCCGTTCGAGCGTTCGCTAACGTTTGAGATTGACGACGTACGCGTGCACGTACTGGGTTTGCTCATCATGCAGTATCCGCAGGCGAGTCCTTGGGAGCGCGTGTTCGGGTGGCGCTTTCTGCAACCGTGGGATGCCGTTGCCGAATACGCTCGAACCGTACCGGAGGGCGATGCGCTCGTCGTGCTCTCGCATGTGGGGTTACCGCTCGATCGTAAACTCGCGGCGGCCGTCCCGCGCATCGATTTGATCCTGGGTGGCCACACGCACGACACGCTGCATTCGCCCGCGTACGTTGGCGACGTTCCAATCGTCCACGTTGGTCCCTACGCACGCAACGTCTCCCGCACCGAGCTCGCTTACGACAAGCAA
>JALYVW010000100.1 GCA_030853005.1 Vulcanimicrobiota bacterium
GTCCCGGGCGTTCTAACGTTTGCGTGTGCGCCCCCCCGATCGTTGCCTCAGTGAGGTTGGCGCAGTCGGCGCGCGCTGCGCATGACGTTTTGGCATGGCTGCTTGTTCAGCCCGAAAACCAAGGGTAGCTTATGCTGCCCCCGACCTCGCCCCCTACCAGAGTGCGATTCCTGACCGCCGTGAAGAGTTTAAGCGACTCGCACAAGCGTGTCTTAGTGACGCATCTCACCAGAACTCATCTAAGCAAGATTACGCGACCGATATGATGCGTCTTGCCGTGCTGTGGGTCCGCGGTAGTGCTGTAAAGCCTCTTCTCAGGGTCGTTAAGGAATTTTTCATCTGAGTCACGCTTCAAACTCCAAGAGAGTCCGCGGCGGCCCCGATGCGCGGCACGGTCGTTAACCGCAGTTTCGGCCAGGCTAGCATCGTTTGCCATGCAGGGCGGCGAACACCTTACGGAGGTGACCCATGGCAGACGCATCATACCACACGAACTCAGATGAGTACTCAGCCCACCAGCGGGAAGTCTATCACGATCACAACGATTGCTTCGAAGGAAAGAAAATTAAACCGGAACACCGGGAACCGGGCTCTGCCGCCCGCCCGCGCTGTGAGGAATGTATAAGACTCGGTTAGCGCAACCTTAGCTCCTCGGAAATGGTCGCGGTGCGACGAGTAATAGTCCATGCTATGCAAAAAACTTCTTGTTGTAGGCCAGAAATCCCAATTCGGTCACTGAATTACAATCCGGTCAGATTGCCCGAAAAACACCCGGAAAAAATTCAAAACGTGCAAAGTCACAACATGTCACTAAGAAGGCACCTAGTCGCGGGGTTCGCATCGCTGCGGGCTAACGCCGTATTGGATTCCTGACAGAATGGGATTCTGGAACCACATATGGGGATTCGCTCACTTAAGGGGATAGCGCCCCTTTCGGGGGTCTGATGTCGGCTCCCCGGACCGAAACCTCTAACGCAAAGCGAAGCCGGGGCGTTGGCACCGGCAGCTGCGTGATAAGTTGCCGCCGAGGCCCGACTGCGGTAATATTTGTGAAACGGAAAACCCGCCTTTGATTTTTTGTGATGCGGTATTTTCCTAAACTATTTTCGGGGTACAGCCGGATGAAATTGCCCAGAAAGGGACTCGAACCCCCACGGCCTTGCGGCCACTGATACCTGAAACCAGCGCGTCTACCAATTCCGCCATCTGGGCGCGACCCGGGCCGTTCGGGGCCCTCGTGCGCAGCCCTTTTCCGCGGCAAGAGGCGCCAATTACCAGTCATCCGAAAGCGGCCGGTCCGATGGTTCGCAAGCTCTTTCCAATTCTCGCCGTGACGTTCATCGACATCGTTGGGTTCAGCATGCTGATCCCGATGCTGCCCTATTTCGTCAAGCACTTTCACGCCTCGGATTTTACCGTTGGCGTGCTGTTCGCAACATTTTCGTTCTTCCAACTGCTGGCGGGCCCAATTTGGGGAAATATGTCCGATCGCATCGGGCGCAAGGCCGTGCTCATCATCAGCCAGTTAGGCGCTACAATCGGATGGGCGATGCTGGCGTTCGCACCGACCTTGCTGTGGGTCTTCGTAGCGCGCATCATCGAGGGCATCTCCGGCGGCAATATCGGCATTACGCAAGCCTACGTCGCAGATCTGGTCGCCCCCAAAGAACGTTCGACCGCGTTCGGATTGATCGGCGCGATGTTTGGCGCGGGAATGGTCTTTGGGCCGCTGGGCGGGGGGTATCTGTTCGCGCACTACGGATTTGCCGCACCGTTCTTGGCGGCTTCGGCTTTGCAGTTCGTCACGCTTCTCGTTACGGTCTTCGCCCTGCCCGAGTCGCGCGGGAAAGTTATTGGGGCAACGGTTCGCCTACGCGACGTGGCGCGCACGTTTCACGATTCGACCCTCGCTCGCATCCTCTACCAGAAGCTTGCGCTCTCGCTCGGACTCTACGCGTGGTTCTCGGTTATGGCGCTCTTTTTGCAACAGCAACTGCACTTTGGGCTTGCGACGACGGACTACTACTTCTCGATGATTGCGGTCTTGAGCGTCGCCGTGAACGTCTTCGTCGTTCGCCGGGTTTCCGAACGCATCGGGGATCGGGCCATGTCCAACGTAGGCTTGGCCTTTCTCATCGTCGCATTCGTCCTGGTTCCGTTCGTGCGATCGGCGTGGCCGCTCGCGGGCATGACCGCCCTTTTTGCGGTGGGTATGGGACTAGCCAACACCGCGATCACCGCCCTCATCAGCAACGCCGCATCCGATGATCGGCAGGGCACCGTGCTCGGCGTCTCGTCGTCGCTCGACTCATTTTCTGGAATCGTTTCGCCCTTAGCGTCATCCGGAGTACTCACGAGATTCGGCTCGCCTTACGCCGGAATCGTGTCGGCAATTTTCACCACGGCCTCGCTCGCGATGGGGCTTGCGGCATCGCGTAACGACGCGTCGGTAGCGGCGCGCCCCAACACGACCGAAGCGGAAGCTCCCGTCTAGGCGGCCTTGTTCTTCCGGCCCTTTGCGGGCGCTTTGTGCGCGGCCGTTTTGGTGGCGCGGGCGGTGCGCTGTTTTTTGCTTTCTTCCAAGCTCTGCTGCAGCACGTCCATCAGGTTGACCACCTTGGAGCGCGCGGGTGCTTTCTTGGGCTGCGGAAGCTCTTTGCCCGCAGCGCGCGCTTCGATCATTGCGAGCAACTCGTCGTGATATTTATTCGTGAATTTTTCCGGCTCGAACGTATCCACGCTCATCGCGTCGATCAGCATCTTAGCCATCTTCATCTCGGCTTCGGGCAGTTTTGTTTTTTCTGGAAGTTCGAAATCTTGCTCGCCGACCATTTCGTCCGCCCAATGCATCATCTCCAACACCAAGGCATTGTCGATGGCTTTGACGGCCGCAATATACTCTTTCGTCCGCAGGACGACGCGCGCGATCGCGACCTTGTTTGCCGAGGACAGCGCTTCGCGCAAGAGCGCGTAAGCGTGCTTACCCTGTTTCGTCGGCTCCAAGTAGTAGGGCTTGTCGAAGTACATCGGATTGATCTTATCGAGTTCGACGAACTCCAAAATGTCGACCGACTGGGTTGCCTCCGGATTGACTTTCTTAAAGTCATCGTCCGTGAGCAGCACGTAGTCGCCCTTTTCGTACTCGTAGCCTTTTACGATTTCGTCCCATGGCACGGACTTGCCATCTACGGAACAGACGCGCTCGTATTTGATGCGCCCCTCATCCTTGGCGTGCAGCAAGTTGAACGAGAGCTCGTTAGCGCGAACGGCGGTGAACAATTTGACCGGAATGGTAACGAGGCCGAAGTTGATGGAACCGGACCAGATTGCATGGGCCATAGAAATCGGGGTTCTCCTCCTGGAAACTAGGGCGCGAAGACCTATTATACCCGAGCGCCCGCCCGAAATGCGAGCTTCCGCCCGCTCCCTTAGTGAAAGGCCTTCTGCGCTTTGGTGATCGCCTTTTCAAGCCGTGCCGGCTTCCAGCCCTTCCCGCTCCAAGGATCGCCGCGTTTGGCGAGCCGCACGGGCGCCGTCTTTATCGTCCAAGGTGCCGATGCGTCCTCAGGCTGCCCGCTGCGTTTACGCGCTAGCGCCTCAACCTCACTCCAGTCCAATGGCATCGACACGCACGCACCGTCGACCGCGCGCACCGCGTAAGGCGGGACGAGCGTCTTCCCTTGTCCCACCTGAACGTAATCCAAATAGACCGTCCCCTTTTTCCGCTTCGCAGTCATGCGCTCGAGCGTGGTGAGCTCAGGGACCGCTTGGGCGACTTGGCGGGCGATCACCTCGGCGAACACTTTGATCGGTTCGTAATCGTACTCCGGAACCAAAGGAATCACGACGTGCAAGCCGCTCGAACCCGAGGTTTTCACCAGCGGTTTGAGGCCGATCGACTCGATCGTCTCGCGCACCTGAAGCGCGACGGCGGCCAACGTCTTGAGCGTACAACCTTCCCACGGGTCCAAATCGAAGAGCACGTAGTCCGGATTATCCAATTCCTGTGCGCGCGAAGTCCAGACATGCAGCACGATGGATGCTAAGTTAGCGACAAACGCAAGCGTGGCTTCATCGTCGCACACCAAATACGCGATATGCGAGCGTTTGCCGCCGGAGGACGGGATAGAAATGGTGCGCGCCCAGGACGGTGCGGCCTTAGGCGCTTGTTTCTCGAAAAAAGATGGTCCGTCGATTCCGTCGGGATAGCGCTGCAATGTCAACGGCCGGTCCTGCAGATGCGGAAGTATCCACTTGGCAACCGTGCGATAGTACGCCACAAGGTCGCCTTTGGTATATCCGTCGCGCGGCCATAGCACCTTATCGGGGTTCGAAAGGGCGATCGTGCGGCCGCCAATGATTTCGGCGGTCTTTGTGGACGGGGCCACTACACGACGTCGTCCGTGTCGGCCGCCCGTTCGCGAACGCACTCTTGCGGCTTCTTGTCAGAGCGCAATCCGAGAAACGCGGGGTGGCGCATGTAGCCATCGCGCGTCCATTCGGTGAAACGTACCTGCGCAACGAGCTTGGGCGCGACGAAATGCGCAGGTGTGTTGGCGTCAACATCGTTAGCGAAGGGCGAGGTTTTTCGTTCCAATGTTTTGAGCTGCGCCGTAATCGCCACCAGCTTCTTGCCGCTGAATCCGGTACCCACGTGCCCGACATACTGCAATGTGCCGCGCTCGTACAGACCGAGCAAGAGCGATCCAAACCCCTTGCGGCTGCCGCGCGGTTCCGTATAGCCGCCGACTACGCATTCTTGCACGAGCTGCGCTTTGATCTTTACCCAATCCCGCGTGCGCCGTTCCTGGTACGTGGAATCGCGACGCTTGCCGACGATGCCCTCGAGGTCTTGCTTTTGCGCCTGCTGGTAGAGGGCTTTGCCCGCGCCGGGCACGTGCTTCGAGTAGAGCACCAAGGTATCGTCGCGAATTTGCCGTTCCAGCATTGCCTTGCGTTCATCCAGGGGAAGTTTACGGAGATCTTTGCCGTCCGCATAAAGCAAATCAAAGGCAACGAACGTCAGTGGATGCATGGCGACATCTTTGCTGCGCGCGCTCGGACGATTGCGATTGAAACTTCCTTGCAAACGTTGAAACGAGGACCGTCCGCGCTCGTCGAGGCTGACGATTTCGCCATCGACGACGATGGGAACGCTTGCGAAGGCCGCTCCGAGCGCGCGCAGTTGCGGAAACTGCGGCAAAAAATCCAGGCCGTTGCGCGAAACCAGCTCGACGCTACCGTCTTCACGTACCGTGCAGATGGCACGATAGCCGTCCCACTTAATTTCGAAGAGCCAGTCGTCGCCGTCGAACGCGTCGTCCACGAGCGTCGCCAACATGGGCGACCGTATGACGGGAACTTTTTCATGCTTCGCACTTTTCATCGCTTGGCGTTTGCGCGTCGTCTTCGTCTCGACGGGCGGCCGGTTTGAAATCCAGTGCGGCGCGCGCGGATCGTTGGCAAAGTCTTCGAGCGTCTTCCCGCTTTTTGCCGAACGCGTATCTTTGGAGATGTCGTATCGCTCGTCCACGCCGTCGTCGTGATCTTTCATCAGCAGCCACGGATCGCCGCCCTCGCCGCCCCGCCCTTTGATGCGCACGAGCGTCCATTCACCGTGCAGTTTCTTCCCCTGAAGAACGAACTTGATTTTGCCGCGTCCGATTTCGGCCGCCGCGTCGTCACCTTCCGAAAGCTCGTACGTGCCCTCGTCCCATACGATCACCTCCCCGGCGCCGTAATTGCCTTTGGGGATGATCCCTTCGAACGTCCGATAATCGAGCGGATGATCTTCCACATGCATTGCCAGGCGCTTGTCGGCGGGATCGCGCGAGGGCCCTTTGGGCACCGCCCAAGATTTTAGCACGCCGTCCGCTTCCAAGCGAAAGTCGTAGTGCAGTCGCGTCGCGTGATGCTTCTGAATGACGAAGCGCAGCTTACGCGCAGTTTTTTTCTTCGCGCCCCGAGGTTCGGGCGTGGCCTGAAAATCGCGCTTCTTATGGTAACGTTCAAGCG
>JALYVW010000035.1 GCA_030853005.1 Vulcanimicrobiota bacterium
GGCGTGCAGCGTGCCATACTTAAAACTTTGGGGTATCGTAGCGGGTGGTTGGCAGATGCTGCGCGCGGCGCAAGTCGCCTCGAAAAAAGTGACTGCGGCGCAACCCGACACGCAATTTTACCGTAGCAAGATCAAGACGGCGCGCTTATATGCGGCTCACGTGCTCAGCATGAGCGCTTGGCTGAACGTGCAAATCGTTCAAGGCGCGGCCGACGTCGCCGCCTTTTCCGAGGAGTATTTCGACTCTTAACCCCCCGCGAGCCCTCGATTCCCTCGTACTTGCGAAGCGGCCAATCTGACGGGCATCCCTGCACGTTTGTTCATACAAGTCTCGGGCAAGTGACCGAGCGATATACCCTGCACCCCCAAGGAATTCTATGAAAATTTTGCGCGCACTCGTCGCGGGGACGGCCCTCTTAGCGGTCGCCGTCGTCGCGCTGCTTCTGTACGCGAGTAATCCCGTACGAAGCTCCGATCACCAAGATTCTCCGCTCACCGTAGCACGGCCCGGCGCGGATATCACCGATGTCTTTGTCTTTCCGAGCCCGCACGACGCATCGAAGGTCGTTTTGGCCATGGATGTCTTGCCGCTTATTCCGACCGGTCAAGGTCCCACGAAATTTTTCGATCCCGGCGTGATGTATCAGTTCAACGTCGGATTAAACGATGATTTCCGCAAGGACGTGGTCATCCAATTCAAGGCCGACGGCTCGGGCCCGAACCAGAAAATTACGATGTATGGGCCCGGCGCGCCAGCGCTGCAAGGAACGATCTCGCGTTTCATCGCTCCGACCGGATCCGTAGCATTCAATCAAACCGGAACCGTCGGCGACGCTCAGGTGTTTGCCGGACCGCGAGAAGACCCGTTCTATTTCGACCTCTCGCAGTTTTTCAAAATCCTTCCGGATCGCAACTACAAGAACCAGCCCAACCCGCCGGCGCCGACCGCCTCATGCTTCCGCCCGCGTGGCGAAGCGCAGGACTTTCTCGCCGGCTACAACGTCCTCTCGCTCGTGGTCGAACTTCCCCGCAAAGCGTTCGTTGATCAAAACGGCAATTTGGGCTTGATCAATGTTTGGGCGTCCACGTCGCTTCCGCAGAGCGATCCAGCTGTCACCCCGACGAATCCCATCAATGCCGTTGAGAACGCGGTTCGCAATGCGAGCACGCAGGCACCGGGATCGGCGGCCGGCACGGACGCAAACTACGTGCAGATCGAACGTCTCGCACGTCCTGCAGTCAAAGAAGCTACCGAGGACTTCAAAAACCACGACATCACCAATCGCAGCGATATTCTCGACGACAGAACGCTTGCCGACTCAATCAAGGCCTTTGTGATGCGGTCGCCAGGAGGCGCCGGGCGCAGTGAAGCGGTGGCTAACGCAATCCAGGGCGTCCTTATTCCCGATGCGATTCGCGCCGATCTTCGCGCGAGCGGTCCGGCACGCTATCTGGGCGTTGAAACCAATGGCAAGTCGGGTTTCCCGATCGCCGTTATCCGTGCGGTTCCGCCGTCCGGAATTTACGGAATCAAAAAGGCTCTCGGCGATCCGTACCGTCACTTCGGCGGACGCGATCTCAAGAGTCCCGTCATCGACCTTTCGCTCGGCGCGATCTTTGGAAGTCTCGTCCCGAAACTGGGCCTCGCACCGGAAGACAATCGCGAGACCCCGTGCTTAACGAGCGATAACGTCATCCCCGACGATAAACATCAAACCGGCGACTTCCCGTACATCGGAGCCCCACAATGAAAAAGCAGATCCTGCTCGTAGCAGTCCTCGCTGCAGCCGGCCTCGCGTTTTGCGCGGCGCCGGGTGCGGCGCAAGGCGTACCTGCCTTGCAAGCCTCGCCGACTCCGAATCCCTATCGTTTGCCGGAGCCGGTTATTACGCCGCCGCCGGCCCTTCCGCCGATCGTGCATTACGATCGGTTCGTGGAAGGTGGCTATATCGCGCCGCCGCTGGTGTGTAACCAGTTTTCACCGTGCAACCCCGGCAATCGCTACGGTTCGCGCGCGGCGCGCGCAGCAGTCGAATTTCCGCTGATCAATACCGCGGTTACAGGCATGGTTAAAGTCGACTATCGCACTTACGGATACACTCATCCCGCCGGCTTGATCACGACCCCCGGCGGCGCGGGGAGCGCGCAACTGTTTACCGGCGCGTTCGGAATTCGCGACACGGACGTCAGCTATCGTGCCGGCGTGCAACTCACGGGTCCCAAAGTCTACGTGGCAGGCGCATATCTCGAACAGCGCTCCACGTCCGGATACCCAAATCTGCGCGGATATGGTCTGGGAATCGAAAAGCTTCCTGATCTCAATCAAATATTCTCGTTGTATTTGAGTTACTACTACTATCCGACCGTGAAGGCGGATTACTATCTTCCGGGCGCGCCCAACACCATATACCGCCTGTCGTATCACGTCTCGCAATACGACTTCGGCGTGGCGCTTAAACCGAGCACCCATTCGCCGATCTTCGTCGACGTTGGCTATCTCGGGGACAAAAGCAAGCGCGGCGAAAACGCTCCCTCCAATATCACGCGAAACGGCCCCTTCGTCGGTTTGGGAGTGAACTTCTAAGCCAACCGGTCCGATGCGTCTAGCGCCCGTGAAGAGCCCCGCTCTTCGCGGGCGTTTTCGTTCGTGCAAGGGCCGACTTCCAATGGCGCGGAACGCAAGGCGACCGTGACCGAAACGCCGCGCCCCGAGCTGCCGAAACTCTACGACCCCAAAGCCGTCGAATCGCGACACTACGGTCGATGGAAAGCGGCTGGGCTATTCCACGACGATCCGGATCCCGCTCGACCGCCGTTTATCATTTGCATGCCGCCGCCCAACGTCACGGCGCGCGCGCACCTGGGGCACGGCTCGACGTACACCCCCATGGACGTCCTCGTTCGGTATCGCCGCATGCTCGGCGACAATGCGAATTGGATGCCCGGAACCGACCATGCCGCCATCGCGACCGAAGCAGTCTTAGTACGCCAGCTGGCCAGCGAAGGACGTTCCCGCGAGTCGCTGGGCCGCGAAGCATACTTGGAACTTGCTTGGAAGTGGTCGCGCGAAACCGGCGGAACGATCTTCAAGCAATTCGAGGCGCTTGGCTACGGGCCGGACTGGGAGCGCAGCCGCTTCACGATGGACGACACGCTTTCGCGGGCCGTGAATCGCGCGTTCGTGCAGCTCTATCGCGACGGCTTGATTTATCGCGGAAAGCGGCTCGTGAATTGGGATCCGGCATCCCAGTCGACCATTTCGGATGCTGAGATCGAGCACGAAGAACGCGACGGCTACCTTTGGCGCGTGCGCTACCCGTTCGTGGGTGAAAACGCGGGCGGTATCGAGATCGCAACGACTCGTCCCGAAACCATACTCGCAGACACGGCGATCGCCGTACATCCGCTAGACGAACGCTATCGCGCGCTCGTCGGGAAACGGGTGCTCGTGCCGCCGATGTTCGCGCGTAGCATCCCGATCATTGCGGATGCTGCAGTCGATGCCGATTTTGGTACCGGAGCGGTAAAGGTCACGCCGGCGCACGATGCAACCGATTACGATATCGGCTTGCGCCACGGACTCGAGATGCCCTCCGTGCTCGATTTGCACGCTCGCATTTCCAGCGATGAGGTAGACGTCGGACGGTACGACGGCATGGACCGTTTTGAAGCGCGAACGGCAATCGTGGACGACCTGCGCGCGGGTGGCAACCTTGTAGAAGAACAGCCTTATCGTCACGCGGTCGCGCTGAGCGAGCGGTCGCATGATGTCATTGAACCGCTGTTGTCCTTACAGTGGTTCGTCACCATGAAGCCGCTAGCCGAGCCCGCACTGGCCGCTTACCGCAATGGAACGTTACGTTTCGTGCCCGCTCGGTACGGGCGCACCTACGAGCAATGGTTGGAAAACATCCGAGACTGGAATATCTCCCGTCAAGTGTGGTGGGGGCACCAGCTTCCGGTTTGGTACACGAGCAACGGCGAGGTTGTGGTTGCGGAATCGGAAGAAGAAGCCCGAAAGATCTCGCTGGACCGTTTCGGACATGCGAATCTCGCGCGCGATATGGACACGCTCGATACGTGGTTCTCCAGCGGCCTGTGGCCATTCTCTATTCTTGGCTGGCCCGAAAATACGCCCGAGCTAGCCCATTGGTATCCCTCATCCGTGCTCGTCACGGGCTGGGAGATCATCTTCCTCTGGGTCGCGCGCATGGTCATGTTGGGTTTGAAATTTATGGGCGAGGTCCCATTTCCCACCGTCTTCGTCGCGCCGCTTGTGTTTGATGCGCGAGGCCGCAAGATGAGCAAGTCGCTCGGCAACGCCATCGATCCGGTCGAACTTATTGAAAAATATGGCGCCGATGCCTTCCGCATGGGCATGTTGCGACAAATGCGCCTGGAGGGCCAGGAGGTTCGGTTTAACGAGTCGCGCTGTGAAGAAGCGCGGAACTTCAATAATAAGATTTGGAATGCTACCCGATACGCGTGCACGCTTCCCGAAGGGCTACCGCCGGCCATGACGCTGCCGCCGGGCGGCGAGCTCTCCTTGGCGGACCGATGGATTCTTACCAGGCTGCATGATACAGCAGCGTCGATGACGCAGTCGTTCGATGCCTTCGATTTCGGCTCGGCGTCGGAAACGATCTGGAAGTTCGTGTGGTACGAAGCGTGCGACTGGTATCTGGAATCCACCAAAACGGCTGCGAACGCGCGCTCTCGGGCGGCGGTTTTGTCCTTTGTTCTCAATCATGCGATGCGGTTATTGCATCCCATCGAGCCGTTCATCACCGAAGAAACCTGGCTCTTACTTCCGCATGATGGCGATACCATTATGACGGCAAGCTGGCCGGATTTGGCCGAGATTCCGGTAGACCGTCAAGCCGAAGCCGATTACGCGCGGGTTCGCGAAACCGTGGAGCGCGTTCGTAACGAACGAGCTCACCATGGAATTGCCGACAGGGTGCGCGCACCGATCGAGATTCCGCAGGGCTCGAACCAAGATGCGGCGGATCTCATCTTGCATCTGGCTTGGGGGAACGCCGTGTCCGTCGCCGGCGCCGGCGACTTTTTCTCTTCCGTGCGACTGAAGGTAGACCGCGAGGCGCACCGGCGCCGCCTGGAGCAAGACCGCGCACGCATTGCCGCCGAGGTGAAGCGCGGCGTCGAAAAGCTTGCGAATGAAAAGTTCGTCTCGAATGCCAAACCGGACGTTGTGGCGAAAGAACGCGCGAAACTCGAAGCCTACCGCGCAGAGTTGGCCAGTATTGAAGCGGAGTTGCAATGAATACGGGAATTGCCAAGCGTCGGGCACTCGTCGGAGCCGCAGAGATCGAGCGCATGTTCGCTCGCCTCGCGCACCAGATTCTGGAGCCCGAAGAGTCTCAAGATGGCGTATATCTCATCGGGATTCGCCGCGGCGGCGAAGGCCCGGCGCAACGCATTGCCGCGCAGATCCAGCGCATTAGCGGGGATCGTCCGTCGCTTGGGTTCTTAAACATCAATCTTTATCGCGACGACGACGTCTCGCATCAATTGCCGGAATCGCAAATTCCCGGCGACTTGAGCGGCAAGACCGTTATTGTCATCGACGACGTTCTCTATACCGGCCGCACCATACGCTCGGCGCTCGATGCGGTGACGGATCTCGGCCGGCCCGGCGCGGTGCGCTTGTGCGTGCTCGTCGATCGCGGCCTGCGCGAGTTGCCCGTACAGCCCGATTACGTCGGTCGTTCCATTCCCACAAGCCGTCAAGAGCGCGTCGAGGTTTCCGTTGCCTCCGAACCGTCACCCGACGATGAGGTATCCGTCGTTGCGGACCCGGCGTAGCATTATTGATCTGGACGATCTCACTGCCGCTGAAATCGACTATATCTTTGAACTCACCGCGAGGTTGGAGAACGAACCCAAGCCCGCGCGCACCCTCGACGGGATTGCATGCGTCAACATGTTCTTCGAACACAGTACGCGCACGATGACGTCGTTCACGCTGGCGGAGAAACGGTTGGGCGCGGACGTCATCACGCTATGGCCCAAAGAGTCCAGCCTTGCGAAGGGTGAGACGATCGAGGACACCGCAATCACGCTCGCCGCTATGGGCGTGCGCGCGCTGGTCATCCGTCATCCGGAGCCCGGTTATCCGCGTCGCGTCGCCATGGCTTTTGACGGACATGTCATCAACGCCGGCGACGGCGGTCACGCACATCCCACCCAGGCGCTTTTGGACATCTATACCTTGCGCGAGGAATTCGGGGACTTGCACGAGCGAAAAATTGCAATCGTCGGCGATGTTTTACACAGCCGCGTGGCGCATTCCACCATTAAAGGATTGAGCGAACTCGGTGCGGAGGTCATATTAGTGGGCCCCGAAGCGTTCCTTCCCGACGGATTCATGCAGGCTACGAACGTTCGTGTGGAACGCGACTTCGACGCTACGCTCTCGAGCGTCGATGCGATCCTCCTGCTCCGCATCCAGCACGAACGCTTCGACGATATGCCGGTGTCGCACGACCAGTACGTTAAAGACTATCGCCTCGATCGCAAGCGTCTGCTCAAGGTTCGCGACGAAACCATCGTGATGCACCCTGGGCCGTATAACCGTGGCACCGAACTCGACGAAGGCGTTCTCGAATTCGCGGGTTGGCGCTATGCAAAGCAAGTCATGCATGGCGTCTTCGTTCGGATGGCCGTTCTGGATTTTTTGATTAACGGGCAGCCCGTTGCTCATTAAAGGCGGACGGCTCGTCGACCCGTCGCAGCGGATCGATGCCGTTCGCGACATTCGTTTGCTCGACGGCATCGTCACCGAGATCGCGGAACATCTACACGGCGAAACCTCCGAGGAATGTTTCGACGCGACGGGCATGTTCGTCGCACCGGGATTCATCGACATGCACGTCCATCTTCGCGAGCCCGGGTCTCCGGAGAAAGAAACCATCGCTACCGGGACGGCCGCGGCGGTCGCTGGCGGATTTAGCGCGGTAGCGTGCATGCCGAATACAAATCCGGCAATCGACGATCCCGATGTGGTTCGCCAGGTTCGTAGCATGCGCTCTGCGTGCCGACTGTATGTCATTGCGGCGATCACCCAGGGGCGCCGCGGGCAACGCATCCTCGACTATACGGGGCTCGCGGCGGCCGGAGCGGTCGCGTTTAGCGACGACGGCAACACCGTCGCCGACGCCCGCGTCCTGCGCGATGCCGCGCGCGCGGCGCGGGGTGTTCGAGGCCGTTTCATTTCCCACTGCGAGGACGCGTGCTTGAAGGGCTCCGCGTCAATGCATGAAGGCAACGCGTCTCGGCGGCTCGGGATTGCGGGTAGTCCCGGTGTTGCTGAGGATGCAATCGTCGCGCGCGATCTGCTGATCGCGCACGAGACGCAAAAGGCCTGGCATGTGGCGCACGTGACGACGCGAATTTCGGTCGAGCTCGTCACCGCGGCAAAGGCGCGTGGGGTGGACGTTACGTGTGAGGTAACGCCGCACCATTTAGTGTTTACCGACGAGCAAGTAGCGATACAGGGCGCGGCGGCCAAAGTCAATCCGCCGCTGCGAGGCGAACAAGATGCAGCCGCATTACGCACCGCTGTTCGAGAAGGGAACATCGACGCGTTCGCGACCGATCACGCACCGCATACGGCGGCCGAGAAATCCGGCGACCTATACGAGGCTGCAGTGGGTTTTAGCGGCCTGGAGATTGCGCTCGGAGCCTACGCATATGCGTTGCCCGACCTCCCGGTG
Source organism: Vulcanimicrobiota bacterium (assembly GCA_030853005.1). Taxonomy (GTDB): domain Bacteria; phylum Vulcanimicrobiota; class Vulcanimicrobiia; order Vulcanimicrobiales; family Vulcanimicrobiaceae; genus JALYVW01. The sequence goes on from JALYVW010000035.1 coordinate 7,737, forward strand.
TCGCGCTTCGTCGAACTGCTCTCGACGAACCCCGCGAGACTCCTGGGCGAGGACGGCGGCACGCTTCGCATCGGCACTCCCGGCGACGTTACCATTTTCGCCGATCGCGCATGGCGCGTCGATCCAGCGACTTTTCATTCGAAAGGCAGGAGCACGCCGTTTGCGGGGATGGTGTTGCCACGCCGGGCGATCGCGGTTTTCGTTGGTGGAAAATGCGTTTCGCAAGCACACGTCGCCACGTGAGCGCGCACTGCGCTGCACTGTTTCTGGCAGACGGCAGCCGGTTCGACGGACGCGGACTCGGCGTCGAGAGCGTGGCTCTGGGCGAGGCGGTGTTTTATACGGGGATGACGGGATACGAAGAGGCCCTCACTGATCCTTCGTACGCCGGCCAACTCTTGACGTTTACCTATCCGATGATCGGCAACTATGGCATTTCCGGCACCGTCGCGCAATATCCGAGAGCGTGTGTGTCGGGAGCGATCGTCAAGCGAATCGCGCGCCACCCCTCGCATTACGCGTCCGTCATCGACTTGTCGGCGTGGCTGGACGAACAACGGATTCCCACGATGATCGACGCCGATACCCGCGCTATCACGATCGCGTTGCGCGAACACGGGACCATTTGGGCCGCGCTTGCCGTCGGCGAAGCGGCGCTCGCGCGCGCTGAAAGCGACCTCGCCGCATTCGTTCGAACCGCTAGCACGAAAGATCTCGTTCCCAGCGTCGCCGCTCGCTCGGCGCGGCACGAAGGTTCGCCTGGCGGAACGCGAGTGGTGCTCGTCGATTGCGGGGTCAAGGCAGCGATACTGCGCGACCTCGCGGCCTTGGGCGCGTCGGTGACCGTCGTTCCTTACAACGCAACGCGGGAAGCGATCCTCGAACAGGATCCTCAAGCGGTGTTTATTTCGCCAGGGCCTGGCGATCCAACCGATTTACCGGCAACGATCGCGACGCTGCGTTCGCTCTTGGAGGAGAAGCCGTTATACGGCGTGTGCCTCGGCCACCAGCTGCTCGCACTCGCGTGCGGGGCAAAAACCTTCAAACTTCCCTACGGTCATCGCGGCGGGAACCAACCCGTGAAAGATGTCGTACGCAACGAGGTCCTGGTGACCGCGCACAACCACGGGTACGCCGTCGATGCCGCGTCCCTTCCGGATACGCTCGAACAAACGATGGTTAATCTCAACGACGGGACCAACGAAGGGTTTCGGCACCGCCGCCTTCCCGTAGCCGCCGTGCAATTCCATCCCGAGGCTTCCCCGGGGCCCTTTGATGCTAAACGGATCTTCGCACAGTGGCTCGAGGAGATGCTCGCGACCGCTTAGCGCCTCTTGCCACCCCCGCGGCACGCCGTGGCACTCCTACCTTTGTCTGTTCGTTGTAGCCGCGGTCGCCGCCGCAATTCTCATGGTACGATCAACCTGCTGGTTTGCCACGTCGCGGCGGCCGGTCCGGCGGATCGCGCCGTTTGCACCGCAGCCGGTGACGAAGGCGCAGACTCACGCCACCATGCTCGCCGCTCTTGCGCGACTCCAAGAGCAGCCGGAAAGAGGGCGCGCGCTCGAGGTCCGTGCCGCGCTCCGCGCGTCGATCGGCGCCCGAGATGACGAACGTGCTCGGATATCCTGCGACGCCGCTCGTGCACTGGGGGACTCGAACGGGCGCTGTTGTGCGCGGAAAGCGCTGCCTTCGTGCGCGATCGCGATCTCGCGGACCCTATTCGCGAGCTCGGGATCACACCTCGTGGGAATGATCGGTCCTTGCGTTTTGCGCGACGCAATTGCGCGAAGCATGATCGGACAGCGCGAGGTCGTCGAAGGATTACTGCTGTCGCTAATTGCGGGCGGTCACATTCTGATCGAAGGGCCACCGGGCTTGGCGAAGACGCTCGCCTGCCGCGTTATGGCCCAAGCGATCGATGGATCGTTTGGGCGGATCCAATTTACCGCCGACTTATTACCCTCCGACGTCATCGGGACGCGAGTCTTCGATCAACGTACGGCCGAATTTCGCACGGTCGCAGGGCCCATCTTTGCAAACGCCTCCGGCAAAGGTCCAAACGGCGCTTTTGGAATCCATGCAAGAGCGCCAGGTCACCAGCGCCGGCGAAACGCTGGCGCTTCCCGACCCATTTCTCGCGATGGCGACGATGAATCCCTCGGACTCCGACGGGAACGTATGCACTCCCGTCTGCGCAGATGGATCGCTTTCTATTAAAGGTCGAATCACGATATCCGCAGGCGTCGGAAGAACGTGCGATCTTAGCGCGCTTTGCGGGCATACAAGCGCCTCCGGTACGCGGTGCCGTATCGTTGGATGACGTCCTGGAGTGGCTCGGACGATGGCGCGCGCCGTGTATCTCGACACCGCGGTGGAGCGGTATCTCGTCGATCTCGTCCTCTTAACGAGGAAACCGAGTCCGTATGTAGAGCGAGGCGCGAGCCCGCGCGCGACGTTGGCATTGGCACGCCTGGCGCGCGCCAAAGCCTTCGTCTGCGCTAGGGACTATGTCGTTCCCGACGACGTACGCGCACTCGCGAAGCCGGTGTTCCAACATCGAATGGCGTTTAGCTATCAGCTCGCTGCCGACGGCATCGAGCCTGCGGAGTATATCGGACGAATGATCGAGCGCGTGCAGATTCCTTGAGCCCTTACGAGCCGCACTCTTGCAGGGCCGCGCGCGCCCGCTGTGTGCCGGTGATTCGCCAACGTTGCGTGGCGCGACGGATTCGAATTTGCCGAGCTACGCGATTACGTGGCGGGCCGACGATCCTCGGATAATCGATTGGGCCGCGACGGCGCGAACCGGACGAATGCAGAGCCGCGTCCTCATCGAGTGTGCGGCAGTATGCTTTAGCGCAGTCCTGGATACGTCTGCCTCAATGAGCGTGGGTAGAAGCCGCCCGCTGAGCGAACCCGCGGCGACGATCGTCCGGGCCTGGTACGAATCCGCGCAAAGCGGCGACCGTCTCGTTCGCGTGCTCGAGTGTCGCGTTTTCGAACCGCGAGGTCGCTGCGCGGCGAATGCCGCCGCACGTTTTCCAGACCGATGGCTTCCTGGCGGCCCCGGGATGGCCGGCGCGCTCGATACGGCTCTGCGCGTGTTGCCCCGCGGAGCCGCATTGCTCGTGGTCGGCGACTTTTTTGACGTATCGACGACAGCTGCCTCATTCGCCAGGGCTGGTGCGAAATTCGATTGCACGGCGCTCGTCGCGGAGGATCCGTGGACCGGCGATCTGCCGCTGCGAGGTTTTACTCGCGTCCGCGATGCGGAAACGCATCGAACGCAACTGTTCTATTTCGGCGCAAAACAACGCATGAGCTGCGCGAAGGCGGTTCGCCGCCGTCACGATCGTATCGCTCGTGAGTTGCAATCTGCTGGGTGGCGCACGGGCACGTTCTGCGAAGAGTCAGGCAATCGGGCGTTGCTAAACGCTTTCGGCATTCGAGCGCATACGAAGGCGTGATCGTAACGTTCGTGCATCCGCTGCGGCTCGAATTGGCTCTGGCCGCTGCGCTCGCGGTCGTTTGGGCGTGCGGAATCCTTTCGCAGAAACGATTGACCTCGACGATTGCCTATTCAAACGTGCCGTTCCTCAAATCGGCAATTCCGAAGCCTCTTGGACCCTTACTGCCGCTTGCGTGTACGGCGATCGCAGGTTTGTTGCTCGTCGCCGCCGCTCTGGGCGCGCCACGGGTTTCTGCGCGTGTCGCTGCCCCGTCCGCAGTGTATCTTTGCATCGACACGTCCGGGTCAATGCTTGCTCGCGATATTGGCCCGACGCGGGCAGAAGCGGCACGCCGCGCCGCCTTGGCGTTCATTCAGGGCGCAAACGCGTCGACGCGTATCGGCATCATTCGCTTTTCCGAATCGGCGCGCATCGAACGTTTTCCGACGCTGAATCGCGCGGACCTCGAGAGAACGCTCGACGACCTTCCACAACCCGACGGTGGAACGGCAATTGGGGACGCGATGCTGTTAGCAGGGCGCTCGCTTCCCAGGTGGGGGCGGCGGGCCGTATTCCTCATTACGGACGGGGTCAACAACCGCGGAACGAGCCCGGATCTTGCCATCGCAACATTGCGGGCCCTTCACGTCTCCGTCTATGCTGCGGGCGTCGGCGGGGGCAATTCCTTCGACGAGCGCGCCTTACGACGTTATGCGCGGGCGACGGGAGGCTCCTTTGCGTCGGCCACCGATGCGCCGGCATTGAACGCGGCACTGGCGGCGTTCGGAAGGACGGCCACCTTTGGCGAGAGGACCGCTGATATAAGTGTCGGATTGGCGACTACGGGGAGTGTCCTCTTGACGCTTGCGCTCTTCGCTGGTTTGGACGCAGGGAGATATCCATGAGTATGTCAGAGCCGTTTAGGAAAGTCGAACGCCATGGAAAATAATTCCGAACTCTCGACCTTGCGCTCGAGCTACGAGCGCGCGGAGCTGGAAGAAGGACGCATGCTCGACGATCCTCTGGCGGAACTTCGCGTGTGGCTGGACGCAGCGATCGCAGCCCGCACCGTGGAGCCGAATGCGTTTTGTCTGGCGACGGCCGCGCTCGACGGAGCGCCGAGCGCGAGAATGGTCCTGTTGCGCGGTCTCGATGCACGCGGCGTCGTTTTCTATACAAATTACGAAAGCCGCAAGGGCGCGCAATTGCGTGTGCAGCCGCTCGCTGCCGCAACGTTTTGGTGGGGAGCGCTCGAGCGGCAAGTGCAACTTGAGGGCACCGTGGAGCCGCTTTCGGATGAGGAATCTGACACCTATTTTGCCTCCCGGCCGCGCGGACACCGCCTGAGCGCCTGGGCATCCGAACAGAGCCGGACGATCGAATCGCGGGCGCTGCTGGACGAACGCATGCTCGACTTTGAAACCCGTTTTGAAGGCGAAGATGTGCCGCGCCCTCACTCGTGGGGTGGATTTTTGATCAAGCCTTCGCGCGTCGAGTTTTGGCAAGGCCGAAAAAATCGGATGCATGACCGCATCGAATACAGCCGCTCGGGCTCGCAATGGCGGCGGCAGAGGCTCCAGCCCTAAGCGTCGACGCCGGGCGCCCAGGACTACGCGCTCGGCCAACCTAAACTAACCGCCCGCATGCCCCGTCGTAACATTCTCGTGATTGGTTCGGGGCCGATCGTGATCGGCCAGGCCGCAGAGTTCGATTACGCCGGCGTCCAAGCGTGCCGCGCGTTGCGCGAACGGGGTCACCGCGTCATCCTCGTCAATTCCAACCCGGCGACGATTATGACCGATCCCGAGATCGCCGATGCGGTCTATTTGGAGCCCCTCACGGTCGCGTCCCTGGAGGCCATCATCGCACGCGAACGGCCGGACGCGCTGCTGCCCACCCTGGGCGGTCAAACGGGGCTCAATCTTGCGGTCGAACTGGATGAAGCCGGCGTGCTCGATCGGCACGGCGTGCAACTTTTGGGAACGCCCGTACAAACGATTAAGCTAGCTGAAGACCGGCAACTCTTTAAAGCCAAGATGATCGAGATTGGCGAGCCCGTCGCTACGTCCGTTGTGGTAACCGACATCGAGGCGGGGGTGGCGTTCGCGCAAGAATATGGCTATCCGCTCGTCGTACGCCCGGCGTATACGTTGGGAGGTACGGGCGGCGGCGTGGTTCGCGACGAGCGCGAACTGCGCGACACGCTCGAAACAGGCCTCGGGGCAAGCCTCATTCATCAGGCCCTCCTCGAAACGTCGCTGCTCGGTTGGAAAGAGATCGAATACGAGGTCCTGCGCGATGCCGCGGACACGTGCATCATCGTTTGCAACATGGAAAACATCGACCCGGTAGGCGTACATACCGGGGACTCAATCGTCGTCGCACCTTCGCAAACGCTCTCAGACCTCGACTATCAGACGCTGCGCACGTCGAGCCTGAACGTCATTCGCGCGTTGAAGGTCCAGGGCGGTTGCAACATCCAGTTCGCGCTCCATCCGCAAAGCAGCGAATACCGCATCATCGAAGTAAACCCACGCGTGTCGCGCAGCTCCGCGCTGGCGTCTAAAGCCACCGGGTATCCGATCGCAAAAATCAGTACGTTCATTGCGCTGGGACAAACGCTCGACGAAATCCCGAATCCCGTGACCGGTGTCACGAAGGCGGCTTACGAGCCAACGCTCGATTACGTGGTCGTGAAGATTCCGCGATGGCCGTTCGACAAATTCCCGCTCGCCGACACGCGTTTGAGCACGCAAATGAAATCGACCGGCGAAGCGATGGGCATCGGCCGGACCTTCCAATCCGCGTTGATGAAGGCCGTCCGCGGACTCGATCTCAAACGCGAAGCGCTTACGGGCGCTGCCCTGCGCGGCTGGAGTGGCGCCGAACTCGAAGCGGTCATCGAGCGGCCGAACCACGAGCGGCTCTTCGCCGTGGCGGAGGCGCTAAGGCGCGGCGCGACGATCGAGCGCATCGCGCAGCTCAGCGCCATCGATCCATTTTGGCTTCACGAGCTCGCGGAGCTTGTCGAATTGGAATCCCGTTTGGGACGGGGAGAGCGCGTGTCGGACGCGGCGTTGGCGCTGGAAGTCGGGTACTCGAAGAATGCCGTTCTTCAACTCAGCGCCGGCGAGCAGAGCGCCGGGCAGCTCGAGGGAATTGCAACCGAAGTTTGCCTGGGCCGGCTGCCCGCGCCGGGTTTTCGTATGGTCGACACCGCAGCGGCCGAGTTTCCGGCCAAGTCGCCCTACTATTATATAGCCCACGGCGAAAGCGACGAAATGCGTTCGCCCGAAAAGCGCGCCGTGGTCGTGGTCGGCAGCGGCCCAATTCGCATCGGCCAGGGCATCGAATTCGATTATTCGTGCGTTCACGCGGCGTGGGCGTTGCGGGACGCGGGATGTTCGGCAGTCGTCATCAACAACAACCCCGAGACCGTTTCGACCGACTTCGACATTTCCGACGTGCTTATTTTTGAGCCGCCCGGACCGGATGAGGTTGAGGCAGCCTACCGTGCAACGAACGCGCAGGGCGTCATGCTCGCCTTCGGCGGGCAAACGGCGATCAATCTTGCCGACGAGCTCTCGCGGCGCGGCGTCCGCATTATCGGCAGTGACCGTCAGTCGCTGGATATGGCCGAGGACCGTGAAAAATTCGACGCAGCGCTGAGCCGTCTAGGCGTCGCGCGCCCGCAGGGAAAGGCCGCGCGAAGCTTTCGCGAGGCGCGCATTATCGCACGCGAACTCGGTTTCCCGGTACTGGTGCGCCCATCATACGTTCTTGGCGGCCGCGGTATGGAAGTTGTGTACAACGAAGGTCAGCTCGCTTCATACGTCGAGTCGGCCCCGCCGATTCTCGCAGATGCACCGTTGTTGGTCGACAAATACTTACGCGGTCTCGAGGTGGAAGTAGACGCCGTTTTCGACGGGCACGATATCTTGATCCCCGGAATTTTCGAACACATCGAACGGGCGGGTATCCACTCGGGCGATTCGATCGGCGTGTATCCGCCGCAGACGATCGACGCCACCATGGAAGCGCACATTGCCTCGGTAACGGAATCCATAGCACGCGAGCTGCACATCCGTGGGTTAATCAACATTCAGTTCGTCATTCATAAGGGCGGGCTTTACATCATCGAGGCCAACCCACGAGCCAGCCGCACGGTCCCGATCATTCAAAAAGCCACGGGCGTGAATATTGTGGCGGCGGCAACGCGAGTCGCGCTTGGAGAGAAACTTCGCGATATGCCGTACGGCGTGGGGTTGATCGAGCACGCGCCCTTTACCGTCGTGAAAATTCCCGTTTTTTCGTTTGCGAAAATGCAGGGTGTAGAAACCATTCTAGGCCCCGAGATGAAATCGACGGGCGAGGTGCTCGGGATCGACGACTCGTTCGCGGGCGCGCTGCGCAAAGGATTCATCGGCGCAGGCATACGCGTGCCAGACACCGGCGGAAACATCCTCGTGTCCGTGTCCGATGAAGAAAAGGAAGCGGCCGTTCCAATTCTCGAGCGGTACACGCGGCTCGGCCATAAGATTTATGCGACGCCGGGCACTCGCGCGATCTTGCGCGCAGCCGGCATCGCCTGCGAGCCGGTGAACAAGATCGCCGATGGTTCGCCGCACGTGCTCGATCTGATCGCAGCGCGAGGCGTCGATCTCGTCATCAACGACGCGCAGGGTCGCCGTGAAATCGGCGACAATTACAAGATTCGACGCGCTGCGGTCGAAGCCAGTATTGCGTGTTTGACCAGTCTGGATACGGCCCGAGCGCTCGCGGA
>JALYVW010000036.1 GCA_030853005.1 Vulcanimicrobiota bacterium
GCGGAATAGTCCAAGAAGTGACGGCGCAGGTGCGTGTCGATACAGCATTTCTGGTTTTCGTGCCACTCGTCGTGGTCGGTGGGGCGCTCATCGATTTGGGTATATCACTGGCTGTGGCCACGATCTCATTTTGGTTCATCCGCGTGGATACGCTGCGCTGGGTGGTCATGTCGCTCGAACAGGAGTTTACGCGCTACCCCATCAGCATTTACACGCGCGGCGTGCGCTTGATTCTCACGTTCGTGCTGCCCTTTGCTTTTATGAATTACTTTCCGGCGACTTACTTTTTACATAAAGCTGAGACGGCGCTGTACCTCGCGCCGCAGGTGGGCCTGCTCACGCCGGCGATCGGTCTTGCCTGGCTCGCGCTCTCCTATGTCTTTTGGCGTTTCGGGCTGCAACACTATCAAGGGACGGGTTCTTGAACATCATCGATCGCGCGCAGTTTCTTTCCGGAGCCTTCGCCGTACTCGCGTTGCCGGGTACGGCACGCCCCGCGCTCGCGCAGCAATTGAGCGAGATCGTTGCCGGCGTCCCCGGAACCGTCGGCGTGTACGCGCGAACCATGGCGCCCGGTCCACCGCTCTTCGCGCATAACGAGCGCGTCTCGTTTCCCAGCGCCTCCACGATCAAGGTCGTAATCATGCTGGCCGCGTTCCGGGCGGCCGAGCACGATCCGTCTGCGCTGCACGCTCCGGTCCGCGGATCGTCATCGACGGTTTTAGGACTGATCTACCCGATGATTCGGGTGAGCGACAACAATGCCGCAAATCTCCTCATCTCGCACCTGGGATTTGACGCGATCAATCGGAGCGCGCGAGCGGCTGGGATGTCGCGCACGCACCTGCGCCGTCACTTCTTGGACTATTCCGCGATCGTCCATCATTCCGACAATCGTACGACCGCGGCTGACCTCGGGCTCTTGATGTTTCACATCGAGCGAGGAGCGCGCGAAGGGTTACGCACGGTGGCTTCGCCGGCGCACTGCAAGACGATGATCGATATCCTTTTGGGCCAAACCGATCGCGAGAAGATTGTCGCTGGCCTACCGCGCGGCATCCCTGTGGCTAATAAGACGGGCGAAATCGACGGCGTTCGCAGCGACGTTGCGATCGTCGAACCCTTCGGTGATTCTCCGTACGTATTAACCGTGCTCACCGAACACCTTACCGACTACCGGCGCGGCGTCAGAGGCATCGCACGTATCTCGCACGCCGTGTATCGCAGCCTCGCCGGAAGCGGACTCTAGGGCGTTTTGGGCTCGATGGTGACCTTCGCCATCGCGTCGCCACGGCGGATGGCATCCAGCGCTTCGAATCCGTCGATCATTTGACCGAAGACCGTATACTGGCGGTCCAAAAAACGCGCGTCATCCAAACACAGGTAGAACTGCGACCCAGCGGAGTCGGGCCGGCTCGAACGGGCCATGGCCAACGTTCCGCGGACATGCGGTCGTTCGTTAAACTCGGCCGGGAGCGTATAGCCGGGGCCGCCCGTGCCATCTCCCGTCGGATCTCCCCCTTGGACCACAAAGCCGGGCTCGACCCGGTGGAACGTGAGGCCGTCATAAAATCCCGCTTTCGCGAGTTTGACAAACGCGGCGCAATGCAGCGGCGCATCATCGGCATAAAAACTTAAGCGCATGTCGCCATGCGGCGTCGCGATCCGGGCAAGCGACGTGCGCGCCTCCTGGACGAGCGAGTCGAGGTCCGCGCCGGCGGGAACGGTTTGTGAAGCCATGGAGCCTGCCTTCGAATCCGCCGTCGCAAGCCCTGGCTTGGCACCGTTAGCCCGCTTAACCGCTCCTGGAGCGGGCGTGTTTGAGGGTGCCGGAAAGCGGAACAATAGATGCAGCCATGATTGAACGAGACCAAACGAGCGGAAGCCGAAGGGACGAGCGGCGCCGTACCCTCAGGGTGCGCATTCCGCCGAACCCGCGCTTCGGGAAAACCGTGCGCGACGAAGTGGTCTCTTTCGCCCATGGCGCGCACATCAGCCGGCAAGATCTCGACGATTTCGTCTTTGCCGTTGGCGAGGCGCTAGCAAATGCCATCGAGCATTCGGCCTCTGAAGACGTGATCGAGATTCGTTGCCAAATCGAGCCCGACAAAATTCTGGCCACCATCATCGACTCCGGCATGGGTTTCGAACCCAACGTGACGGCGCCGCTGCCCGACGAGTTTAGCGAGCATGGACGGGGCTTGCCGATCATGCGGCGCTGTGCGGACATTTTCTCCGTTCGCAGCGTCCCCGGTCGTGGGACCGCCGTCGTCTTGGGGCGCTACCTCGATCCGCCGCAGCCTGAGGAAACTTCAGCCAAATCGTGAATCGGGCGAGCATGCAGACTCGCCGTTTTTTTTGCTTTCTCCTCGCACTTGCAATCGGCAGCGCGCCCGCCTATGCCGCAGAGCCTCCCGCTATTTCCGCGCCGACGGTCGACCCCAGGATCGCCGCCCTGACGGCTGCGGTATCGGCAGCCGATCTGCGTTCGCTCGACGAGAAGCTCGTGTCTTTCGGAACGCGCAATCTCTTTTCTGAAGGGGCCACGTCGCCCGGCCGTGGCGTCTATGCATCCCGCGACTGGATCCGCGCGCAGTTCGAAGCTGCGGCGACGCGAAGCGGCGGACGAATGACCGTCTCGTACGACACATACGTCCAGCCGAAAACGGATCGCATCCCGCGGGCCGTCGAAGTGAGCAGTGCGATCGCCAGCCTGCGCGGCGACGATCCAAACGGCGGTCCGGTCTACGTCATGTCGAGTCATTACGATTCGCGCAATTCTGACGGGAACGATCCCACGCTCGATGCGCCTGGCGCAGACGACAACGGGTCGGGGACGATCGCCGTTATCGAGGCGGCAAAAATCATGGCGCCCGTGCGCTTTCACGGCACCATCATCTTCGCGTGCTTCGACGGCGAGGAGCAGGGGCTCTTTGGTTCGGATCACTTTGCTAAAGTATTGAAGTCCCGCCATGCGGACGTCGTAGCTAACCTCAATAACGACATCATGGGTTCGTCTACGGGGCACGGTGCAGAACGCGCTCCGGATACGGTGCGACTCTTTAGCGAAGCATTGCCCGCCGGGATCGCCACGCGTGCTGTGAATGTGTACGGCACCGAGAACGACTCGCCGTCGCGCGAACTTGCCCGTTTCGTAAAAAGCGAATCCGAGGCATACGTGCCGCCGATGCAGGCGGAACTCATCTATCGCAGCGACCGCTTTCTGCGCGGCGGGGACCAGCAATCGTTTGCGGCGCAAGGCTTCGCCGCAGTACGGTTCGTTGAAAAATACGAGAACTTCGATCACCAGCACCAGAACGTGCGCGTGGAAAACGGCATACAGTACGGCGATCTCTTGCAATACGTGGACTTCGATTACGTCGCGCGAGTCACACGAATGAACGTTGCGTCGCTCGCCGCGCTCGCGCTCGGCCCAGAGGAACCGCAAAGTCCGCAACTGCTCGTCAAAGCCTTAGGGTACGCTACGACGCTACGTTGGAAACCGGCGTCGCATGCGGTCTCATACGAAATCCTCTGGCGAGAGACCAGCGCAGCGCAGTGGCAATTTGCCGAAAACGTCGGCAACGTCTCGCAGGCGACGGTACAGGTCAGCAAAGACGATTATGTGTTCGGCGTGCGCGCCATCGACACGTCCGGCCTCGTGAGCCCTGCGGTGTATCCGGCGCCCGCTAGAGAATAGCCGCTAGCGACTCTTCGATCGCTTCAAGCGTGCGATCGATCTCTTGGTCGGCGTGCGCGGTCGAGACGAACATTACTTCATTCTGCGAGGGCGGCAACAGAATGCCGCGGTCGCGCATAGCATGATAATAAAGCGCGTACCGTTCCCGATCCGCCGCGCGCGCATCGTCGTAGTTGCGCGCAGCGCACCCCGGGCGAAATGCGAAATCCACGATCGACTCGTGCGCAACCACGGCATAGTCGAGGCCGCGCCGGTAGAAAATCGAACGAATTCCATCGGCAAGTCGAGCCGCGAGCGCGCGCATGTGCGTGTAGTATTCGGGATGCGCTTCGACCAAGTCGAGGACGCGGTGCGCCATGCCGACGCAAAAGGGGTTGCCGGCGTGCGTACCACCGGTAAACGTTTCGCCGTCCGGCGCCAGCACGTTCATGACCTCCGCGCGTCCGCCGAACGCGGCGATCGGCGCTCCGCCGCCCATCACCTTGCCGACCGCCGTGAGGTCCGGCGCAACGTCGACGTGCGCTTGCGCGCCGCCAAGCCCGAGCCGCAGCCAGGTGATAACTTCGTCGAAGATCAGCAGCGCGCCGGAGCGCGTGCAACGCTCGCGTAAGCCCCGAAGAAACCCAGGTAGCGGCGTGACGAAACCCATGTTGCCGACGACGGGCTCCACGATGATGGCGGCTAGGCGGCCCGGGTTCGCGGCGAGGATCGCATCCACGTCTTCCAAATCATTGTATCGCGCAACCGAGACATCTCGGGTGATGCTCGCCGGAATGCCGCTTCTCGCCGCGTCGCTTGTGTGGGCCGAAGCGCCCGCATCCAAAAGCGCGAAATCGCTGTGCCCGTGGTAGTTTCCGGCGAATTTCAGAACGAGCGTACGCCCCGTGAACGCGCGCGCGACGCGCACGGCGCTCATCACCGCTTCGGTACCGCTCGTGACGAAGCGCAAACGCTGCATGGACGGTACGTGGGATCGAACGCGCTCCGCGAGACGCACTTCCTCGGCATGCGTCGCGCCCCAGACCCACCCGCCTTTGACGAGATCGTCGAGGTTTTGCGTCAGCATCGGATGGGTGTGTCCAAAAAGCAGCGGGCCATAGGCCATAACGTAATCGACGTACCGCCTCCCCGACTCGTCGTAGGCGTACGGCCCCTCACCACGGCTTTGGACAAACGGGGCCCCGCCCACGCTCCAGCCGGACCGCACCGGCGAATCGCAGCCTCCCGCCAGGGATGCTTTCGCGCGTTCGTAGGTGGAAGGGCGTTGCGTGATCACGGCGCTTCGCAGCTTCCAGCAAGCGCGCAGGTCCCCTCCGGCCGCGCTTGCGAGTTCAGTCGCATAGTAGCGGGCCTCTGCGAACGCGAAGATGACGATATGCCGCATATCGAGATGGACATTTCCGCGCAAAGCAACATTCGGGAACTGGTCGCGCAGTTGCCCATCGCGGCCGACGTTTTAGAGCGTTTCGGCCTACACTGCGCCGGCTGCGGCGTCAACAAGTACGAAACCATCGCACAAGGTGCGGCCGCGCACGGACTGCGGGCAGAACCCATCCTCGCCGCCCTCGCGCAAGCCCGCCTCTCCGGATTCGTGCCGAATATTGCTAACGAAGACCGCACGCCGCAGCGCCGCGCGCCGGGCGCCTTCGCTCGCCGCGGGAACATTAAACACGTGGTCGCCGTGATGTCGGGCAAAGGCGGCGTCGGAAAGTCGCTGGTAACGGCTCTCTTCGCGATCGGCTTGCGGCGGCGAAACCTGCGCGTAGGGATACTCGATGGCGATATCACCGGGCCTTCAATTCCCAAACTTTTCGGTTTGCGCGAACCGCTTGTCATCGAATCGGATCCCAACGCTCCCAAAAACGCGCAAGGCAGCCCGCAGCCGCTGATGATTCCGGCGCGCACGCGCAGCGCCATCGAGGTCGTGAGCTCGAATCTTTTGACCGACAAGGAAGACACGGCGATGATCTGGCGCGGGCCGATACTCTCCGGCGTGATCCGCCAGTTTTACGAACAGGTTTTGTGGAGCGACCTCGATGTGTTACTCATCGACTTGCCGCCTGGAACCTCTGACGCGCCGCTGACCGTGCTGCAATCGCTGTCGATCGACGGCGTCATTCTCGTGACGATGCCGCAGGCATTGGCGACGATGATCGTGCGCAAAGCGGCAAACCTCGTGCATCAACTCCGCAAGCCCATCTTGGGTGTCGTTGAAAACATGTCGTACTTCATCGCGCCCGATACGGGAACCAAGTACGAAATCTTCGGCCCTTCTTATGCCGGAAAAGTGTCGGAACTCGCGCAAGCGCCCGTACTCGCGACGCTACCGATCGATCCGCGCAAAGCGCTGCTAGCCGATGAAGGCCGCATCGAAGAGATCGACGATCCGGTCTGCGACGTCCTCGCCGGAGCGCTCGTCGCCGCTTTAGAAGCCCACCCCAAGCCGAAGGAAACGATCTCACTCATCTAGCGTCCGCGCCTATTGCGTCGCGTCGTAAACGCACTTGCCGTTCGACCAGGTTTGACCGACGGTACATTCCGCGAACGATGCCCCGTCGAGCGGGTCGCGATCGAGCACGACAAAATCCGCGTCGAATCCAGGCGCCAAGCGTCCGGTGCTCGATTCCGCGTGGCCGAGTCGTGCCGCGTTGTACGTATACATGCTAAGCGCTTCGGGCGCACTCAAACGTTCTTGCGCTTCGTGATGTTCGACGGCAGCCGACATGCCTTGCAAGGGAGATAGCTCGCAGACCGGACTGTCGTCGCCGCCGCACAACACCGCGCCGGCTCGCTGCGCGCGCCCGAGCGCGTTCATCGAGCGCATGCGCTGCGTCCCGAGGCGCGTGTCGTACATGCGACCTTCTCCGCCCCAGAGTTGGTCGAACTGGGGTTGCATCGACAAATAGATGCCCATTTGCACGCAGCGCTCGATATGGTCGACGCGCGCGATTTCGAAATGTTCGATAAAATGACGCGCACCATTCGCGGGTTGCGCGACGAGGACGCGCTCCCAGGTCGCGATGCATTGCTCGATCGCGCGATCGCCGATTGCGTGCACGCCGGCTGAAACCCCGAGCGCGTGCGCCTGCGCAAAATACGCAAAGAGCTCGTCGTCCGCGTACTTCAGATCGCCCAGGCCCGGCCGCCGATCGCCGCTGCCAACCAAGAACGGTTCCGAGACTGCCGCGGTGCAGCTGCCGATCGAACCGTCGAGAAAAACGTCTCCGCCGACGTACGGCAACCCCAGCTCGTGCGCCACGCCTGCGTCGGGCTCGCAGATCTTGGGATACCATTTGGGGCCCGCGATATCGCGTAGTGCGGCAATCTCTTGCGCGTAGGCATCGCGCGCAAAACCAACCAGTTGGACGTGCAGGTGTAGCGCGCCGTGGGCGAGCGCCAGCGCGGCCGCGCGGCGTTCTGCGTCGCGTTTCACCCGTTGCGGAATGGCTTCCATGAATCGGGCCTGCGCGCGCCAGTTCGCGGCAAGGAATAATTTGCCGGTAGGGTCGCCGGAGGAGGTCCGCTCGATCCCCGCTTCGTCAGGTGGCATATTCAGCCAGGCGAGCGTCTTCCGATTGACGAGACACGAATGACCGTCAACGCGCACGAGCATCGCGAGCGCGTCCGGAAACGCACGATCCAAAGGAGCGGCATCGGCGACCTTTCCGTCGGTCCAAAAACTTTCGTCGTATTGACCGGCAAAAATGATCGGTTCCCGCGGCAAGCGCTCGACGGCGGCGGCGAACTGCGTATAGGTGCGCGTTCGGTTCAAATTGCGCTCGCCTAAAAAATAGCCCGTATCGGTGAGGTGGACGTGACAGTCTGCGAACGCCGGTAGCACCGTTGCGCCGACCAGGTCGATCCGCTCTATTCCCCCGCCGGCTTCGGACTCTCCAAGCGCGACGATTTTCGATCCTTCGACGAGCAGGGCGTCCGAACGGGTATAGGTTTGGCTCGCCGGATCGTAGGCATAGGCGCGGGCGTTCGTAAACAGCTTCATTTTTGTTCTAAGGGAGTACCATGCAGGTTCGAAGGTTTCTTGTTGGCGCGGGCGCAGGACTTTCCGCGGGCTATGCCGCCGTTCGCACGGTGCAGGCCGTCCGCGAAACGCTCCGGCCTTCGCCCACTCGTGCGAAAGACGCTGCCGCATACGGCCGCCTAAAGCGCGCGCTCGCGGTTGACGGTCTCTTGCGCGGCGCAGCGGTTTCGGCGGCTTTCGCCTATGGCGGCGGTGCGGCGCGACTCTCCGCAGCAACGCGGACGCGCGCGGTGTGGTTGCACCCCGCGCTCTTCACGGGCGCAGCCATGTTGCTGGAATCGGTCGCAGACCTTCCCGCCGATTTTATCGAGGGTTATAGCGTCGAACGCACCAACGGTTTGACGGAACAGTCCGTTCGCGGATGGCTGGCGGATCGCGCCAAGGAGACCGCCGTGACGACGGTCGTTTCGGCGGGACTTGCGGTGCCACTCGCAGCGGCTCTTCGGCGCTTTCCAAAGCACTGGGCACTGCTCGCGAGTGCGGCAACGCTTCCACTTGCGGTGCTTGCCAACCTCATCGTCCCGGTGTACGTTCTACCGCTCTTCAACACATTCGAGAAACTCGATGGCCCGCTCGAACGGCGGCTCCGCGCGCTAGCTCGGCAATACGGGGTGGGTGATGCGGAGATTCTGCGGATGAATATGAGCCGGCAGACGACCAAGGCGAATGCCTTCGTAACGGGTATCGGATCGGTGCATCGTATCGTCGTGGGCGATACGCTGATCGATGCATTTACCGAAGACGAAATTGCGTTCGTCGTCGCGCACGAGCTGGGCCATTACGTGTCGCGCGACAGCTGGCGAATGATCGCGGTCAGCCAGGTACTCGTGACCGCATCGTTTCTTGCCACGCAATCTCGGGTTGGATCCGATGTCGCGCAGGGTGGGGAGGATCCCACAACGATCGCGCGGCTCTTCGTCTGGGTTTCTCTCGTCGCGCATCTCGCGCAACCGGCCCTTGCCGCATTCACGCGCTCGCGCGAGTGGGCCGCCGACCGGTTTGCGTTGGAGGCTACGCGCGATCCTGGCGCCGGCGCGGCGGCATTTCGTCGACTTCGCGACCAAAATCTTGCCGAGGACGCAGCACCTGCCTGGTATGAGTTTTTGTTCGGCACGCATCCGCCGCTCAAAGCTCGGATTGCCGCGCTGGAAGCCGCTCGCGCGAGCGGACTACACCAGCACGCTTGAGGGCCGAGTTCCGAGCCACGCCGCAAGATCGGTGCGCTGCCCGGCCCGTGCTGCGCCGGCCAACTCCGCACGCAACTCGCCGAACGTGCCGTATCCCTCCGCGAAGGCGTCGTGTTTGTGGATCGACTCGTAATTCACTTGTGAGGCGAAGACGAACGATTCGTCGGGAAAGTCGGCGTACACGTCGAGCGTGCGCGCGAGGATCCCTCGCACGACATCCTCCACGAATTTCGGGTTGTGATGGGCCTTGTTCACGACGAAAAACTCGTCGGGACGTTTGAGCAAATCGTAGGTTTCGCTCGACATCGACGACTCCACGATCTCCACCAGGTCTTCGGCGCGCAATACCTCGTCGCTGGGGACGCCGATGAGGACGCAGCCCCGGCCGCGCTGGTTGTGCGTCGCAACCGGAAGCGCATCGAGAGCCCGCCGGGAATCCGCATCGCTAAACCCGGCATCGCGCAATTCGTTCAAGCTGTGCTCGCGTACCATGAGCTGCGCGCACGGACAGGCGGTCATGCCTTCGGCCTCCACCCCGACGACGCGGCGCGTTCCTCGCTCGTCCGCATGCGCTATGCCCACCAGCGTGTAGGTCTCCTCGCCACGTTTGCCGCTCACGGGGGTCCAGCGCTCCAAGCCAAAGTCGGCGCGCAGCCGAACGTCCGCCCGCAATGCTGCCTGACTGCCGACAACTTCGCGTGCGATGGTCTCGACTAAACGAGCGATCGCGGTCGGCGCGTCGTCGCGCGCCAGCACATCCAGCGTGGCTTCCAGAATCTCCGAAAAGCGCGACATGTGAAGGCCGGCTTTGTCGCTCGACAAGTCGGCCACCATCGCAAGCTCGCCATTGTACACGCGATCGGTCCCGTCGATGTTGAGCCGTACGATCCGGCGAATGCGCGCCACGCCCACCCGATTGAGCGAGAGGCGCACGTCGGGCGCTTCCTCTTGGCGGTTGGCCGCAAAGCTAAGCGCTCGGGCGCGTCGGCGTACGCTTTCGCGGCTCGCCGCAGCGGCGTCGGCAAACTCCGGAGCGATCTCGGCGAGTGGAACCACATTATAGGCCCGGCTCGCCAGGTCGGGCCGCGCTTCACCGTCCGCGACCAGCACGTCAATGTCGATGACGCGGGCGGCCAGGTGGCGCGCGCCGGCGCGGCCCACCGACGTTTCGACCGCCCGGGCGAACTGGAGCAGCGCGTCTTTCTCGAGGTCTGTGCGCAACGAAGCGGCCGCATTCAGAAACGGGGGGCCCTCCGCGCCGTCCGCCGCCTCGCTTTCATAAAACCCGGAAACGGCCACAATCTCACATCGTGCCCGGAGGCGCTGCAACGCCGTCAAGATATTGCTTTGACGGTCGCCGAGATTGGATCCGATTCCAATAAAAAACTGATGCACGCTCCGTGCTTCGGCGATGCGCGTTAGGCGTCCGTTTTGCCGGACCGGCAAGGGTTGGACCGGTTCGAGCGCATACTCGAAAGGTGCCGTGACCGAACCATCCTTCTATCCTTACCTCCTGGAGCCAAAGTTAACGCCCGCCATTTGGGGCGGAAAAGCACTCGTCCGCGACTTCGGAAAGCACGGCGATGCGACCGCGGACATCGGTGAATCTTGGGAGTGCTGGGACGAAAACGTGGTACGTAACGGAGCGTACGCAGGAAAGCGTGTGGCCGACTTGCGCGCCGAGCTCGGTGCGGATTTGCTGGGCGACATCGATGCGACGACGCTCTTTCCGATCCTGACGAAGATCATCGACGCGCGCGGCGCACTTTCCGTGCAGGTGCATCCTACGGATGCCTACGCCGAACGCGTCGAGCACCAGCACAACGGCAAAACCGAATGCTGGTACATTCTCGCCGCCGAGCCGCAAGCCGAACTCGTTTTGGGCTGGTCGCAAGATACGACGCGCGAGGAATACGAACGCCGCGTGGCCGACGGAACGCTTGCCGATATTCTCCGGCGAGTCCCCGTCAAGGCCGGAGAAGCGTTTTTTTTGCCCGCCGGAATGCTCCACGCTATCGGCGCCGGAATCGTCTTGTTTGAAACGCAGCAAGCCAGCGACTTAACGTACCGCATCTTCGATTGGAACCGCGTGGGTGCCGACGGCGAGCCCAGAGAGCTGCACGTGCAGAAAGCGGCCGACGTTTTGGACTACGGTCGCGGCCATGCCGGCGCGTTGGAGCCGCTTGCGTACGCTTTTGAGGGATTCCAGCGAACCGCATTGATCGCCGACCGCCATTTCGTGGTCGAGCGCATCGGCGCCACCGAAACTGCGGCCGAAATGAATACGCACAATCGCCCGCTGATTGTGCTCTCGCTCGAGTCACCGTTGGAACTCACCTGCGCCGAGTCCGCGGTCACCCTCGAGCCCTATTCGACCGCGCTGATCCCCGCGGGCGCGAAGGCAGTGTCGATTCGAAGCCTAGCGGCAGCGGATACGCATTTTATGTGTGTCACTCCGCCGCAGTCGATCGAAGCCTACGAACGCCGATTGCACGAGGCCGGCGCCGCGCAGCTTGCGGTCGCGCGCTTCATGCACCAGTTTTCACTCCGTACATAAGCGAATGCGGCGGCGCAGCTCTTCCCCGACGTCGCGTCCGTCGGCTTCGTCGAGCGGCCGAGTATCGGCGGACAAGCGCGCGATGTCCCAACGTTGTTCCGGTTGCGTACCAAAGTAGCCGTCGTGCAAAGCGGCCTCGGCATGACTCATGATATGGTCGGCGTCGATCGGGACGCCGTAAAACGCCGCTAGCCGTGCCACGAGCAAACAGAACCCGTCAACGTTTTCCGCGGTGAGCGGAAATGGGCCGAAGTCGTCGGGTCGCGAGTCCTCCATAGCCATCACCGAGATGCCGAGGGCAAACGAATTGCGCCCGCGCGTGTGAGCGGCATAAGGATCGTCCGGAGCATCGTACACATTGCGCATGTTTTCGCGCACGTCGTGGGTGTTGACGACCAGAAGGTCGCCATCGTCGTCGAGTGCGACACAAAAATGATACGCCGGAAAGACCGATTGATAATCGTGGGCCGACCAATGGGTGTAGATTCGCTCGATCCGGCCTTGCGGAAGCTCGGGCCGCCAATCCCGCAGTTTCCAATGCGGATAGCTCGCGATGCAATTCTCCGGTTTGCGTTCCATGCCAACCGTAGTACAATGGGTCGATGTCGAACTCCGCTGTGTCGATCGTAGAGTGGCACGAGGGCTTGGCGCCGGGCCATTCGCGCGGCGATGGCGGCGAACTCTACGTTGCCGGCGTTGCTGCGGGAACGCTGGCGCGCGTCTACGATACGCCGCTGCTCGCCTTAGATTATTCCGTCTTGGACGAGGCCATCGCGCGCTATCGGTCCGCCTGCGATCCGTTGGGCGTCGAAATTTCGTACGCCGGCAAGGCGATGCTGCTCGTCGGACTGGCGCGACACCTCTTACTGCGAGGATTGCACCTCGACGTCTGTTCGCTTGGAGAATTAGTGACCGCCGAGCGGGCGGGGTACGCCGCCGCGCGCTTGACGCTCCACGGGTGTGGTAAGACGAAGGCCGAGCTCGATGCCGTCGCCGCCGGACGAGTGGGGCGAATTGTCGTGGACAACCTCGATGAGTTGCGCGCTCTCGCAAGTCTCTCAAGCACCCGCGTCATGACGGTGGTCCTGCGCATCAACACCGGGGTGGAAGCGCATACGCACGAAATGATTCGTACGGCGGGCAACCATACCAAGTTCGGCATGCCCCGCGATGCGGCTGGCACCGCAGCGGCCCTGCTTGCGCAAGCACCGCACTTGCGCTTCGCCGGTTTGCACGCGCACATTGGATCGCAAATCTACGACGAAGCGCCATTGCTTGCCAATGCCGCCGAACTCGCGAGTTCGGCGGCAACGTTTGCCGCGCATGGATTGGTATCGCGCGTGCTTATTGCCGGCGGCGGATTCGGGGTTCGCATGTCGCCGGACTCCGCAAAAGTGGCAGACATCGCCCAGACAATCAGCGCTATCGTACGCGTGATCGAAGAGCGAGCGCCGCGAGACCGCCTCGCGAAACCCGTCGTCGGAATCGAGCCCGGCCGCGCGCTCATCGCCGAGGCGGGGACATTGCTCTATCGCGTGATGGCGGTCAAAGACCAAGTCGGGCGGCCATTCGTCGTCGTCGACGGCGGGATGACCGACAACCCGCGCCCCGCTCTTTACGATGCCTATCACCACCCCGTGCTCGCTTCGAGGCGCGGCGGACCGCTGCGCGAAACGGTTGTGTGCGGACGATCCTGCGAAAACGACCGGATCGTTACGGCGCCTTTGCCCGACGATATTGCGGTAGGTGACGTGCTCGCACTGTGTACGAGCGGCGCGTACACGTACAGTATGTCCAGTAACTATAACCGCTTCGTTCGTCCCGCGGTTGTAGCTGTGGACGGAACGCAGCACGCCCCGCTCGCTCGCCGGGAAACCGTCGACGACGTCTTACGAAATGATTGTGATGAATAACCTGTTACGGATCTTGTTGGCATGCGTTCTCTGCAGCGGATTGACCGTCGCGGCCTCGGCGGCCGATATGTCATCGACCGCAACGCTGCTTCGGCCGGCTCCCGGCGGCGCGCCCTGGACGGCTTCGGAAATTGCGCGTCTGCGCGAGGCCGTCTTGAGGGATCTCGCTTCGCCGACGCTACGCGGCGCCGACGTCGCCCTTGTGGCCATCGACACGGTTCACGGCACGTCGTTACTTTCGCAACAGGCGACCACGGAGCTGATGCCCGCGTCAAACTTTAAGCTGCTCGACGGCTCGTGCGCGTTGGCGCGGCTCGGCCCGAGTTTTCGCTACGACACCGCGGCCTACGCGGACGGACCCGTACAAAATGGCGCCATCGCCGGGAACGTCTACTTACGCGGAGGCGGCGACGCGTTGTTGCGCGCGAGCGACCTCGATGCCGCGGCCGCCGCGCTTGCCGCTTCGGGGGTCAAAACGATCGGAGGGTCCGTCGTAACGGATGCGACGCATTTCGATTCGCAGCGCCTCGGGTATGGCTGGTCGTGGGACGATCTGCCGTATTACTACGCGCCAATCGTCAGCGCGCTCGAATTGGAAGACGGCATTCTACACGTTCACATGACGCCGGGCCCGACGATCGGCGCGCCCGTTTCACTGCGCGCCGAACCGCAAACCGACGCCTTGATCATCGACAATCAGCTCGTGACCGGAACGAGCGACACATCCACAATCTCGCGTACGTGGGATCGACCGCGCACGATCATCCTCGGCGGAAACTACGGTCCGGTCGGAGCGAAAGAATCGGGCGACCTTTCCCCCGCGGTTCCCGACGTCGAAAGTTACGCCGGGGATGTCTTCTTTCGGGCGCTGGCGGCGCACGGTATTCGGGTCGTTGGAGAAACGCATTCCGGAAAAACGCCACCGGACGCAGCCCCAGTCTGGACGCATCACTCGGAAAGTCTGCCGCAGCTGCTTGCCGACTTTTGGTATCCATCGGACAATTTGATGGGCGAGATGTTTTTAAAACAGCTCGGCGTGTTCGGTGGTGGCGAGCCCGGCACCGATACAAAAGGCGCGGCGGTAGAAAATGCTTGGCTGCGTTCGATCGGCGTCGATCCGACCACCGTAACGATCGGCGACGGCTCCGGACTTTCGCAATACGATCGGATCACTGCCGAAGACTTCGTAAAAATCTTGCAGGCCGACTGGAACTCCCCCAACCGCAACATCGTCTTGGACGCGCTCCCGGTTTCAGGGGTGCGGGGATCGTTGAAGAGATCCTATATGGGTACAGCCGCTGAAAAAGCGGTGTTCGCGAAAACGGGCAGCATCAGTCACGTGCGGACAGTGTCGGGTTTCATCCGGACAAAAACCCACGGCGCCGTGACGTTTTCGTTCATGGTCAACGGCTGGATGGGCGAAGACCATCAAGGCGGATCGGCGGAATTAGCAAAGGTGCGCGGCGCCGTCCTATCGGAATTTGCCAAACGATGACGGCACGAAGAAACGCCAGGTGCTAGGAGCGCAATTCGAACGCGAGATCCGGGAACAACCCGATGTCTGGCGTTCGATCGCTGCCTCGGACAAAGCCGAAACGCTCGCGCGCGCCATTCGAGGACGAGATGTCGTCTTGCTGGGAAGCGGCAGTTCGCTCTTCGTTTCGCAGTTGGGAGCGTTGGCACTGCGGCGGCGCGGAATTCGCGCCCACGCGTTAGCGGCCACCGAAGCGCCGCTCGACAACGCAGCCTACCAAAATGCGGTTGTGATCGCCTGTTCGCAAAGCGGACGGTCCACCGACCTCATCGATGCGCTGGACGTGCTTCAGCCGAAAACGCTCATTGCGCTTACCAACACGCCCGACTCGGTTCTCGGCCAGCGCGCGAACGTCACCATCGACGTCGGGTCCGGCCCCGAAATTGCCGTCCCCGCCAGCAAGAGCGTCACGTCAACGGCGGCGATCCTCCTTTGGGCCGCGGGTTTAATGTCGGGTCAGCATTCGCGTAGTTCTGCGTCGCTGCAAGAAACTGCCGAGGACGTGCGCGGTTGGCTCGACGGTCCGGACGTTGAGACGGTAAAGTCGGCGGCGCAACGGATCGCCCGACGGCGGAGCGTCGTCATCGTGGCCACTGGCTACGGCCTGCCAATCGCGTACGAATGTGCGCTCAAACTCAAGGAGGCAAGCTACATCCACGCCGAGGGGTTTTCGGCAGGCGAATTCCGCCACGGTAGCGCGGCCATGCTGGACGCAACCTGCGCGATCATCGGCATCGTCGACGACGTCAGCCGGCACGTCGTAAACCGCCCATTGAATGAAGCCGTGCAGGCCGAGAGCCTGCGCTACGTGATCGGCGGCCATATCGGCGTTATTCCGC